>NZ_VFVV01000014.1:0-148668 GCF_006442695.1 Mesorhizobium sp. B2-3-7 | reverse complement strand
AAGCCGAGCGTCAATCCGAAACCCGGAATGACGCTCGGCTGTCGAAACCGCCAACCCGCCCGAGCGGGTGCTGTGATGGCCACTGCTGTCATGGAGTTCCGGATCGCCCCACTCTTCAAGCCAGATTGCCCTTCGCTATGACTTCAAGAGCCTTGGGCGTGCAAGTTCGTTGAAAGATACGGCGCCTACTTCCATTCGCCCAAAGGCGTGTGGATTTTCTTCCTTCGCCGTCATTCGGGCTTTCTCCAGCTCTTCTGACTACTCCTTACTGCGCAGGTCTCCAGGTCTGGTTGGATGAGCACCATAACCGAAATGATAGGGTACGCGCATTCTTCAATCGTCGAAAAATTAAGCCAGAAGTTTGCATGTCGCGACCAGCGTTGGGTCCCGAGCATCCACCGCGCGCATACCGCCCGGCAGACGGCGTTCGGCGGATCGGACGGCAGAATTTGCAGACGTCGTCTTGTGGACCAGGCGACGCCGACAATGACGAAAGCGAAGCTATGGCAGCAAGTAGTAGCGAACACAATCGCGCGCGGATCAGCCGACAGTCGGAAGTGGGACCCTTGCTCAAAAGAATAGGTTGGCCACGCCACTAAGATATCTCACGCGTTCCCGTGATGGCCTTCTACGCAATACAAAACCAACGCATCATGGAGCGCATAAATCAGATTAGAAATCCGCCTGGGGAGGAGGATATGAAAAACATCTCAAATGACCTGATGGAAATTGCCGGCCGAATTCGCCCTGCGCGGGAAGCCTTCGCGGAGGCGGACAGGAGGAGGGTCGAATCCGCTTTGGAGGCAGGACGACTTCTTTGCCAGGCCAAGGACGACTGCCTGCACCAGCAATGGATGGCTTTCCTGAGATGGGCCGATATGGATGAACAAGAGGCTCGAAAGCTGATGCAGCTTGCCCGCGCGGGACTGACATCCTGCGTCGTTTCGGAAATCGGCGGCATCGATGCGGCACTGGCCTATCTTGTGGAGGCAAGATTGCCCGAGCCGGAAGAGTGCCTGACCGTGGGCCGCGTAGGCTGGCCGGAAAAGAACACGCCCTTCGCGATTATCAAACCCAATGCCGCGCATCCCGGCTATTACGATATCGCCATTGCCGACATGTGGGCCAATCCAGCAACGGTTTTCTCATCGAGAAAGCCGCTTCGGGGGGAAAGCATGAGGCAAGCCGACGGATCGTTCTTCAACAGCCTCTGGCATATTGTCGATCGTGAATTGGATGTCCCGCATTCGCAGCGCGAGTTCCAGATGATGCCGGCGGATCTGTTCTCGCGAGATGGTGCCTTCCTCTTCGCCAAGCCTGTCTCCGCGGCTGACAGTGCGACGGAAAGCGAGGCCCACAGCTACATTCTTTGAATGTTCGCCGGCAAACGCGACCGCGCAGCCCCTGCAACAATTCCATTGCATGGACCGGAAAATCGCCCTGCCGGCCTCGGCGTGCTCTGCCTAGCCTTGTTCGTCACGGCAGAACACTCCAGCGCGCCGTCTCACCCGGACGAAGATCTATCAAGCTCAGGCGAGGCTGTTCGAGGGCAATTTCCTGACTCGGCTCCCGGACGGCAAGTTGAAGCGAGAACCGAGCTACCTCTAGGAACATGGCAAGAAGACCAAACGGCAGCCGACCGGAATTTTTGACGGAAAATGAACTCAAGCAATCGACGCGCCAATAAAGCGCCGTCAGCCGGCTTGCAGCCGAGCGTGGCTACGCGCCAGATCATCTCGTCTCGTCCATTTGCAATGGCCATCAGCACTTAGCGTTGTCAAACCGCGCCAGACGACCGTCCGGGCCCATACCAGGTCTCGGAAGTGGTAATGTCTTATCCGATTGCGCACTCCATTTTCTTGGCCGCTGCTGGCTTAATCGCGTCAGTTGTCATCATCAGAGTGGCGGTTACATGCGCATCGCGATTGTTGGTTCGGGTTACGTGGGTCTTGTATCGGGCGCTTGCCTGGCTGATTTCGGCCATCAAGTCGTCTGCGTCGATAAGGCGGAGGCCAAGATTGCCGATCTCCAGGCCGGAAGAATGCCGATCTATGAGCCAGGTCTCGACGACCTCGTCGACAAGAATTCCGCGAGCGGCCAGCTCACCTTCACCAGCACGCTTACAGCGGCAGTCGCCGATGCGGACGTGGTGTTCATTGCCGTCGGGACGCCTTCGAGGCGAGGCGACGGCCATGCCGATCTGTCCTATGTCTACGAAGCGGCCCGGGAAATCGCGGCCGCTGTTCACGGGTTCACCGTGGTGGCAATCAAATCCACGGTGCCGGTGGGCACGGGGGATGAGGTCGAACGGATCATTCGCCAATGCAATCCCCTAGCCGATGTGGCCGTCGTCTCCAACCCGGAATTCCTGCGC
The DNA here is from genome assembly GCF_006442695.1 of Mesorhizobium sp. B2-3-7. Taxonomy (NCBI): domain Bacteria; kingdom Pseudomonadati; phylum Pseudomonadota; class Alphaproteobacteria; order Hyphomicrobiales; family Phyllobacteriaceae; genus Mesorhizobium; species Mesorhizobium sp. B2-3-7. Next base: position 146,294 of record NZ_VFVV01000014.1, on the reverse strand, counting down.
GAAGGAGCCGCGATCGACGACTTCAAACGACCAGACCGGATCGTTATCGGCCTCCCGTCGGACGAGCGTGGCCGGGAGGTGATGGCGGAGGTGTATCGGCCGCTCTATCTCAACCAGGCACCCATCCTGTTTACCGGCCGCCGCACGTCCGAGCTGATCAAATATGCGGCCAACGCCTTCCTGGCGCTCAAGATCACGTTCATCAACGAGATCGCGGATCTCTGCGAGAGCGTGGGCGCGAACGTGCGCGAGGTAGCGCGGGGCATCGGGCTCGACAATCGCATCGGCTCAAAGTTCCTGCACGCCGGCCCGGGCTATGGAGGATCCTGTTTTCCAAAAGACACGCTGGCTTTGGTCAAGACGGCGCAGGACAGCGGCGCGCCATTGCGCCTGATCGAAACGACGGTTGCCGTGAACGACCAGCGAAAACGCACCATGGCGCGCAAGATCGTATTTGCCTGCGGCGGAGATGTCCGCGCAAAGACAGTGGCCTTGCTGGGTCTTACCTTCAAACCCAACACCGATGACATCCGTGAAGCGCCTTCCCTCTCGATCATCCAGGCCTTGATCGATTTTGGAGCACATGTCCGAGTGTATGACCCCGAAGGCATGGAACAGGCGAAAATCGTGCTCGGCACAAGCGTAAGCTATGCCGAAGGCGCCTATGAATGCGCCGAGGGCGCCGACGCGCTGGTCATCGTGACCGAGTGGAATCAGTTCCGCGCCCTGGATTTTGAACGACTGTCCCGCACGATGTCGAAACGGGTGGTGGTCGACCTGCGCAACATTTACCGGCGGGAAGACATCTCCAAGCACGGCTTCGAGTACGTGAATATCGGTGAGGGAGCGGTCGGAGACAAGGCAGTTTTCGCCGCGGCCGCGGAATGAGGTATCTGGTCACCGGCACCGCAGGATTCATCGGTTTTCACCTGGCGCGCCGGCTGCTCGACGACGGTCATCGCGTCACCGGCTTCGACGGCATGACGCCATACTATGACATCGTCCTGAAGCAGTCCCGACACGCCCTGCTTGAAAGATACGACGCCTTTCGCGCCCATATCGGCCAACTGGAAGACCTGGATGCCCTTCGCCGCGCCGCGGACTCCGCCCGGCCCGATGTGATCGTGCATCTGGCCGCGCAGGCCGGTGTCCGCTACTCAATCGACAATCCGCGAAGTTACACGGACAGCAATCTCGTCGGCTCGTTCAACGTCCTTGAGCTTGCGCGTGATCTCAAGCCCCGGCATTTGCTCCTTGCGTCCACGAGCTCGGCCTATGGAGCGAACGACAAGATGCCATTCGTCGAAACCGACAAGGCTGATTGGCCGTTAACCTTCTATGCGGCCACGAAGAAGGCGATGGAGGCGATGGCGCACTCCTATTCACATATCTTCGGAACACCGACCACATGCTTCCGCTTCTTCACCGTATATGGCCCCTGGGGCCGGCCCGACATGGCCCTCTTCAAATTTGTCGACGCGATCGAGAACGGCCGTCCGATCGAAGTGTATGGCGAAGGCCTGATGAAGCGCGATTTCACTTATATCGATGATCTCGTCGAAGCCATCGTCCGACTCGTCGAATGCACGCCTGCGACAGGTCGCGCGGCGTCCGCTCCCGGCGTCGTCGACACGCTGTCACCCGTCGCGCCGTGGCGTGTCGTCAACATAGGCGGCGGCGAGCCTGTCGGGCTGCTGCCTTTCGTCAAGACGATCGAGAACTGCCTGGGCAAACGCGCCATCCGCAAGATGTTGCCGATGCAGGCTGGCGACATGCGGGCAACCTATGCCGACCCCCGCCTGCTGGAGGCCCTTACGGGCTTTCGCCCTTGCACCAGCGTCGAGGACGGGGTGACCGCCTTCGTACGCTGGTATCTGGAAGAACGGCCGTCGCGGCCGACAATCGCCGCCTGAAGCGCGCAGACCTGTGCTCCGTGCACGCGCCTAGGTCCTTGGCGCGACACAGGTTGGTCATGCCGAGGCCAGCTTGGCATGTATCCTGGGCCTTTCGCCATGCCAGGATGTCACCTCAATGGCGGCTCCGTCTCCACAAAGCACTGTAAAGCCGCTGTCGGTATGAGTTTGGACCTGGCCGGTCAGCCCGATATGGCGCCCAGGCGGGGCAAACATGCGCGCCTTGTCGATCACGATCTTGGCACCGGCAGTGAAAGTGAAGGCGCCCGGATAGGGATCGCCGACGGCGCGGACGAAACGAAGGACATTCTCGGCAGCATCGCTCCAGTCGATTATTCCGTCATCGGCCGTGCGCTTTGCGCAATAGCTGGCAAGGAATTCGTCCTGCGCGACGCCCACGGCCTTGTCACGACTTATCGCCGAAACGACAAGCGGCGTCATCTCGAACAGTGCCTGCTTGTGCTTGTCGTAGAGCGAGCGCGCGGTCTCGTCCGGTGCCACGGCAAAAAGCTTCTGGAGGACGATAGGGCCACTGTCGACACCCTCGTCGAGCCGGAAGAAAGTCGAGCCCGTCTCCTTTTCATTCGCAATGATCGTCCAGGGGATCACCGCCCTGCCCCGAAAACGCGGTAACGGCGCCGGGTGAAAGCCGATCGAGCCATATCGGGCGACCGAGCGAAATTCGCCGCGGCAGATTTGCGACCAGCCGACCACCATCGTCAAATCGGGCCGCTCGGCTTCGAGCCTGTCGATCGTGTCGGGCGCATTGATGTCCTTGGTCAGGTGGACCGCGGCCCCGGCCAGACGTGCCGGCCCCGCCAGATCGACGAAATCGGAATGGCGTTTGGAAGCTTCGCCCGCAAGGGTGACAAGCAGCGAAGGCGTCATGCCAGCTTCGACAAGGGCATCGAATGCGACCCGAGATCCCTCCACCGCACCGACAAAGGCTATGCGCATGAATTCAGGGCTCCAACTCACCGGCGTGAGCGATAGATGGACACAGATCTCTTCTATTGTCTGCTTCGTTTCTGCGCCCAAGTCCTCCTTTAGAGGTAAACGGCAGCCGGCGATGCATCCCTATGTGCAACTCGTCCCTTCAAAGAAAGCTGGGTATTTAGGGGTTGCGACAGCGGGATTGGAATACGCGATGGACAGCTTCGCCGGCTTGGCATTCCTGGATCGCAGCGCCACTACAGTCGGGAAGGGCGGATCTGATCTGCTACGCATGGCGATCCTGCTTTCTGGACGCCGACGCATTTGTGCTTTCGTCCCGCTACGAAGATTGCGCGGTACCACTCAAGGCCATGGCCGGCAGCCCGCCCATCGCGTCCTTCGACTGCGACGTCATACATGCTGCGCTACGATCCCCAAGGACTGAAGACCTGTCACCATGCTGACGACCACCCGTCTGACATTGCATAAGATCGACGCCCGGATCAGGATGACCTGGGCTGCGTCGGGCGCAGACGCGTTTCTTGTCTCCTATCCCGAATCCGGAGCAACCCAGCTTAGACATATCCTTTCGGAATACTTTCGTCGCCACGCCAACGGCGAAAATGTCCATCTTTCGCCAATGTTCGAGGTTCTTCCGGATTTCGATCTCGATCCGACGAGGGGCATCCCGGCTTTTCGTTACACAGATGAGCGCCATCGTGTGCCGCTCGTCCTGGTTTCGCACCTCACCTATAGACGCTCGCTTTTTCTCAACCGACCCATCATCTTCATGACTCGAGATCCGCGCGACGTAATCGTGTCAGCTTATTTCGATGCCACACGTCACAAACGCTGCTTCGAAGGCACCATGGACGCGTTCATTGCCGATCGCGAACAAGGCCTGCCGGCTCTGATAGTATATCTGAATGATTGGGGTAGAGGTCTAAAGCATCACGTAAGTGCAGTATTGGGCTATGGGGAACTGACGGAGGACCCTATGGGTGCCTGCACGCGTATCCTGAGATTTCTCGGCCACACACCGTCCGTGCGCGCGCTTCAGGATTCTATCGACGCCTCGCGTTTCGATGTAATGCGTGAGCATGAGATGGCGGGCGGCCTAGCGGCCCACGATGGCGAAAGCCAGCATGCGCGTCCCGGCAAGGTCGGCGGCTTTTCCGATCATCTTAGTGATGCGCAAGCCGAACTCATTGAGCAGACCTGCATCGACTGGCTAACTCCAGCCGCGATCGAACTGCTTGCCCGTGGCGGAACGCGGCTCGCATGCGGCTGGTATGAACTTCGCCGCCAATTCATGGATGAACACGGCCAAGGCGAGACGATCAAGAGAGATCTTCCTGTCGTCGAATCCCTTTCCACCAATCCATGCAGCAACTTGGCGGAGATCGCCGAGAAGTATGGAAATAATCCATCGACGTCCTGACGTTAAGAGGGGAGTAAATGCGACTTGCGATTGTGCAGGCGGGCCTGGGTGCAGGAGGGACGGAGCGCGTCGTCAGTCTGCTTGCCGCAGATCGATGCAGGCGCGGAGATGAAGTCCATCTATTTGCTTTCGTGGGAGAGCAAGACAAGAGCTATTTTGCCCTGCACCCGAAGGTCACCGTCCACAGACTTGTAGAGGATGGAGCTTCGCGGCTTTCGAAACTCGGATTTGTCCGCAGCTTGCGGCGCGTGGTCGTGTTGCGCGCGGAATTCAAGCAGCTTCAGCCCACTCTGATCGTTTCATTTCTAACAAAGATTAATATTCTTTGCCTGCTGGCGGCGAAAAATCTTGGCATCCGGGTTATTATCTCGGAAAGAAACAATCCCAAAGCGCAGAAAAAACACGCCGCTTGGCGGCTCGTTTCTGGCATCATACTTCGACAGGCGGATCGGCTCGTCATGCAGACTGATGCGATTGTCAAGACGCTTCCGGATACGCTCAGAAAAAAAGCCCACGTTATCGGAAATCCTTGCGAGGTCATGGGAAATCCGTGCGAGGCGACCGATGCCTACAAAGACCATGGCAATGAGATGTTTCGCCTGGTCGCCGTCGGACGCCTGGTGGAACAGAAAGGCTTCGACACGCTGATAAAGGCGTTTGCTAAAGTCGCCAGCGAATTTCCGGCATGGGCGTTGACAATCTTCGGCGAGGGACCTGATCGGGTTCTTCTTCAACGTCAGATCGATGCGTTGGATTTGGAGGACAGGGTAAAGCTTGCCGGCATTACCGAGCGTCCGGGCGAATGGGCGCGCGACGCCTCCCTCTTTGTCCTGCCGTCACGCTACGAAGGCTTTCCCAACGTGCTGATCGAGGCGATGGCGGCAGGCCTGCCCGTCGTCGCAACGGACTGCGATTTCGGTCCATCCGAAATCATCGAACCAGGCGTTTCGGGTCTGCTGGTACCAGTCGACGATGTTGCCGAGTTGGCATCCGCGATGGCATGCCTGATGCGAAACAATGCTCTTCGCCACAAAATGGGTAGATCGGCCCGGAAAACGATCGATCGGTTCTCAATGCAGCAGATTGCGGAAAAATGGGACTCCGCTTTGACGAAATTCTGAAAATGAAGGCAATCGATCACGAACTCAGTTATTCAGGTTCGCGATCTACGAATGAAAAATATCCAATGCCGGACAAGAACACCTCGAGCGTTTTCAAATCTGGCGCACATATCCTGATGTTCATCCGGAGAATGATCTTTGATAGGCGCACTTTACAGCCAATGTAACTAAAAGCGGCGACCTGTCGCGCGAAGGCAATGCCCGCACATCGTCCCTGATTGGGATCGGTCTCAAGACACAAGGCTACATGTAGACTTTCGAGATTGTGTCCCGTGGCGTGGCTTGGCTTTTGACCACTACGAAGCCTTGCGGTTGGCCAGAGGACGTATCAGCGAGCCGCGGCAGGCATGCTGATGAAAGGAGCATCGCTCATGAAACGCACGTTCGACCTGCTCGGTGCCGCCTGCCTTCTGCTGCTGATGTCGCCCTTCATCGCGGTACTTTCGATAGCAGTCGCGCTGCTTCTTGGGCGGCCTGTTTTTTTCCGCCAGGAACGTCCCGGCCTGCACGGGAAACCATTCAAGATAATCAAGTTCAGAACGATGACCGATCGTCGGGATCGTCATGGCCGGCTGCTTCCCGATGCTGACAGGCTGACTGGCTTTGGCAGCTTTCTGCGCGCAAGCAGCCTTGATGAGCTGCCCGAATTGATCAATGTATTGCGGGGTGAGATGAGCCTCGTCGGGCCTCGTCCCCTCTTGATGGAGTATCTCCCCCGCTATAGCCCTGAGCAGGCGCGTCGTCACCAAGTCATTCCCGGCATCACAGGTTTGGCGCAGGTGAACGGCCGCAACGCACTTGATTGGGAGAACCGCTTCGTCCTGGACGTCTGGTATGTCGATCACCGGACCTTCGCACTTGACCTGAAAATTCTCTGCCTGACCTTTTACAAGATCTTCACCCGAGAGGGGATCAGCGCCGCGGGACACGCCACCATGCCCGAGTTCATGGGCTCGCAGGTTTTGCAGTCGGGCGGGCCGTTGAGGACGTCTGGATCGCGCCTGCCACGGTTGGCCGCAAGGGTTGCAGCCATCGGTATTCTGCTAGAACTTGGGACTGCCGCTTTCGTTTTTGTTGTCGATCCATATGGGATCAACCATCATCTGGAGATTCCTGATTTCAATGCCGAAAAGACACATCGCCTTTCGATCGGTACGACAGCCGAGCGCTCACTACGTCTATGGCTCACCGACTACGACACTTTGATCCTCGGCGGCTCGCGGGCGCGCGTCGGGCTTGATCCCGCCGGACCGAGCCTAGCTAGGCTGAAGGCCTACAATGCCGCGGTTCCGCATGCGAGCATGGTCGAACTCTATGACATTGGCATGTTCGCCCTGGCTCACGGCGCACCCCGCCGGATGATCGTCAATCTCGATTTCTCCATGTTTGAGGCGGACCGAACGGAAACCCAAGATTTTCCGGAGTCCGGCTTTGCCGGAGTTCCAATGCCTATCGTCTATGCGCGGTCCCTGTTCTCCCCCGAAAGCTTTATCGACGCTTTGCGGACGGTGCACGCCAACAGCATTGGATTTCGGGAGACCGACAAGGAAGACGGTTTTCACCAGATCATGTTGGCACATAATTACAGCTACAGACAGGTGTCCGACCAGAGGCTGAATCGGTTGATGGCGGAGTTTTCGTCTCCCGGCAGCTTCGATTATGACATCACCAGAATCGGCCTGTTGCATGACCTGCTGGATCGTCTCACCGCCGCTGGAGTAGACGTCACGCTCTTCATTTCGCCGATACATGCTCGTCAGATGGAAGCACTCAGGGCCATGGGGCTACTCCCGGTTTACGACCGCTGGCGTGTGGATCTGACGTATACCGTAAGTCAGGTCAACGCATCCAAGACAGCCACGTCTGAAGTGAAACTGTGGGATTTTAGCGGCTATAACTCCGTTACAATGGAAGACATTCCGGATCCGGGCGATCGTCATCAGACGATGCGGTGGTACTGGAGCTCTGCGCGTTACACTCCGGCCTTGGGAGAGTTGATGCTGGATCGCATGCTCGGCCAAGCCTATTCGGGCCCGTCGGATTTCGGCATATCTCTTACCGGATCCAACCTTAGATCAATCCTCGACCAACAGCGAAAGAGGCGCACCATATATGTCGTGCTTCATCCCGAGGAGATTAATAGGATATGGAGCCGTTTGCTTTTATTTAAATTTACAAAGCCAAATATCTAGGCAATTTTCTCTTTATTGGTTCGGTATGTATTATAGTTCTACTTTTTTGTTCCGCATATATTTAGCGATAAAACGGCCATGAAGCTGCTACCGCTAATGGGGTAGGCCATCGGTCGTAGCGGCGATCAAGTCCTAGCTTATTGGGGTTGCGACAGGACCAAACTTGGTCGTGGCGGCTTTCTGGTTTCTGCCGATGATGGATGCATCGGCAGAAACAATCCCGGAGAACGACCAAGGGACGCGTACTGCCGATCAAGAATGAGCGGGGCGACTTTGGCTACGGTTGCGATGATCGGAAGACTGGCTCGACGGGTGCTGCAAGCTGCCAGGCGCAAGAGTGCGGGCCGCACGCGCCTGGCCAATATCGCACACCTTCTGACCGGCAATTTTCTTGGCTCATTGCTGGCGCTTGTAGCCTTTACGCTTTCAGCACGAGCGCTTGGCGTGACGAACTATGGTGAGCTTGCATTGATCATCGCGTTCACAAGGGTCGTCGAGCGCGTTGTCAGCTTCCAGTCGTGGCAGCCAATTATCAAATACGCAGCCGGCATGAACGCATCCGAGGGCCACGAGAATTTGCGCGTCCTCATGAAGTTCGGCCTGCTTATCGATGTCGGCGCCGCTGTCAGCGCCTGGGTCGTCGCCATTGGCGCGGCCCTTCTCATTGCGCCGGTTTTCGGTTGGTCGACGCAAATTGTGCATCTTCTTGTTCTCTACTCCAGCGTTCTGCTATTTCAGATTTCCGGCGTCCCCGTGGCTGTCCAACGCATGGCCGGCAACTTTCGCCTCCTCGCCTATGGGCAGCTGCTCAACGCCGTTCTGCGCGTATTGCTGTGTCTGCTCGGCGTGCTGCTCAACGGCGATCTCGCTTACTTCACGGCGGTTTGGGCCGGAACGCAGATCCTCGGCTCCTTGGCGCTCCTGACGCTGACCATGCGCGCGCTACACAGGCAGGGTGTCCACAATGTCCTGGGCGCGCCTTTGGCCGGCATCACACGCCGCTTCCCTGGCATCTGGAATTTCGCGTGGTCGTCGAACATCTCACTCACTTTGCGCGCGAGCGCGCAAGAACTCGATACGCTGCTGGTGGGATGGCTAGCCGACCCGGCCTCGGCTGGCTTGTACCAGATCGCCAAGCGTATAGGCCGCGTCGGCCAGCAAGTAGGCCCGCAGGTGCAAAACGTTCTCTATCCCGATGTCGCCCGCCTTTGGGCAAAAGGCAGCATCGAGGAATTCAAGCGGGTGATCTTTCAGACCGAAGCCATGCTGCTCTGCTTTGGCGTCATTTGCGTCCTGGTCGTGGCGGTGCTCATCCGGCCGCTGCTCGCCTGGACCGCGGGACCGGAGTTCATAGGCGCAGCCAGCCTCGTCATCGTGCAGATGGTGGCGGTCACGTTCGTGCTTTCGGGCTCAGCCGCCCGCTCGGCGCTGCTTGCCATGGGCCGGCAACGTGAGGTGTTGCGCATTGTTGTCGTTGCCACAGCCGCCTTCCACGTGACGGCCCTCCTGCTCATCCCGCGGATCGGCGCGATGGGGGGCAATATTGCCCATATCGTCCTGGGCATTCTGTGGGCCTTCGGCCTGGCGCTTTCGTTGCGACAGGCGCTCAAGACCGCCCATCATCCCGACCGGCAAACCCCGCCGGCGGACGCTCTCAACCAAGCAAGTCTTGCCCCTTCAAAGGCGATCTAGATGTCTCTTGCACCTCAAGCTCTTGCGCCTCAAGCCCAGGCACCTCAAGCCCTGGTCACTTTGCCTGCAGCGCAGCGGCGCTCGCCTTCCTCTCCTTCGTGGCTCACACATCTGCAACGACTCGAGGCTGAATCAATCCATATCATTCGCGAGGTCGTCGCCGAACTGCGCAACCCGGTGATGTTGTATTCGGTGGGCAAGGACTCGGCCGTAATGCTCCATCTCGCGATGAAGGCCTTCTATCCGTCGCAACTGCCGTTCCCCCTTCTCCACATCGACACGACGTGGAAATTCAAAGAAATGATCCGTTTCCGCGACGAGACTGTCGCGCGGCTTGGCCTGAAGCTGCTGGTGCGTCGCAACGAGGCCGGCCTGGCCGAAGGGATCACGCCATTTACACATGGCTCGTCGACCTACACGCAGATCATGAAGACGGAGGCGCTGAAATCGGCACTGACCTCGCTCGGCTTCGACGCCGCTTTCGGCGGCGCGCGGCGCGACGAGGAAAAGAGCCGCGCGAAAGAACGGGTGTTTTCGCTGCGCAGCGATAGCCATGGCTGGGATCCAAAGAACCAGCGCCCGGAACTATGGAACCTCTACAACGGCCGGCTGAAACCAGGGGAGTCCGTCCGGGTCTTTCCTCTCTCGAACTGGACCGAAACCGACATATGGCAGTACATCATGAGGGAGAACATCCCCATCGTCTCGCTGTATTTCGCGGCCAAACGCCCCGTGGTGGAGCGCGACGGACAGTTGATCATGGTGGACGACGATCGTCTGCCGCTCCGCCCAGGCGAATCCCCCGAAATGCGCTCGGTACGCTTCCGCACGCTTGGCTGCTATCCCCTCACCGCGGCCACTGAAAGCACTGCCGCGTCTGTTCCCGAAGTGCTCCAGGAAATGCTTGTCGTGAGGACCTCCGAGCGATCAGGTCGGCTGATCGACCATGACGAGGCAACATCGATGGAAAAGAAAAAGCGCGAGGGGTACTTCTGATGCTGGGTTTTGCTCAAACCGCGGAACTCGAATCTTCTTCGATAGACGAGATCACTTCGCAATATCTTGCTGTCCACGAGAAGAAGAGCCTGCTGCGATTTTTGACATGCGGCAGCGTGGACGACGGCAAGTCGACGCTGATCGGCAGGCTGCTCTACGACACGAAGCTGCTGATGGAAGACCAGCTTGCCACACTTACCCGCGATTCCCAACGCCACGGCACAACCGGCGGCGATCTCGACTTCGCCCTTCTGGTCGACGGTCTGGCCAGCGAGCGCGAACAGGGCATTACGATCGACGTGGCCTATCGTTTCTTCGCCACGGAGCGGCGCAAATTCATAGTCGCCGACACGCCCGGCCATGAGCAATACACCCGCAACATGGCTACTGGCGCATCCAACGCCGACCTGGCGATCATTCTTGTCGATGCGCGGCAGGGCATTCTGACCCAGACACGCCGACATTCCTTCATCGTTTCGCTGCTCGGAATCCGGCATGTCGTCCTTGCGGTCAACAAAATCGACCTGGTCGATTATTCGCAAACGGTATTCGACGAGATCGAGGCGACCTATCGAAGCTTCGCGGAACCGCTTGGCTTCGCGTCTCTGGATGCCATCCCGCTGTCGGCGCGCTATGGCGACAATGTTCTTTCGAAAGGCGAGAACCTGCCTTGGTATCGGGGCCCGACGCTCATCGAGCATCTAGAAACAGTCGAGGTGGAACGAGACCGCCGTAGCGCGCCTTTCCGGATGCCGGTGCAATGGGTCAATCGCCCGAACCTCGACTTTCGCGGGTTTGCCGGCACCATCGCCGCCGGCGTGATCCGGCCGGGAGACCGTGTGGTCGTGGCACGATCCGGCGTGACGAGCCTGGTCAAGCGCATCGTCACCCAGGACGGAGACCTGTCGGAGGCAGCGGCCGGCCAGGCTGTCACGCTGACGCTCGAAGACGAGATCGACGTTTCTCGCGGCGACGTCCTGGCGGGGGCGGCGGAGCGCCCGGAAGTGTCAGACCAGTTTGCGGCCCATCTGCTCTGGATGCACGAGGATCCATTGATCCCCGGCCGCCCGTATCTGATCAAGCTCGCCACCAGCGTGGTGGGTGCGAGCGTTACGCAGATAAAACACCGGGTTGACATCAATAATTTTGCAAAACTGGCAGCAAAAACCCTCGAGAAGAACGACGTCGGCTTCGTCAACTTGACGACACAGGCACCGCTCGCCTTCGACCCGTTCTCTAACGTGCACGAAACCGGCGCGTTCATCGTCATCGACCGGATCAACAACCACACGGTCGGTGCCGGAATGATCGACTTCAGTCTGCGCAGGGCGAACAACGTCCATTGGCAAGCACTGGATGTCGACATGAATGCGCGGGCGATCGCCAAAGGTCAAAAGCCCGTGGTGCTGTGGTTCACAGGCCTGTCGGGCTCCGGAAAGTCGACGATCGCGAATCTCGTGGAGAAGCGCCTCCATGCGATCGGCAGGCACACCTACCTTCTGGACGGCGACAATGTTCGCCATGGCTTGAATCGAGATCTCGGCTTTACCGACGCGGATCGCGTGGAGAACATTCGTCGCGTCGCCGAGGCCGCCAAGCTGATGGTCGACGCGGGGCTGATAGCGCTCACTTCATTCATTTCGCCGTTCCAGGCGGAGCGGCGGATGGCGCGCGACCTCTTCGGCCCAGGGCAGTTTATCGAGATCTTCATCGACACACCACTGGAGGTCGCTGAAAGCCGCGACCCGAAGGGCCTTTATCGACGCGCCCGAAATGGGTTGATCCAGAATTTCACGGGCATCGGCAGTCCCTATGAGCGCCCGGAAGCGCCACAGATCACCGTTACGCCGGATCTGAGCGCCGAGGAGGCCGCGGAAGTGATCGTCAGCTACCTTGAACGAGGCAGCTACCTCGGAACCGCGACCGGGTAACAGGCGATGGTTGGAGGAGCTAGCCAAGGGCCGATACGGGTTTGCTTTCCATTTATCGGTGATGATGTCGGTGGAAGCCACATCTCGGCGCTCAAGCTCATCCAGAACCTCGATACATCGAAGGTCGTTCCGATTCTGGTGCTTCAGGAAACGGCCGGGCCTCTGGCGGCCTTTCTGCAAATGGAGGGCCAGCCCTTCACGGGTTTTCCGCTGCCGACGACTTCGCCTGGAAAGGGAATAATCCCCGGCGATGTCATGACCTATCTGACCAGTACGCTTCCGCGCATGCGGCGTTTCATCAAGGAGCAGAAGTTCGATATCGTTCACACCAATGACGGCAGGACGCATGTGAATTGGGGCATTGCGGCGAGGCTGGCAGGTGCTCGGCTGGTTTGGCATCATCGCGGCGACCCCGACGCCAAGGGCGCTAACGTGCTTGCGCCGCTCATCGCGCATCGCATGGTGACGGTGTCGCGATTTTCGCGACCGCGGCATCCGATCAGATCCCTCAAGGGACGGCTCAGCGTCATCCATAGTCCCTTCGACCATCCGTCGACTGTGCCTGACAGGATCGCGGCCAAGGCCGCACTTCTGGACGAGCTAGGCCTTGCACCAGGAACACGCGTCCTGAGCTTCATCGGCGGGCTGATCGAACGAAAGCGGCCGCTCCTCTTCATCGATATCCTTGATCGTTTCGTGCGGGAGCATCCGCAAATCCCGGTCGTCGGCTGCGTGTTCGGGAATTCACCCGCGGGCTCGCAAGATCTTGAAGCGGCCGCCCGCGTGCGCTGCGCCGAGCGCGGGCTCGGCCAAACGGTGCGCTTCATGGGTTTTCGCAACCCGATCGAACCTTTCCTCGCGGCAACGGATGTTCTGGTGGTTCCCGCCATGGGAGAGCCCTTCGGCCGAACCCTTATCGAGGCGATGTTTCTTGGGACGCCGGTGGTTGCAACCGATCATGGCGGCAATCCGGAAGCTATCGAGAACGGGCGGACCGGATTTCTGGTCACACCGGAAGACGCCGGGGCCTTCATGGAGCCGCTATCGCGGTTGCTGTCCAATCCGCCGCTCTGGGCCCGGATCAGCGATGCAGCCCGCGACCACGCCTTCTTCTCCTACAGCACGCACCGCCATGTCGAAAATGTCATGAAGATCTATGACAGGGCGCTTTGCTCCCGCAAAGCCGGCTTGGCGACCGACCTAACCAGCGAAATCGGCGGTTAAAGGATTTTCGCAATGCGGGTGAGCACATCGATTTCCTTGTCATCGGAGCCGCAAAAAGCACAACGACCTAGCTGCAGCAGCAGCTTCAGGCCGATCCGAGCGTCAGCACGCCGGCATCCTGATAGACGCATCCAAGGGAAGGGCCTCCTTTGACATGAGTGAGTTTCACGAAAAGTCAGCTGCGCCATTGACATATGGTTCCCTCAGCATTGATCGAGGTCTGCCGTACGAAGCCCATCATCCTGCTCGCAATGCGAACCAAGACACGGGAGCTGCCCAGAGTGGGATCGTGGCCACGACCCCGGCCGGTCAAGTTGGATATCGCCGCGAAATTGACGGCCTGAGGGCGATCGCAGTCGTTCTGGTGATCCTCTACCATTCAGGGCTTCGCGTCGCGGGCCTTGACCCCTTTGCGGGCGGTTTTATTGGCGTTGATGTCTTTTTTGTTATTAGCGGCTATCTGATTGGCTCGATTGTACAGCGGGAAGTCATGGATGGGACTTTCTCGTTCGCCAATTTTTACGAGCGTCGCGCGAGACGGATCCTACCTGCGCTGTATACCGTCTTAGCAGTAACGATCCCCTTCGCTTGGCTATATATGCTGCCGAGTGCCTTTAGAGACTATTCGGCGAGCCTTTTGGCAACCGTGTTTTCAGCCTCCAATCTATATTTCTGGCATGTTGCGAGCTATGACGCAGCCGACAATCTTTTTCGTCCATTAATTCACACCTGGAGCTTGGGGGTCGAAGAACAGTTCTACGTGATCTTCCCTTGCTTTCTTCTACTGGTGTGGAAATTTTCTCGGAAATTTTTAACAGCCATCCTGTGCATTGGGCTCGTCGTTTCGTTCATTCTTGCGGAGTGGATGACGCGGCATTTCCCGGACGCATCTTTTTTTCTACTGCCAACCCGAATCTGGGAACTAGGGTTGGGGGTGTTTCTGGCAAGACGTGAATTGACTGGCGGCCGGCTTGTGTCGATGCGCTCTTCGCGAGTCGCGCCTGCGGTCGGTTTGGCGCTCCTGATCTGCTCGGTGCCGCTGATGAGGCCGCAGTGGCATCACCCAGGACTTGTAACGTTGATCCCGGTTGCAGGAACGGCATTGCTTATCTGGTATACAGGGCACGGCGATCCCATTACACGAGCGCTTTCCTCCCAGCCATTTGTATTTGTCGGCCTGATATCATATTCCCTCTACCTTTGGCACCAGCCGATATTTGCTTTCGGCAGATTGAGTGTGACCAATTCTGTCGATGGAACGATGGTATTTTGTTGGATTTTGATGTCTGTCATACTTGCCACTGCGACTTACCGCTTCGTTGAGATGCCGACTCGCAGCAGAAAGCGAACCAGCAAGCGCGTTATATGGCTGATTGCCTCACTGGGGGCCGTGTTACTCAGCGGCGGCGGATACTACTGGTATGTCCAAAATGGCATGCCAAGCCGTTTTGCGGACGGCCTGGCCCCGATTGCCGCTGCATCCGATATTCGCGAGGCTCAGATCTTTCAGAACGGGAAGAGCTGTCTCAACTTTGCGCCTGAACAGGGCCCTTGTACCTTTCATGGCTCGAATCCCGAGGGCTATGCTCTTGTTAGTTTAGGTGACTCTCACGCTCGCACTCTGCTTGGTCCGATGCGAGACAGCCTCGATGACTACCGAGATATCGCCTCGTTCACACCGCTCAATCGAGGCGGCTGCGTATTTCTCCTCGGTCTGCAAAGGGTTGACGTGGACCAACCGGGTTGTCCAGGCGACTACAATGACAAGAGGCTCGACTACGTAGGCAGGCTGAAGCGACCGATAGCCGTGCTCTTGTGGCGTCTCCCCATTCTCGTGGAGCAGAGCCGTTACAACAATGGCGAGGGGGGAATCGAGCCGGGCGACGATCACCCGCATTTGGCCAAGCTGGGTGAAACCGGGCCCGCCGATCCGGCTGCAGTCGCCACGGCCATTTCCCGCACCATAAACACACTTCTGGAGCGCGGGGTGAAAGTTGTCTTAGTCTATCCTGTCCCGGAGATGGGTTGGAACGTCCCGCAGGTGCTTCTCATGCGGGCCAGACGCCAGAACGATCCTGCAGCTTATATGCAGGCGGACCCGATTTCGGTTTCCTACGGGGATTTCCGCCGGCGAACGCAACGGACATACGCATTATACGATAATGTCGGATCCGATCCAAATCTCGTGCGTGTGTATCCGGAGAAGGCCTTCTGCGATCAACAGCGCTGTTTCGCCAATCGAGGCTCTCAGATTTTTTATCGGGACGATAACCATCTCAGCGAGACCGGGGCGTCCAAGCTCAACGTTTTGATCATGGACGCCATCAAAGCACGGTGGGGAAATGACCGATGACAGGCGAAGGAAGAGCCGTGGACTTTTTCGACCGGGAAGTCTTATGCGACGTCCCAGCACGGAAGCGACAAGGCTTCCCCTTGCAGTAGAGCTCGACGCTATGCCTTGCGGTGGTATATTTCGAAATACGGGTCCAAAGAGCTGGAAATTCTCTCATCCATGTAAGCGATCTCGTCTCTGTTGAAATAGTCGACATAACCGCCAATTTTACCCCGGCGCACCTTAAAACTGTCGGGATTCGACTGGTCCGTCGGGCGCATTCTTTCGTGACCGAAAGCGTCTGCCATTTCGATCTTTCGCAAATTCTCGAAAGAGCCAAAGGTTGTCGCCTCATCGAGGATCATCTCCGGCACGCCCTGAATGCCCAGAAAATCTAGCGCCGTGCGAAGCGCCGATTTTGGAGCTTGGCGCATATGTTCGTAGGACAGCATTTGAAATGCCTTCACCTTATCGCGGTTGTGCGCCCAAGCGTTGTAGAACGCTATGATGGAATCAATGCTGCCGACATCCTGGGCAAGAAACTCACTGATCGTTCCGTCAAACACCTTCATTCGGTGCGTTGCGTCGAAATAATATGAAACAAGCACGTCTCTCGGATCCCGAACCAGAAATAGGATCTTTTTTCCTGAATATTTTGACTTATCGACCTGGATTTCGCTGGGACGCTTAAGGTTTGGGCTGTCGTCGTGAGAAAAGCCGATGCAGGGAATATTCGATGAGATCTTCCAGAAATGCTGGATTTCCATCGGATTCTGCAGGTTAAGGCCGTAGTGTTTGTCGATGACGCGGCCAACCATGGTGCGCAGCCACGTTCTACCGCATTTCGGGTATGAAAGCACAAAGGAGTCTCGCGACCAAAAGATCATCTGGCGGCGCAACGCTCCCAGGGGACCCGAGTAGCGTATTTTCTTTGGAACGACGGCTTCGCCAAGGAAAAAGGTAGCGTCGCGAAGATTGTTCTTCAACTGTCCGAGCATAGAAAGCTTCCTCTGCTAGCGTGAGTTTGGCGCATTGGCGGCGTCAACAATGAAGTGCCCGAAGAACGGGACCGCCGGACCGAAACTCAAGCGACCATTTTAATCTCCGCCATTGTAAGCCATTGCGTCGGTGCAGCGAGACCTAGCTAGCTGGCTGGCCCGGACTGATGGGAGTACCTCTTTGGATTAACGCGGCAAAGTCCGCTTGCAGTTCCGATAGCCCCCCCATGCACAAAAGCATGTGTTGCTTAGAAAGCGGGTAAAGCGCCCCATAGCAGCGATAGGATCGTAGCCTCGAATCCGAACGATTGCAGGCCAACCTGTTCTTGATTGAGCAAGGGACTGGCAGGCACGGATTTGTGCCTGCGAGTTCAAACAGCCGCATCTCTTGACGCGCTCTCTTGGGGCGCGGCGGCTAAGCTTTGTCGAGGTCTAGAATGAGCCAGTCAGATCAGCCGTTTGAGGCAATCAGTCCACTGGGAGGCCAATCCCTTTTGCTGGCCACTGCGATCGCTCTCGGCCGTCTCGTCAGCAAACCGCGGACGATTGTTCATGTGCTGTCTTACTTGCGCCGGCGGGTGACCGGGCGCGCCAAGGCCGTTGGCAAGAACCTTCATCTCTACATCATCGATCTGGCCCTGGCGCTGGCGGCACTGTCGTTTGCTTCATTCATGCGATTGGGCCTTGATGGAGAATTCACCGGTCCGGAAAGCCACGCTTCGTTGCTCTTCGCACTCCCTTGCTTCCTGCTTACATGCGCCGTGGTCTTCCCGGTGACTTGCCTCTACACCCGCAACTGGCGATATGCTTCTGTCGGCGACATGCTCGGTATCGTTCGCGCGGCATTCGTCACATCGCTGGCCTTCGTGTTCCTGATGTTTGTGGCTACACGGCTCGATTCGATCCCGCGCTCGGTGATAGTGATCCAGTTTCTGTTGCTCGTGCCGCTGCTTATTTCAGTTCGCATCCGCTCCAAGCTCGTTGAGCTAAGCCGCTTTGGTCCGACTGCGAACAGAGCGAGAAACGGACGCGACGTGGTCCCTGTGCTGCTGATCGGTGCAGGCGATGCGGCCGATCTTTATATTCGCGCGCTGCAGCGGGATCCGAATGCACGCCATTGGCCGGTCGGCGTGCTCGATAATGGCGCAACGACAGAGGGCTATTTCCTGCGCGGCGTGCCGGTTCTGGGCAGCATCGAAGACTTCGACATGGTCATCGGCGATCTGGAAGGTCGCGGCATCAAGCCCCGCCACGTGATTTTCACCGAAAGGGTGCCTGGCCTCGTCGACCCGATGCTTGAAGCGCTGATCGACCGGGCCGACCGTCTGGGCATCGCTGTCTCTCGCCCCGCCCCGGTCCTGGAACTGCGCAATCCTAAATATCAGAGTCGCTTCGACTTGCGCCCCATCGAACTTACCGACCTTCTGGAGAGGCCGCAGGCGGTTCTTGATAAAGATGCATTGTCCCGAATGATCGAAAACAGGCGCATCGTCGTCACCGGCGCCGGGGGCTCGATCGGCGGAGAGCTCACGCAGCAGATTGCCGCGCTCGGTCCCACCGAAGTGGTCCTGATCGATAACAGCGAGTACAATCTGTACGCCATCGATCTGGAATTGGCGGAGAAATTCCCGAATGTGCGCCGGAAGCCATATATCTGCGACGTACGCGACCCTGTTCGCCTGGGCGAGATTTTCCGACGCCATCGCGTTGACCTGGTCTTCCACGCGGCGGCGCTCAAACATGTGCCGATGGTCGAGTTGAATCCCTGTGAGGGCATTCTTACCAACGTCATCGGTACTATGAACGTGGCAGAAGCGACCCGCCTTTGCGGCGCCAAGGCAATGGTCCAGATATCCACCGACAAGGTTGTGAACACGACCAGTGTCATGGGCGCTACCAAGCGCCTAGCGGAACTCTACTGCCAGTCCCTGGACCTCGCCTTCACCGCCGGCGATACCCCCGTCCGCTTCATGACCGTTCGTTTCGGCAATGTTCTGGGTTCAAGCGGGTCGCTGATCCCGCTGTTCAAGCGCCAACTCGCCCACGGCGGTCCGCTGACCGTGACCGACATGGAGATGAAGCGCTTCTTCATGACAATACGCGAGGCGGTTGAACTGACCTTGCAGGCATCGGCCCATGGTCTGGAGAAAAAACTCGGACAGGGCGAAATCTTCGTTCTCGACATGGGTGCGCCAATCAAGATCATCGACATGGCGCGCCGCATGATCAAGCTCGCGGGATTTCGGCCGGATGAGGACATCAAGATCAAGATTGTCGGCTGCCGGCCGGGAGAAAAGCTGTTCGAGGAACTCTTCGACGAAAGCGAAAGACGTGTCGACGTTCCGATTTCCGGAGTCTTGGGCGCCGTGCCCAACGCGATGCCGCTTGACACGCTTCGCAAGGGATTTTCGCAATTGCGTCGCTTGGCGAGGGCCGGCGACACTGAGGGAGTGTTAAATCTTGTTGCGGATATGCTTCCCAGTTACCGCAGAGACGAAGCCAAGCCTGCGGCGGTGGTGACGGCGCCATTCGTGCCTCATGTGATCCTCGGTTCAGCCAAGGCAACCACGCGTCCACACGAGGCGGCCGCTTGAGGCCCAGCGGGAGCGCTGCCGTGCTAAGGCATATTGCCTCGGCTCTGTTTGTCGCGCTGTCGTGCGGCACTGCACTGGCCGGGGCGCCTCAACCTCAGCCGACAGTGGCCGAGGCACGGGAGGCGGTCGAGGCTGCCGGGGCCTATTTCCGCGATCATCTCGGTGTAGCGGGAACTTATGTATGGAAATATTCCCTCGACGGCCAAAAGAGGGTGGGCGAAGGCGGTACCGTGCCCGCGAGCGTTGGCTGGGTGCAGCCGCCTGGTACGCCGGCTGTCGGCGCTGCGTTCCTGCGCATTTTCGAGGTTACCGGCGACAAGCAATGGCTTCAGTCTGCCCAGGTCGTGGCAACCGCTCTGGTCAAGACTCAGCTGGAGTCCGGCGGATGGTTTTACAAGATCGAGACCGACCCGCAAAAGGCGGCGACATGGTGCTACCGCGCACTGAAGTTGGGCGGGAATACCTGTCGCGATATCAAGGACAATCCGCAACGCAACGAGACTGTCCTCGATGACAACAACACACAGAGCGTGCTGAATTTTCTGATGTGGTTCGACCTGGCGAGCGGCGGTTCGGATCCGGACGTCCGTTCCTGCATCGACAGGGCGCTTCATCGATTGATGCGGGTGCAATACCCGAATGGGGCCTTCCCGGTCTTCTTCAAGGGAGCCGCGCCTGGGGCGGATGTAAAGGCTGCGGCCAAGGCGAGTATTCCGGCCAGTTGGTCTCACGAGTGGCAGAAGCCTGATCGTCCGCCCTATTTCATCATCAATGACAATCTTCCCCGCGATATGGGTCGTCTCTTTCTCAACGCCTACCGCACATATCACGATCCCGCATATCTCAAAACGGCGGAGAAGGTCGGTGATTTTCTCCTTGCAGCCCAGTTGCCCGCGCCACAACAGGGCTGGGCTCAGGGTTACGATCGTTCCATGCAGCCGGTTTGGGGACGCAGGTTTGAGCCGCCAGCGGTCGTCTCGCGCGAAACCGCCGGCAACATCGATTACCTGATCGAGTTGAACGAGCAAAACAGGGATGCGCGGTTGCTGCACGCGGCGACGACTGCAGCCACCTGGCTACAGGCGGCGCGCCTGTCCGACGGCAGTTGGGCACGTTTCTACGAACTCAACACCAACCGGCCGCTTTACATCGATGAGGGCGGCCAAGTGACGTTCGACGACATGGACCTCCTGAAACACTACGGCATGAAAACCGGTGCAGAGATCGAGCCGGTGTTCGCTCGGCTCGAGAGTGCAACGCGGGGGCAGAGAGTTTCACGTCAACGACTGTGGATCAGTGCCGCGGATGAGTTGAGTGCTGGCGAACTGAATTCAAAGGTGCGTCAGCTCGTCGACAGTCAGGATACCCAGGGACGCTGGGTTGAGGGCCGGTTTATCGAGGGAGAAGACTTCGTCGAGGGCGTGTTCGCCCTCGCTCGTTTCATCTCCGCGCAAGCATCAGAGCCGGCGAAATAGCTTCTATATATCGCTCGCTCTTGCCATGGGGAGACCCTGACCAGATCTTCCGGGTGCGCCGATTTTAGCCTTTGTAGGAGCTGGAAAGCTCGGCTGGTGGGCCCCTTAGATCGGCCTGCGTAGGAAAGGCCGCGAACGACCGTACTTGGAGCGAGTACCGCGAAGAAAGCGCGTGACCGTTCTTGAAGCTGGGCCGTCGCGCAAAATCGCAACACTGGGCGCCATTCCAAGCAGCAGAGGCACGAGAAAGAAACGACTGTAAAGATGTGGTAGCGCATTTGCCAGCGCCGCGAAGAGGAGAACTGTCGTCGCCGTGCAAATGGCGGATACCTTGCCTTCACGACTCCGAGCGGCAAGGATGGCGATGGTGATGCCTGCCACGAGCAGGAGCAGAAAACCGATGAATCCGGGCAGCCCTGCCTCGACCCATATGAGGAGGTAGGTGTTGTGGACCGGGGCGTGCAATTCGCTGACCTGCCGATACTGGTCGGCACCGATACCAAGCAGTGAATTATTGTCCGCTTTGCCAATGGCCTCATGGATGAGCCGCATACGGTCTGCAAACGTGCCAGCCTCATCGAGGTCACCATTCTGCAGCGCATTCAGCACGCGGTGTTGGAAGACCTCGGGCAAGAAGTCGCGGCCCCAGGTAACGGCAATGAAGAATGCGGCGAGCGAGGTCACCGCTAAAGAAATGATGCGGCGCCACGAGCCCGTCGCGACTACGAAGATGGTGACCGCAAAGACAAGGCCGATCAGGCCGGTATTGGATCCTGTCAAAATAATGCCATAACCAAAAAGCGGCAGTCCGACCCAAAGCCAGCGAGGCCTTATGCAACCTGACGCCACCAGCCACAACATTAGCGGGACAGAGAGCGCTATCAGCGTTGCGCACTCATTCTCGCGTTCCACCCAACCCTGGAAACGACCATTGCCGCTGACAAAGACGGTGCCGCGTTGCTTGAGGATGTCGATTATCACTATCCCCTGCAGACACATCACGGCGATCGAGCAAAGAAATGATTTCATCAAGAGAACGATTTCCGCCCAGGGCCTCGACACGATCATGAAGGCCAGGAGAAAGTAAGCGTACAGATATTGCGCCGAGATGATGAAGCCTCGCTGCGGATCTCCGTGGATCAGACTGCTTAGCAGCAGCATCCCGCATAGTAGGGCGATGCCGATATTCCATAAAAACGTCCCCGCGCCCAAGGGAGAGATCGAAAAGGATTTCCCGAGTATGGCTGCGAATACGGCCGCGAGAGCGAAGCCGTCGCTGATGGTAAAATAGAATGCATCAAACCGAAGAATATTGAAGGGCGTGAGAAAGACGGACGCCACGGCGAACCAGAGCCCGAGTCTCCCGGCTACCTCTGGCAACGATGTGACGGCCGGTTTGGGGCCGGGCCTTGTCCAATAATGGCGAGGAGCCCTGGCGTAGTTCATCCTCACTCCTGAATCTGCTCGAGAGTCCTTTTCGCCAGCCCTCATTGGGCCTGCAGTTCAGCCTATCTGCCAAGATAGGGCCCGGGCCGGTTACGCTATCCTTTTGGATGATGTCGCCTTTGCGGCTAAGCCTCTTGAGCGCGATTGCGGCCGCGCAACCATGTTAAAACTGTCGTCGCGGTAAGTCGCGAATTCGATGTTGGGTAGCCTCCAGGTCCGATGTGGCAGGGCCGGCTTGGACCAGTCGAAGACAAACAAAAAGGGGCGGGATCTGTGAGCTTGATAGACGACAACAGCGTGTGGAGCCGTCTGGAACCATTTCTTCAAGAGCCGATCGAGCCGTCGAAGGAACGCACTTTCGGCCCGCGCGAGCTCTACACGCTTTTCCGAAGGCGCCTCCCCTTGATCCTTGCGGTCGTGACTACCGGCACCGCTCTCGCGCTCATCACGGCCGTGGAACTTCCCAAGACGTACACCGCTCGCTCGATGATCGTTGTCGAATCCGACGATCCCAATCCTCTCGACACCGCACAAGCGCAGCCTAATCAACAGCCCGACAAGTCGCGAATGGACACCGAGGCGGATCTGATCACCTCTCGTGTCTTTGCCAGCCTGGTCGTCGACAGACTGGACCTCATCAAGGACCCGGACTTCAACACCTATCTGAAACCAGCCGCGAGCCGAGCTTCCCCTTCGGATTCGGGCCCTGGACTGCTGTCACAGGCCGTCGGCTTGATCGTCTCGATACCGCGAGCGCTATGGAGCCTTGTCGCCGGCGCCGACCCGCAGGATCCCGCGTCGCTGCCATCGAAGGGGGTTCAGCAAGATCGGGCGATTTCATCGTATCTGTCGAGCGTTTCGGTTGACCGGTCCGGAGAGAGCTCGGCGATGACGATCTCCTTTTTCAATGACGACGCGTCGAGGGCGGCCCTGATAGCCAATGCGACGGCCAAACTGTTCGTGGAATGGTCCCGGGACAACAAGCGGCAGGACATCAAGGACGCCGTTAGCTTTCTGAGGCAGCAATCGACGGAGCTTGCGTCACGGATAGCCGCCATAGAAGGCCAGATCGCCCAGTATGCGCGAGAACACGGCGTATCCAGCGATCCACGCGATGATCTGCTGCGCGCCTCGATCCAGCAAAGCAACGAGCAGCTCAGCACCGCTAGAGGTGAATACACGCAAGCGCAGGCGCGCCTCGCCCAGGTCAGGCTGGCGGCCAAGACCGGCGACGCGGGCGCCAACGTCGATCCCCTGCTCTCATCGGACTTCCTGACGTCCCTGCGCAACGACGAAGCGACGGCGATGAGGGATCGCGCGCAACTGGCCAGCAACTACGGGCGCAATCATCCCTTGGTCCAGGAGGCGGATGCAAAAGTAGCGGCCGTCCGCGCGATGATCTCTCAGGAGATGCTGCGTACGATCGCAATCTTGGAAAACGACGTCCGCGTCAACGAAGGCAGGGTCAACCAACTCGCCAAGACTTTGGAGGAGTCCAACGAGCAACTGCGGCAAAGGAGCCTGGCGGAAGCGAAGCTTCGGGAACTGAACAACCAATTGTCGACCGAGCAGAAGCTCTACGACCTCGTATCAGGCAGGCTTGGCAGCCTCGATCCGTTTTCCGAGGCGGTCGAGCCCGGCGTGCGGACGGTTTCCGCTGCCGAGATTCCGACGAGCCCTTCCTTTCCCAAACTTCGTTTGATGACGGCAGGCGGTTTCGCCGCGTCGCTGATCCTAGCCCTGATCCTTGTGCTGACGCTTGAAAGCATGGATGTGAGAATACGCGAGTCACAACGGGTATCGAAGCTTATCCGTGCGCCACTGCTGGCGTCGATTCCGCAACTGCCCAAGAAATTCCTGCAACGCGCCACGCCTCCTCTTGAAACCTTGTTGTCGCAACCACGGTCGGCCTTCTCCGATGCCTTCCGGTCGCTGTACATGGCCTGCACCCGGATGAACGGTGGCCGGAGCAAACAGGTGATCCTGGTCAGCTCAGGACTACCACAGGAAGGCAAGACAACGACGGCCATGGGCCTCGCCGTGGCAGCTGGAATGGACGGCGCCCTGACAGCGCTGATTGATCTGGATTTGCGAACCCGCAGCATCCATAGCGCCATGCAGTTTGGGCCCGCCGACAAGACACTCAACGACTACCTACATGGTGGTTGCACCCTGGCAGAGATCGTTCAGACGCTTCCTGAAGTTCCGCGACTGGATGTGCTGGCGCCATCTGCCGACGACCAGACCTTGCCTGAATTCCTCAATTCCAGCCAATTCGCGAAATTGCTGGAGGCGTTCCGGCTCGAATACGACGTGGTGATCATCGACGCGCCGCCTGTGCTCGTCGTCGAAGACGCAATCAGGATTGCCGCCTCGGTGGATACCGTCGTGGTCGTGGCCGCGTGCGACAACACCACGCAAGAGGCTCTCTCCCAGGTTGTCGAGCGCCTGCGGTTCGCCGGCGGTCCATCGATCGGCTGGGTGTTCAACCGCGTCGACCCCTTCCGACAGGCCCGTGGTGCCCTGCGGAAAGCCTATTTGAAACGGCAGCAGATTCGTCGTTATTTTCCCGCTTGACCGCCATCGGCCGCGCGGCCGATCAGGCGCGGCCGACTATATCCCCATCGCCTCGAGCAGGGTTTGGTTCACCTTGTGAACATCGAACCGGTCTTCCGCGAGCTTTCTTGAGTTGGCGCCCATCTTTGCGGCGAGTTCCTCATCCTCGAGAAAAGCCCGCTGCGCCGAGGCGAGAGCTTCCACGTCTCGCGGCTCGACCCGGAAACCGTTCTCGCCCTCGATCACCGTTTCTTGACAGCCAGGGGCGTTGGTCGTGATTATCGGCCGACCGGTCGACAAGGCTTCCAGCGCGCTGCGGGGAATGCCCTCCCTGTAATAGGACGGCAACACGAACACGGTGGACGCGGTCAAATAGGGACCGACGTCGTGTGTTTCGCCGAGATATTCAACGGCGCCTTCCTTGGTCCACTGGTCCATTTCGGCTTTCGAGATGGAGAGGGGACTGGGATCGAAGGGCCCGAGAATCTGAAAGCGTGCAGCGCGGTACTTGGTCTTCAGGATACGCGCGGCAGCAGCAAACTCGGCAATTCCCTTTTCGCGAAGCAAGCGAGCGATCAGAAGGAAGACGGGAGGCCCTGAAGGTGGGGGGCTTGCGGCAAACAGTGTCAGGTCCACTCCTGAACCCGGGATCATGATCACCGGCGTCGTCGCAGAAACCATCCCATGGCGCCGGATGTCGGAAGCGTCGGCGTCATTGTAAGCGAAAACTGCTTCGCAGCCGACCAGAGCCGAGCGGTAGAGACCAATACTCAACCGGCGCAAAATGGTTGCGCGCAGTCCCGTCATGCTGCCGCTGAATATGAAGCCGAAGCCTGTAAAGAGCGCAAACCGGCGCGGTACACGGGCAAGGCGGGCAGCCAATCCACCATAGATGATCGGCTTCATCGTATACGCCAGGACGATTTCGGGCGCCAAGCCGTGAATGAGCTTGTAAAGCGCCTTGAGCGTTCGCAAATCGGCCAGCGGACTGGTACCCGTCCTGGCCATCGGAATCCGTCGGAAGGTCACGCCAATTGCCTTGAGACCGGCGATCGCCCGCTCATCTTCATCGGGGGCGAGCGCAATGACATCATGCCCCGCAGCGACCATGGCCTTCAACAATTCGAGACGAAAGTTGACAAGCGAACGCGTCAGGCTCGCAATGACGACGATGCGCTTGCGGCGCATCGCATAGTCCACAGGGGCGCGAGGAGAATCTCGACCATTCATGTGCACAGCAACCACCAGCCGCTCCTATCGGATATGGCGACGACGCCCTAGAGCTGCTTCGTAGAGTTCCAGGTGCCTGCCGACGTAAAGGGAAAGCGAGAAGTTCTCCATGACGCGACGACGCGCTTGTTGACCCAAGGCGCGGCGCTCGGCCGGTTCAAGGCTGACAAGCCTGATCAATCCGGCGGCCAGAGCTTCACTATCTCCCGGTGGAACGACCACGCCGCTGTCGCCGACCAGCCAGCCGGAGTCGCCGACCGCGGTAACCACCGCCGGCACGCCGCTGGCCATCGCCTCGCCTACGGCAAGGGAAAATGCCTCGCCCCAAGCCGAGCAAAGCGCGTAGACGTCGAAGCCCGGCATGAGGTCGGCGATGTCAGCGCGGATGCCCGGCGTGGTAATGCGGTCGTCTATGCCGAGCTCACGGGCGGTGCGCCGCACCGGGCCGTCGGCATGTCCCTCCCCGATAAATATGCCCTGAACGTCGTATCCCTGTTCCAGGAGCCGGCTGATGGCGCGGACCAGGCTAACCTGGTCCTTCATGGGATGGAAGCGTGCCACATGGCCGATCATCAGCCGTCCGGGCGGCAAGCCGAACAGGCGGCGCAGCTTCGCACCGGCGTCGGCCGAGGGGGAAAATTGATCGCAATCCGTCCCGTTCGGGATAACCACCCTCCGGCGCGGATCAAAGCCCAGGCGCTCGTGATCATCGGCGGCGACGCGCGAGCAATATGAGATCGCGCTGGTGCGCCTCGACAGGCGGGCCGAGAGCCGTATCAATTGGCGCGTCAATGGTTTCTCGTCGGCGAGATCTCGAACCGTGTGATGGATGCTCCAGATGACCGGCGAGAAATTGAGCCCTAGCATCGAGCCGAGCGTTGCCGCGACGTTGCCGTGATACATCCATCCGTGAAGAAGATCGGGGGCCGCCCGTCTTATCGACCGCGTCAGCCGAACGACATCGCGCGGTCGCGGCCGTTCCGTCATGTCGAGCGAAACGAGCCCCGATCTTGTATATTCTACGTTTGCAGCCACCGGACCCGGTGAAAGCAGGGACAGAACTGAAGTCGAGAAGCGATTTTGGTCGACCTGGCCAAGAAAACGGGCAAGCATGACCTGAGCGCCGCCGACGTCGAGACTGGTAATGGTGTGAAGAACACTTGTGTGCACGCAAGCTTCCCAGCTGTCTGCAACGCTCCGCCCTGAGGAAGCATTCAATCGTCCGACAGTATGCAGCCGCACCATACGTTGGTTGCAGTCGACATCCAGTTAGCCAAATTAGGTGGGAACCAGACCGAAGGTTGTCACCGCTCCACCAAAGGTATGACTCATTGTCCTCGCGCAGGTGTCGCTAGGGTCTTTGCAGGAAAATTCTATGGTGGGCTTTCATGGCATCTTATTGCAATGCGACGCGGAGCAGGCGATCGACAGGCGCGTGGACCAGTACATTCCTTGCGAAAGCACTGGGATCCGCCAGTATTGCGATCCTTGCGGTTGCAGCGATTCTGATTTCCCAGCTTGATGCCTGGGCCGCGGCGGACGATGACTACAAGGTTTCGGTCGGCGATGTGGTGTCGTTTGACTTCATCGACGACGCGCTTCCCGCCGAACAACTCACGGTCGCCAGCGATGGCGCGATCAACATTCCGCTGATCGGCAGCTTTGAAGTCGGCGGCCTGACGGTGCCCGACGCCTTGAGTCGTATCCGTAAGGCATTCATCGAGCGTGAACTCTTCAATGACCCGCATATAGCTCTTGCGGTGGTGAGCTTCCGCCCGATCTTCGTCCTTGGGGATGTAAAGGCGCCGGGCTCGTTTCCTTACCAGCCGGCACTGAATGTGGAGCAGGCGGTGGCGCTTGCGGGCGGCCAGTCGACCGGGGGAGCCACGGCGGAGGATCGCGTCGTAACACGCGCCCGGTTGCGCGGAGCTCTTGATGAAAGCGTGGTGGAGATCGCCAAGGAGGCGGTCGCCGCTGCGCGCATCAAGGCCCAATTGGCAAACAGCGACAAGATCTCGGAACTGGATCTGCCTGCCAAGATCAAGGGCCTCATGAACGCCAACCTGCTCGCGACGCTGCTTCCTACCGAGCAGCGCATCCTTGAAGCAGATCAACATGCGCTGACGACACGTCGCAAGCAGCTCTCGGCGGGGATCGAAGAAGTAAATGTTGCCCTCGCCAATGTTCAACAGCTTTCGGACATACAAAAGACAGTGATCGCTTCGGCACAGGCGGATCTCGATCGCATCAGGGGCCTCAACAAGAAAGGTCTCGTCACAATCACAGACCTCTCGAACGCCGAGCGCGAAGCGACCACGCAGCAATCCCATCTGCTTGAAATCTACAATCAGGCATCAACGGTGCGCCGCGAATTGAGCCAGTTGCAGCGCGACCTGGATGACGCCACCCAGACCTGGACACACACGGCGTTGACGGATCTCCAGGCCCACAACTCTGAAATCGAGCGCCTGATCGCGGTTCGAGAATCGACCGAGGAACAGATCCTGCTGTTGAGCTCGCTGGCCGCGGAGCAGACACGCAGCAACAACTCCATCACGTTCACCTACCAGATCCGCCGCAAGGTAAATGGCCAGACCGCCACAAAGGTGGCGACCCTCGACGATCCGGTTGCGGCCGGAGATACGATCCTTGTGTCAATAAACCGCCTGGATAGCGCCCAGGACACGACAAGCCGTTCAGCCACTGCCTTGGCGACGACCTCTTCCGTCCAGGTCGGACCGTCGCAATGATCGGCCTCAGCACCCCAACAGCACGTTCCGGCGGCTGGACTGCGCGCGTTCCGCTTGGCCGGGCCATACCAAGCCGTATCGCAGCGGTGATCCTTTTGGTTCTCAGCCTGCCGCTATGGCTCGTGGCTGCTGCCATTGTCTGGGTTAGTGTCGGCCGTCCATTGTTTTTCCGCCAGTCTCGCAGCGGGCTGGAAGGTCGCCCGTTCGTGATCTGCAAGTTTCGTACGATGCACGAAGGGCGAGACGGAAATGGCATGCTGCTCCCCGACGCCTTGCGTGAGACGCCGGCCACGCGGCTGATGCGCTCCGTCCGCATCGATGAGCTGCCGCAGCTTCTCTCGATCGCCAGGGGGGACATGGCCTTCATGGGGCCCCGTCCGTTGCTCCCGGCCACCATCGCCGAATTCGGCGAGCTGGGGCGTATTCGTGGCACGGTCCGCCCCGGCCTGTCCGGATGGGCACAGGTGAACGGCAATACCCGCCTCACCAACAGCGAAAAGCTGGCGCTCGACCTCTGGTATGTGCGCAACCGCAGCCTGTGGCTCGATCTGCACATACTGGTTCTGACTGTCCAAGTGGCACTGTTGGGCGAACGTGTCGACCGCCGCCATGTCGACCATGCTTTGAAGGCTATGCCCGCCGGGACGGTCCGGCCATGAACCCAGCACTCGGTCGACTTCTGGTGATCGCACCGCATCCTGATGATGAGGTCCTGGGGTGTGGCGGCACGATAGCCCGGATGGCTGCCCAAGGCGCAGAAGTTCATGTCGCAGTGGTTACGCGAGGCAGCCCGCCCGCCTTCACAGAGGAGATGACGGAACGGGTTCGCAGCGAGGCCAAGGCGGCGCATGCCTGTTTGGGCGTGCAACAGACGCATTGGCTTGATCTGCCGGCAGCGCAGATCGCCGAGACGCCGCACGCGACGCTCAACAGGGCGCTGCTGACCCTGTTGCGGGATGTCGTGCCGGATACGTTGCTCATCCCTTTCGTCGGTGATGTGCACATGGACCACCAGCTGATCTTCCTGTCATCGCTGGTAGCGGCTCGCCCGACCCAATCTCAATATCCGCGGACGATCATGGCTTACGAGACCGTCTCCGAAACGAACTGGAATGCCCCCTATGTGACGCCGAGCTTCGTGCCGAACGTCTTCATAGACATCGCATCGACGCTGGACCGCAAACTCGAAGCTGCGTCGATGTTCGCCTCACAGATCAGAGATTTCCCGCATGAGCGTTCGATCGAAACCTTGCGGGCGCTTGCGATCGTCAGGGGCACCGCCGCCCATCTGAGGGCGGCCGAGGCCTTTGTCCTTCTGCGAAACGTCATTTGAATTCTAGCTGGAGTATTCTGCGATGAAACGCTGGCCAATCTACGACGAAGAACAAATAACCGATGTGGTAGAGGTTTTGCGATCCGGCCAGGTGAACGCCTGGACCGGCGACCATGTGAAGACCTTCGAACGCGCCTATGCGCGCAGCCTCGGCCGACGTCACGCGGTGGCGCTGGCCAACGGCTCGCTCGCGCTGGATCTTGCGATGAAGATTCTCCACATCGGCGCCGGCGACGAGGTGATCGTCACGCCCCGCAGTTTCGTCGCCTCCGCCGCCTGCGTCATGTTTGCCGGCGCCACGCCCGTTTTCGCGGATGTCGACCCGAGTTCGGGCAACCTTTCCGCCGAGACGATTGCGCCGAAGATAACGGCTCGAACAAAGGCAGTGATCGTCGTGCATATTGCCGGCTGGCCGTGCGACATGGCGCCGATCATGGAACTCGCAAAGCGCAGCGGCATAAAAGTCATCGAAGATTGCGCCCAGGCGCATGGAGCCGAATACAACGGACGACCGATTGGCTCCTTCGGCGACATAGCGGCGTTCTCGTTCTGCCAGGACAAGATCATCACGACGGGCGGCGAAGGTGGGCTTGTCGCAATGGACGACAAGAAATTGTGGCTCGCTGCCTGGAGCCTCAAGGACCACGGCAAGAACTACGATCTGGTCTTTGCCCCCCATAGGGCGACAGGGTTTCGCTGGCTGCATGACAGCATCGGCACCAACTGGCGCATGACATCAATCCAGGCAGTGCTTGGCTTGCGGCAGCTCGAGCGCCTACCCGACTGGACTCGCCAACGCGAGCGAAATGCCAGCATCTGGATGATGACGCTTGCTGAATTGCCGATGCTGCACGCGCCCCAGCTCGGTTCGGAGCATAAGCATGCCTGGTACCGATGCTATTTCTATATCAAGCCCGAGATGCTGTCCCCCGGATGGTCGCGCGACGAGTTGATTGCGGCTATCAATGCGGCCGGCGTCCCATGCTTCTCGGGAAGCTGCTCTGAGATCTATCTTGAACATGCCTTCGCGGACGCCGGGGTAGCGCCGCCCGAACGTCTGCCGATCGCACGGCAGCTCGGTGAAACGAGTATGGCTTTTCTGGTCGACCCGTCCTGGACGACCGAGGAGACCATGGCTGCCGCGTCGACGGCGCGGTCAATCCTTGTTACGGCTTCGCGCCAGCTCGAGGCAGCATGACAAAGGAACGCGCGATCAGGAAGGATGAAACCGTTCTAGCGTCTTCTCTGGCAGAGCTGCAGATAGTGACGTCGTCAGCAGCGCGGAACCTCACCCTTGCCCCTACAGAGCGTGGTTTGCTCGGATTCGAACTGCCAGCCGCGGTTCGATTTTATCAGCAGATGATGCTCATCCGGCTCGTGGAGGAGCGCTTGCTCGATCTTTTTTCCCAAGGTCTCCTGTTCGGCACGACGCACACGTCCATTGGACAGGAAGCCAATGCGGTCGGCGTGATAAACGCTCTTGACCGGGACCGCGACATTGTCTGGAGCAACCACCGCTGCCATGGTCATTTCATTGCCTATTCGGGCGAAGTCGAAGGCCTGATAGCCGAGATCATGGGGCGTGTAACCGGCATTTGCGGCGGACGCGGCGGCAGCCAGCACCTGTGCTTCCGCAACTTCCACTCCAATGGCATCCAAGGAGGCATCGCACCCGTCGCAGTTGGTAGTGCGCTGGCGCGAAAGGACGAGGGCGCCGTCGCAGTGGTGTTCCTCGGCGACGGCACGATGGGCGAGGGAGCCGTATACGAGAGCCTGAACCTTGCGTCTGTTTTCGCCGCCCCGGTGGTCTTTGTGATCGAGGACAACGAGATCGCGCAGACGACGCCCAAGCATCTGACCGTCTCCGGTTCGATCGTCGCCAGGGCCGAGCCGTTCGGCGTCCGCACATTCGCCTATGACGGCAACGATCCGATCGCGATATATGAGCTCGCCCAAGAAGCCGTAGGCTATGTACGCGCCGAATCCCGCCCTTGCTGGCTCTACTTGCGAACCGAACGGATCGGCCCCCACAGCAAGGGAGATGATACGAGGCCGGCGGAGCGTCTTGAGCAAGCTCGAGCCAGAGATCCCATACCCCCGATGCGCCAGCGCGTTGCCAACGCCGATGAGATTGACGCCTACTGCCTGAATGTCGTGGACCGCGCGGTCGAATCCGCCGCCGCGGCCGCCTTGGCGCGGGGTTGATCCATGCGTGTCGTCGAATCGATCAATCGCGCGCTACACGATCTCATGGGAGCCGATCTCCGTCTGGTGATTTTGGGTGAGGATGTTCTTGACCCCTACGGTGGCGCCTTCAAGGTCACCAAGGGTCTTTCGTCAGCCTATAAGGACCGTGTCTGGACCACGCCGATCAGCGAAGGCGGCATTGTTGGCATGGCGGCAGGCATGGCCATCAAAGGCCGGCCAGTGATCGTCGAACTCATGTTCGGAGACTTCATAGCCCTTGCTGCCGACCAGATCATCAATCACGTCGCCAAGTTCCGTTGGATGTACAACGACCAGGTTGAGGTCCCCGTCATCATCCGCGCTCCCATGGGCGGACGGCGCGGCTATGGGCCGACGCACTCGCAAAGCCTGGAAAAGCATTTTTGCGGCGTGCCCGGGCTGACGGTGCTTGCCACTCACGAGTATGCCGATCCTGGTACGCTTCTGCATCGGGCCTTCGCGTCGCGATCCCCTCACCTGATCATCGAAAACAAGGTGATGTATTCCAGGCCCGTGCTCGGACCCGACGCGCTTCCACGCCCGGCGGATGCAGATGTCGTGATCCTGACATATGGAGGTTGCGTCGAGCACGCTGTCGCGGCCGCAAAGAAACTCGCGCAAGAGGAGGAAATCGCGACCACCGTGGTGGCCGTCGAACAGCTGTCGCCCTTCCCTGGCGATGAGGTCCGAAGCCAGGTCGGCAACTGCACGCGTGTGGTCGCGGTGGAGGAAGGCTCTCCCGGCTGGGGCTTCGCGTCGGAGTGTGCGCGCGCGCTGATCGGCCGGGTCAGGCACTTCAGCGCATTGACCGGGCCCGATCACCCCATTCCCTCAAGCCGCGACTGGGAGGACGATCTGCTGCCGGGTGTGAACGCCATCCAGGCGGCCTGCATCGAGCTGTTCCAGAAAGGCTAAGCGTACATGACCGTGCTTGTCGAAGCCCCGCGGGTTAACGCCAACGAGGACAATCTCCAGCTCATCGAGATTCGGGTCGCACAAGGTGAAAGGGTCGAACAAGGCACCATTCTTTTCGTGCTTGAGACCACCAAGGCCGCAGTCGAGGTAGATGCTCCGGAGGCAGGAACTGTCGGCCTGCTGGACATCAAGGTCGGTGACTTCGTTCCTGTCGGCGCAACGCTTTGCAAAATCATCGACGAAAATTCGAATGTCGTTGTCGGGGAGACCAGCGCGGCCGATGTCGGGGCCAGCGAAGTCGCGATAACGGCTAAAGCCCGCAAGGCCGCATCCGAGCTCGGGGTCAACCTTGCGGACGTCATTCCGTCCAATGGCCGCATTGGCGAAGCCGAGGTGCGCGCTGCTGCCGGTCGCCGATCCGCCGCCAAGAGAGCCGAACCGGGCGAGCCGAGTTCCGTCGCTTTCTCCAGGCGGGCCGTCATCATCGGCGGCGGCGGCCACGCCGCCTGTTTGATCGATGCTCTCGATGGTGCCGGATACGATATCCTGGGCTGCACCGATCAAGCGTTGCCCGCCGGCCACCACGTCTGCGGCGGTATTTCGGTGATCGGCACGGAAGACTGCCTGGAGCGTTTGCTTGCGGAGGGCACGCGCTATGCTTTCATCGGCATCGGAGGCGCCCAGTCAAGCCAGGTGAGGCGGGCAATGTATGAACGCGCCACCGCAATGGGCTTCGTTCTGCCGCCTGTGATCCATCCTTCCGCGATCGTCTCCAAGGCGACCAGGATTGGACATGGCTGCCACATTCTGGCCGGCGCGAGCATCGGTCCGCGCTGTACGATCGGTAACAACGTCATCGTCAATCAGGGGACTATAGTCTGCCACGACAGCGTCGTTCAGGACAATGCGCACCTGACACCAGGCGCTATCATAGCCGGCGGAGTGGGCATCGGAGCCTTGACCGTCGTGGGAATGGGCGCAACGGTGCTCCTGGGCGTCCAGATCGGCGCCGACTGCCTGATCCACAACGGCGCGCACATCAGCGCCAATGTCGCAGACAACACCATCGTCGACGCGCAGGGCCGCCGCCATCTCCGCTAATGCATGTCGCCCAAGGCGATCTCCGGCTCGAGAAAGCGACATAGCGGGGCGGTTCGACGGGGCGGCTCTCGTGGCTGCGGCCGAGGGTTCGCCAATTCCGATCGGTGTCAGTCAAGCCGTACTTCGGTTGCGGTCCAGCGATCGCCCGCAATCAGCATCGGGCCTGGGTTAAATCAGTCCCGCAATGCGGCTGTTAGTCATCCGGTGGAGTTTTTCTGCGGCAGCCCACTACTTTTGGGCGGGGGTGTCCTTCGAATTCCCGAGCATTGCGAGACCTGGGATGGTGTACGGTGAAATGGTCTGCGGGATCCAACTTGAAGGCTCAGATGACCGTTGCACATCTCCATCCTCAGAACTCATCGGGTCCGCAGCATTTTCCCGTCGAAGCGTCAGCGAAGCCGGCTGGCGACAATTCGTTCAATGTAGCCGCGCATGGGTTGCGCGGCATTGCTTCTCTTATGGTCTTCTTCGCTCACCTCCTGGGCGGCACGGCGGAGCACGTCTACGCCTCCAATTCGGCCTATGTCGACCGCATTACGCCCTTCTGGAATTTCGGCACCTTCGGAGTCTGCCTTTTCTTCGTAATCAGTGGCTTCGTCATCCTGCCCAGTGCGATACGCTATAGTCCCGCTCAGTTTGCTGCCCGACGGTTCCTGCGCCTCTACCCTCTGTTTTTCGCGCTAAGCCTGCTTTTCATCTTGCTGAACGCAACCACCAACTTTTATCCCGAAACCAACAATCTCACAGCGGTTCTGGCAGGACTGACATTCCTGAACCTTGCAACCCATACCGAGCAATTGACGCCGAACGCGTGGAGCCTGACCTTCGAGGTCTGGTTCTATGTGTTTACGGCAGCGTTCGTTTTCCTGACGGTTCGTCGCCCAACCAGACTCGGCACAATTGCGCTCGGTCTTCTCGCGGCGCTCTTTATCGCCCGGTACCCGATCGCCTTGTATTTTCTTGCCGGCGGGCTGATCCGCCTTGCCTACGATCGATTTGAATGGGTAAACCGGGGCCGCCATCGGCTTGCCGAGAGCGGGGCGCTGGCAGCTTGCGTCTTTCTCGCCAGCCGCGGCCATTACGACTATCACTGGTCCGATTTCCAAAATGCCGAGCTTCCCTTGCTCATGGTCGCGACGGGGCTCTACTTCTGCCTTGCAGTGTCGCGGAACAGCTTGACGGCACTACTCCTTGGCAATCGGCTGCTTCGATACTTCGGAACGGTGAGCTACAGCCTGTATCTGGTGCATCCCTACACGTATCTTCTGACACGCTCGCTGTTTTCCCGCGCCCATCTTTTTTCCGGCAATGTTGTCCTATCGATGAGCGCCTTCATTTTGGCGGCGGCGGCGATCACCTGGGTGCTGACGCATTTCGCGAACCGAACGCTTGAGCTGTGGCCCTATGAGTTTGTCTATCATCAGAAGATCTATCGCTCGGCCTCGCAGCCAAGCGCGATGCGGCTTTGGCTGGCGTCAAATGCCAAACGTGCGGCATGGCTAAGGGGGTAGGATCGCCGTTGCGCGGCGGCCTGCGGCTTTTGAGGCGGATAGATAGCAGACTGGTCGTAACCACTGTTGTTAGGCTGCAAGCAGGGATGAGGACGAAATGCATCCATTTGTCATCGACGCCAAGCCTCAACCTATTTCAATTGATCCCGCTGACGCTGCCGTACTCGTCGTGGACATGCAGAATGACTTCGGCTCCAACGGTGGAATGTTCGACAGAGCCGGAATCGATATCTCCGGGATTCAACGGGCTGTAGGCCCTACTGCCAGCGTAATAGCTGCCGCTCGCGAATTGAGCATGCCCATCGTCTACCTGAAGATGGGATATCATCGCGACCTCTCGGACCTTGGAACGTCGGACGCCCCCAACCGTATTCGACATCTCCAGATCTTCGGGGTGGGCGCGAACATGACAGCCCCGGATGGCAGCGAGAGCCGGATTCTGATCCGCGACACCTGGGGAACAGAGGTCGTCAACGGCCTCAAGCCACAGGCAGGGGATGTCGTCCTCTATAAAACGCGATTCAGCGGTTTCTACGAAACCGAACTCGATTCTGTTCTGAAATCCGCAGGCGTCAAACACCTCATCGTGACAGGATGCACGACCAGCGTGTGTGTGGAATCGACAATTCGGGATGCCTTCTTCAGGGACTATCGCTGCATACTGCTGACGGATTGCACCAGCGAGCCCATCGCTTGGGACGCCCCAAGGAGCAATCATGATGCCTCGATCACGCTCGTTCAGATACTCTTTGGATGGATATCGACGTCCGACCAATTCCTGAAGTCGGTCGCAGAGCGAGTTCACGGTCGTCTTGAACTAGCCGAATGAGCAGGCGAAGCTGCCTATCAGTCGCCTTGGAGCACCGCGGCTGCCGCTCAGGGCCAGCGTAGATCAAGCCCAAACACAACCGACGTCCCGACCACTCTCGAAAGGTGCCCCGACGCATCGCCTACGATTTAGTCGTCCGACTTTGCCACAAGATCGGCGATACGGGATACATCAGGCACGTAAAGCTCTTTGGCGTGGCGCAGCACGAGTCCGATGTTTTGCAGGTAGCTCAACTCGCGTGCCACCGCCTCGCGGTGGGTGCCAATGCGGTGGGCCAGATCCGTATGGGTCGGGATAGGAGAAATCCTCGCCGAACCGTCGGCTCCGATGTCTTCAGCGCATAAGCGCAGCAACTCCTTATGCACCCGGGACCGAACGTTGAGCGTCGAAAGCTCAACGATGTGCTCGACAAGCACCTGCTGACGTTCCACCAACAATTGTACAACCGCATGCAGGGCTTCAGGATCCTGCTTGACTATGTCCAGAAAGGCACGACTGCCGATCGAAGCGATAGTGCATGGTCCCGCCGCTTCGACCGAATATGGCATCTGGATGTCGCCGCTCAAGGCAATTCCGTTAACAAGCGAGCCACGATGCGCAGGGGGGAGCGACACAATCTTGCCATTGCGGGTATAAACGAGCGCTCGAAGCTCGCCCTCGAGCAGAAAAAAAAGCCGGTCGACACTTTCGCCGGCCGGGACCAGGACGTCCCCTTCATTGAGATGCAACCAACGACAGCGGCGGTCTATCTCGATCAGCGTGGACGACTTAACATTGCTGAAATGCTCGATATTTTTCAAATCCGGCCCGTGCATATGGTTGGCATCAGCTACGGAGGTGATCTCCCCGTCAGTCTGCGGGCCTGGATATCGAACGGGCGGTTGTTTCATCCTGGGTAGCGCCCCCTTGCAAAGGTTCGCAGCCGCTTCCGTTGCGGCTGCTCCCCAAACTCAAGCAAATCACATCTACTAAAACGGTCCGTCAAGAACCATTACTCGTTGAGTGAGGCGGCACCCATATTTCAATTCCGTATGGCAATCCCTTCATACGGCGTTGTGTTGAGTATGTAGGCGACTTCGGTACGGTTTCTCGCACGAAGTTTTTTCATGACATTCCGAATGTGTACCTTGACCGTACTTTCACACATGTTGAGCTCGTACGCGATGACCTTGTTCGCCTTTCCTCGACGCAATGCCTCGATGACAGACATCTGACGCGAGGTAAAAGTGTTGTCTCCGTGCGGCTGCTGCTTGGTCGCGGACTGACCGTCGGTGACGGCGCGTCCTGAATGAAAGAGAACACTGGGCGGGACGAAAGTTCCGCCCGCCGCGACAAGCTGGATGGCCTTGGCGGCCACCTGCAACCTGACGCTGGTAGGAATATAGCCACGCGCGCCGTTTTCGACCACTTTGAGAATGTCCTCAAAGTTCTCGATATCCGATAGGATGACCACCCCTACCTCGGGCCTGGTCGCTTTCAGATGGCCTATCTGGGAAAGATGATAGTCCGCCTGGGAGTTCGACCACATCACACACATCAGGACCGTCGAAACTCTCTGCGTTTCTTCGGGATCCGCCATGTCGAACGCTTCGACCGACGCGTAATGCTGGATATGAAATGATGGCTCGATGATTTCGAGGCTTCTGCTGAAGCAGTCACACATCAAAGGCCGGCCATCGATGATTGCAATCTCGATTCCCTCTCCCGAGGACGGTGAGAGACGATTGACGTCGAGAATAGATGGATATTGATCAAGATCAGTTTTGTCCGTCCGATCATTCGCAGGCAAAAAACTTGTCATGACTCACCCCCGCGCAAATCTCGCCCCAACGGAGATTTCGCTTTTAAACCCATACCTTAACACTTTAGTAATAGCTTGTGGACCGGAGGTGGTGGTGTGACAAAACGCACAGCGCGGCCAAAATTTCGGTTTCCTCAAGCAATCAAAGTGAAAAAGTCGTGATTGCAGTATTATAGTTGGCTTCGAAGTCCATGCGCTTACCAATAGGGGGTAGCTACGGAAGTAGCGGTCATCCAGAATCGTTACGACAAAGAGCTGAACAGGGGCGGCTATGTGAGCCGTTGGTCAGACCTTCGCTCAAAACGCGCACACTTTCTCGGCAAAGCGTAAAATTACATTCAGGAGCCGGCATATTCCATATGGCGGACCTGCGGCATGAGACGTCGCAGCCTGCTCCCTTTCCTCGTCGATTGACCGCTTTGGCGAAGGTGGAGGCGAGCTTATTCGAGGCTTTGCCGCAAGTGCTGGCCCAGTCTGATAGCGAGCGCGACAATGGTGAGAGTGGGCATGTCGT
The DNA here is from genome assembly GCF_006442695.1 of Mesorhizobium sp. B2-3-7. Lineage (NCBI taxonomy): Bacteria > Pseudomonadati > Pseudomonadota > Alphaproteobacteria > Hyphomicrobiales > Phyllobacteriaceae > Mesorhizobium > Mesorhizobium sp. B2-3-7. Next base: position 107,240 of record NZ_VFVV01000014.1, on the reverse strand, counting down.
TGCCTCCGGTCGGGAAGACCGAGCTGCCGGCGACGAACAGATTTGCGAGGCCGTGCACCTGGCACGAACTATCGACCACGCCGGTTCGCGGGTCGTCGCTCATCCTCGTCGTGCCCATGTGGTGTCGAACCCAGTGATATGGAATGTCTCGCTCCCCCGCCGGGTCTTTGTCCTGGCCTGGATGAATGGCGCTTCTATGCCCCAGCCGCTTCATCTCTTCAGTGATGATCGCCTGGACACGCTCAAGCGTCCGTCGGACGAGAGGCCCCACGTTCCATTGCAGCTTCACACGGGGCAGACTGAACTCGTCGAGCCTTGTATCGAGCGTGACGCGGCTTGCCGGATCCGGTTCTTGTTCCAGTATCGTGTCAAAATGAAAATGCCTTGCACGCCGACGTGAGTGCCAGATCCGTTCGAAACCTGCCGATATTGCTCCCGCCGGATGCATCAGGATAGTTCGGCCGCATTTGATAAGGTCGCGATGCAGCCGGCCTCTCCGCAGCCAGAAGGCAAGATACTGCAAAGCTTCGGAACCATCCATATGATTGACGCAAGGCCCAGGCTTGATCCATGTGCGGGAATCGAGGAGGCGCTCGCTTGCACGTATTTCGGGCCGCAGCGCCAGTCCGAATGCATCATTGGTGCCGCGGTTTTCAGGCGACAATCCGGTCGTGCGGGTCCAAGGCACGTGGAGGTCTATCATGTTGTCGGGCTGGCTGACTTGCAAGCTTCCCCATTTTACCCGGGGATGCTCCATGAAATAGCGGCCAACCAGGTCATACTGGTTTCCTATGCCATTCGGCGCCTGTCGGTTTGAAACAAGGAGCAGGCGCGCGTTTTCGATACCGCCGCAGGCCAGCACGAAAAATCGCGCACCAATCTGGAACCGTTTGTTCGGCGTACTCGCTACCTCGATGGAGCGAACCCGCCTTCCGCAGTCGTCGGTGTCGAGCCGCAGCGCCGTGGCATGCAGCACGACCTGGACGTTTTTTGCGTCCTTAAGCTTCTTGCGAAGCGTTGCTCCGAGATCCGGAGTGGGACTGAGAAAGCAGCGTTCCGAAAAGAGCGGCCCGTTTTCAGGCATGACCGCGGAAGTCGGCCAATCGGTCAGCAGGTCGTCGATTCCGAGCAGGCGGGCTGCGGTCTCATAATGGGGTAGTAATGATTTATGGTCGACGGGCCAACCACTCAGGGGTATCCAGGGCCGATGCTCGAAATCGCCATGATCCAACATCTTGCACCATCCGCCCCAACCAGCCTTGCCTGTGCTCCCGCCGAACTGACGGAGGCGGCAAAGGTCAAGAGCTTCGTAAGGTTGGCCCACGGACAGCCCGCGCGACAGCCGTTGGCGCCAGTGCTCGTACGTCATGCCACCGCTTTCGATGACGCATATGCGATGCCGCGTGCCTTCTAGTTGTGATGCTATCGCCAGGCCTGCGGCACCCGCTCCCACGATGCACACATCCGCCTCCAGGCGCATGCCTTGCGGAAAGGCGTTGCAATCTTCAATCATGGCGTCGATCGGGCATGATGTCGATCGGGACCAGCAATTGCACGCCTGTGAGAGCGTGGCCATTTGCGCCTTGCCCCCAGCCCCATTTGGCTGTTGGTCCCGCTGGCATCGGGCGGGCACGTCAAACTTGTGATCCGAAGAAAACAAATGCGACGACACGACCAACGACGCGAGAACTGCCGGAGCCTCGCCCTGTGCTCCATTCGGTTAGCCTCTGGAAGTTCGGCCACTGGCATTCCGTTGTCCAAGCCTGATCCTCTTGGCTGCCTCCGAGCGCAACGCAGTTAAATTTGGCGCCACAATCGGATAATCCGGCGGCAAGCCCCATTTCTGGCGATATTGCGCTGGCGTCATGCCGATGGATGTCAGATACCGCTTCAAGGATTTCATGCGGCGCCCGTCCTCCAGGTTGACGATGAAGTCAGGGGTCACCGACTTGCGGATCGGCACGGCTGGAACAGGTTTCGGTTCGGGCTGGTGATCGCCCACGGCAAGCTTTTGCAAGGCACGGCCGACATTCTGGATCAGGTCAACCAGATCGGAAGGCGACGTCCGGTTTTTCCTGACATAGGCCGAAACAATATCAGCGGTTAGCTCAATGTGGTCGGCGGGGTCAGAATCCATGAGTCCGCTCATTGCCTGAAGAAGGCTATCTTCCGTGGCCGAGGCGCGGAGCACGTTCTGCATCGCTCATTGAAGGATTGCCCACCGTCACAGGAGAATGCTCCTGATGCCCCGCTCCTTGCATGGCCCAATGCCATCCCCAGGTGCCGTTTGTGTCAATTGTCCCTTGGCGGCAGCCGATCCATCCAAAAGTGGTACCGCTTGGCAATCCCGATCCCGTGATGGCAGCGGCGAAACCGGCAACGCCGGCGGCACAGCTAAGCCGGCAAGACCGCACTGATCCGATGCCGGCGCGCACATGTCGCGTGCCGGTATCGACCGTCAAATCGATATCCAGCGCCGCCTCTCTGCGACGGCTCGACTTGTTCGCTACGGCTCGACTTGTTCAAGGCTGTCGTGTCTGGAGCTTCATGGCGCGCTTGAAGTCACGATTGTCCACGCGGACAGCGCAAGACATCTCCTGGCCCGTAAGCCTTGAACAATGCTTGCGCCTTGCACTGCGCATGTGCGCTTGGCGGCGCGGCTTGACGAACCGCTCTTTCTACCACTCCGAGCCGGTATAGCCCGCAGCTTCCTTCCACAATGCGAGTGCGATGCTTGGCGAGCGGCCTTTCACTTCAATGTCTTTGCCGCGGTACTTTCCAGCCGCAATCCACACTGTCTTTGAACGCTGATAGATGTTGATGTCGAGGGCGCTGGCTAGAGCTTCCCAGTCCCTGCGTCTCGAAAAATCCATCCGACCCCCATCTCTCCATAATGTGGAGCAGTAACGAACATGGCGGATGAGAGTTCCCAGATCGTGAGGACTTCACCATTGGTTTGCGCAAATGGGTCGCACAGCGGTGAAAACTGCCTCCGCTGGCTACGCCAGCGGAGTATTGAATTGGGCGATATCCCCAGGCTGGAGCTATTTGGCCGCCTTTGCCGTCCTCTCCGCACCCACCAGACTGCCAGCGGTTTTTCACCAGATCCGCAGGTGCCACCCGATCGGGCCGGCCTCGGACGACCCGGTCTTTGTCCGAATCGGCAAAACGGCGAGATGAAAGAAGCCACTGAAGCACTCAGTGAGATTGTCAAAAGAATGTTTTTGATCATGATAAGCCTCCAAAAGAGGGCATTGCTTATCCCGTGGAGATGGATAGTTTTTCCCGAAGAATATCGGGTATATCTCGATTAATTCTTTGCAACCTTTAAATGATATGGGACTCTGCGTGTATGTACCTATTATACAAAGAGAACCCTCACACGCTGATCTTCGCCTTGGCCCCGAACTGCAGACTGGCCATCAATGGATCGGCATGCGGGTAAGGGAAACGTAACGGCTGAAGCATGCAAAGCTTACGTGATACAAATTGTTGTGAACGCCCGTCTTCGTAAAATGGGTCTACATTCTTGGATGCGCGCGCATAGGTGAGGTCTTTGGCATGGGGCCGTTATCGCGAAGGACGTTTGCACAGGGAACGGTTCTGGGCCTGTTACACTGGCTTGGCTTTACCAACCCTGGCAAAGCGGCCACTCAATCTTCAGCTGGCGTAACGCTTATCGCCCGCGGCAGACCTGCGGCAACGCTCGTTACTTCGGATCAGCCGAGTGGCTCTGTTCACTACGCCGCCACGGAACTCGGCTGGCACATAAAAAAAGCGACCGGCATCCAACCTGCCATCACAACTGAAACCCATGTCTCGCCGGCTGGCCTGCGTAACGCCGCCCATATTTTTCTGGGCGACACCCGGTTCGCCCGGGCAGCCGGAATCACATTCGGCGCATTGGCGCGTGAAACCTGTATCATCCGAACCGTCGGCAACCATCTGTGCATCGCCGGCCTCGATCATCCCGGCAGTGCACTCGACCAAAACACGTCCGCGGGCACCCTCTTCGGCGTGTACGAGTTCCTTGATCGCTATTTCGGTGTCCGATGGCTATGGCCAGGTGAACTGGGAACGTTTGTCCCAAAGGCACAGTCCTTGGTGATCCCCGCGCTTGATTACGTCGTTACGCCCCGGTTCATGCAGCGTCGCGTGCGCGCTGGGGCTGGCTTCACGAGCGAAGAACATCCCGAAATGGGTTTCACCGCAGCAGCGGCGAAAGAATATATGAAAGCCCAGGCCACGTTCCTGCGTCGCCACCGAATGGGCCGCAGAGTACCCACGAACTACGGTCACGCTTTCGTCGACTGGTGGCAGCGGTATGGCACCGAGCATCCCGAATGGTTTCAATTGGTCAGAGGCAAACGGGGCCCGGTGAGGCTGGGCGCTCGCTTCTCGATGTGCATTTCCAATCCGGGCTTGCGAGAAGAGATCGTCTCGCAATGGCGTGAGCATCGGAGCGCCTCTGCGGGACAGCCAACTTTCGTCAATGCGGTCGAGAACGACATCCCGGGGCAGTGCGAGTGCGAAATATGCAAAGCGCTGGATGGCCCAGAGCCGCCTGACTATCGAAAGTTCATTCCGTCGAAGTCGAAGATCGCCAGCAAGCCTTTCGTATCGGACCGCTATGCGCGTTCATGGCAAGCCATTCAGCGGATAGCCGCGAAAGACGACCCTAACGCGGTCGTGGTGGGATACGCCTATATGAATTACTTCGCGGCACCGACATCGGGAATCAAGTTGAACCCGAATATCCTGATCGGGTTTTGCCCATCGGCCTGGTACTATCCACGCAGCGGCGAAGAGCAGGACTGGATAAAAGACCAGTGGCGCGGATGGGCGGCAACGACTGCCCAGGTGTTCATGCGCACCAACTATTTCCTGGATGGCTACTGCATGCCGCACATATTCGCCGGCCAGTTCGCCGACGAGTTTCAGAACGCGGCGCGAAACGGGATGGTCGGAACCGATTTTGACTCGCTGACAGGCCATTGGGCGACGCAAGGTCCAAATCTCTATTTGTTGATGCGCCTGCAGACACATCCTGAGACTGCCGTGGAGTCATTGTTGTCGGAATATTATTCAGCCTTCGGACCTGCGGCCGACGACGTCAAAAGCTATTTTGATTATTGGCAGGCGTATACTTCGAACGCTCGCGCCCAGCTGCGGGAGGGGTTCGAGGCTCTTGGAGCATCTCGTTGGCGAAGCTGGGCGAAGGCGGCGCACGCTGTCTATCCAGAGGAGAGTTTCGCGCCGGCGGAAGCCTTGCTTGACAGGGCGGCCGCCTCCGCAATCCAAGATCCGGAAGCCTCAATGCGGGTGAAGTTCCTTGAGCTGGGATTGCAGCATGCGAAGCTGTGCTCGCGAGCGGCCAGCAAGCTCACGCTCGGCGATCCGCAATCCACCTATGAGCGCGGGAAGCCGGAACTGGAAGCGTTGCTGCAATTTCGGCGATCATATGAGCATATGTGGATATCCAACATGAATCACTGCGCGTGGGTGGAGAGCCAGAGTTGGATCCTGCGAGGCTTTGCGATTCAGTCTCCGGACCTTGATCCGGAATGATCCACCTATTTGAAGGAGCGGTCGCGAGAAGCTAGCTGGCCAAGCCACGCGACATCGCGCCCTGGCCAGCTAGGGAGAGGTGGTCGGCGTTGTGCCAGGCACTGCCGACTGTGCTCAGCGCAGTCGCGGGAGCGCTTCTGTCCATGAACGGGGGGACTGCGTCAAGACAGGCGACAGACGCGACAATCACCTCGCAATTTTTCCTCAATCGCCGGAGAGGACACGTCGTGCTGCGCGGAAGTCGGTGCCTGGCTCTGGTTTCCCGATGTGAGGCCGAGACTTGCCGGACTGCATTTTTCCTGTGCGGCTTTGAGCTGTGTTAACGTTGCCCTTGAACCGGTGAATCGGACCGAGGGGACTAGGGTCCGAAACCCGATTTTCATCCTGTTTGGCTGACACCTCCCATTGTTTTGGGAGCTGTGAACCACCTGGGCATTTCGCGATTCGAAGGCGAACCTTCAACCGCGCCCTAGAGTATTGTTAGGCCCAGGTACTTCCCACCTCCCTTTATAGAACACGGGAAGTCTGTAACCTATGACTGCAAATTGTAAGCTGACAGTTTGGGGCTACTCCGTTCGGATACCGTGTGTTGCCGACGGCAAGGGCCGCGGCACCGATGGCAGCGGCAATGGCCATGCTCAACCGGCGCGTTCATCGGATCCCCGGTACCCAAGGTCAACGTCACAAGAGTCCGCAAAGTGTAGCCAGGAACATGGAACAACCGCTCTCAGCAGCAGTTGTCCGGTTCAGGAGGCAATATGAGCGCGACGATCGAGTTCTTTCGAACCTGGCTGCAGGAGAATGTCGGAAACCTGGCGACCGACACGCAAGTCAGCGTCGCGGTGTTGGCCCAGCAATTCGAGCAGGATGCGGACGCCGCAGGATACGGGCGCGAGGTTCGCGAAGAAGATATCGGCAACATAGAGGACGCCATCCAGCAGGCCCTCGACAAGGCGAACGCAGCCAACGGCCGGCAACCAGTTCCGGAGGAAGATGGCTCGCTTACGCCGATTATCCAAGGTCTTGAGGCTGCGGAGCCTGAACACTCAGCGTCTGCCGCCGGTGACGGCCGTAAGGAAGGAAGCTGACGAGCGCGTACAGCCGAATACCGGATCGTTAGTCCGGCGTATCGGGCTGGGTCGATCAGCGAGGGAAGTCGCGCACAGGATGATCTTCTTCACGAGCGATACTCATTTCAACGACCCACGCATCCTGCGAATTGATCGGCGGCCGTTCGGCTCGCTGGCAACGCATGACGCGGCGCTGATGAGCCTCTGGAACGAGACCGTCGGCTCGGACGACGAGATCTGGCATCTGGGTGATTTTGCCCGCCCGAAGGCCGGCATCGAAAACATCCTGTCGCAGCTCAACGGGCGCAAGCACCTGATCATCGGCAACAATGACGGAAGCGATGCAACGCTCGCATCTGGCTGGGCCAGCATCCAGCACTATGCGGAACTGGTGGTGGACGGTACCCTCCTCGTCCTGTGCCACTATCCGTTTCGGACCTGGAATCAGATGGGCAAGGGATCGGTGAATTTGCACGGCCATTCGCATGGCAAGCTGAAGCCGCTTACTCGCCAGCGTGATGTCGGCGTTGACGTGTGGAATTTCCGGCCGGTTTCCCTGCCGATCCTGCTCAGCAAGCACAACCGTCGATCAGGCTGAGCGTGGCCCGTCGCCACTGACCGGCAGTCGTCCTTTATACAGTTCTGGATGTGCTTCGCTCAGCATCAAAGCCGGACAAGAATGAAGATCGATCACGATTTTCCGTTACAGGAACAACAAGGACGGCGCTCCGTTGGGAAAGTGATCGCAACAAGCGATTTAACCAATGGAGGCACTTATGATGAAAACGATCTTGGTCGCATCCGCCCTGTCCTTAGCGCTCGCCACATCCGCCCTGGCCCAAACGAGCGGCTCGGGCAATGCCGGCGGTACCGCAGGCGGCGGCATGAACAACAGCGGCACGAGCGTCAACGGCTCCGGCAGCACCACGGGGACCGTCACAACTGATCCGAATGCGACGAACTCAACCACGACAACACCAAACGGCATGAATGACCGTTGCAAGGACACTGCGGGCAATGACGTCGACACCAATACCGCCAGCGGCACTGCCACCTCGCCGTCCCAAAATTGCAACAAATAGTTCCGCCAGCAGAATTCAGCTCAGGCCCGGCGATGACCGGGCCTGAGACATCATGTCGAATCGCAAGGCTGGGCCTATCGAAAGACGGAGTGCATGACCGCTATAGCGTCTTGGAGCACAAAGTCTTGAGCCTCTCAGTCGCACCCGATCGGCAGCGGTTTCGTTTTGCCGGTCAACCTGGCTCCCAGCGTCAGGCTGTTCGGGAAGCCGCTCACGAACGTGTTCATCGCGGCAGCGGACATGGGATGGGAGGCAAGGCGTGCCAACAAGGCAGCCACGCGAATGCGGGTGGCAAATTGGCTGTTCCAGACCTTCGAATAGCGGCGGCCAACAGCAATCCTCGCCGCCCGGTCCCAACGGCCGAACCTGGCCAGTTCGTTGGCTAGCAACCAGCCTGACTGCAGGGCCATCGATATGCCTTCAGCGATGATGGGATGGGACTCACCGGCGAGGTTGCCCACCCGAAATATGTCGTCGGCAAAACGTGGACGAATGCCAGGCCGTATGGGACCTGTGGCGAGCCATTCGCCATCGAGCGTGGCATTCACGATCGTGGAGGCGACACGGGGACACGAAGCAAGGATATGGGCATGAACAGCTTGGGCTGCCGACGAGACGTTGCCTTTTTCGCGTAGCCTGATCAAGACGTCGCGGCGCATGCAGCACGACAGCGACATCCTGTTCCGGTCGGCCCAGACCATGCCGCCATAGCCGCCCGGAAATGCCAGCAGGGGCATGAGGTCGCGGTCGAGCTCAGCGCCGGTGAAATGAGCCTTGAATCCGAAAAGATCGTGCGGCGCGTTGGTTTTCGGCAGGTTCGTCGGAAGCCTTCCTTGTTCCCACGAGCCATGCGCGGCAATAACGACCGGCGCAACGAGAACTCCCTGATCGTGCTTGCTTTCGATCCGAACCATAGCGTTGTCACCATCGGTGGTGATCTCCGCCGCCCGCCAAGGCTGGAACACGTCGGCTCCGGCATCGCGAGCCGCATCCAAAAGCATGCCATCCAGAACGTCGCGCCCGAGCGCGCGTCCAAATGCATCTCCCGCGGCCCGCGGCATGCCCGCATCCGTGCCGGGACCCGATGCAAAAAGTGCAACCCGCTTGACCTCCGGACCAGCTTTGGCGCGAACCGCGGCGCCTCCGCCCAATCTATCCAATAGATCCAGATTGACCGCAGACATGAATTCCCCGCAAACTTTGCGGCGCGGGAATTCACTTCGCTCGACGATGGCAACGGCGCGCCCCTGGCCGCTCAAAGCCAAGGCCACCGAAGAACCACTTGGCCCGGCGCCTATGACGATGGCGTCGTACATCATGGCAAACCTTCCGAAGCGCGGTCGACGGCAAGGAAGGCATGGGTAAACGGTCCAATTCTGCGTTCTGCACACTGGCGCCTGAAATCCGGGGGCCATAGGCTGGAAAGCTCATCACCCGCAAAACCGGCGCGGACGCTTGCCGCCGCATCGTGCAAAGTCACCTCGTTCGCGCCGATGACATGCAGAAGCGAACAGGCTCTTAAGGCAATGGCGTTTCGGCTCGGCTCGGTGGCGAGAAACACTGGCGCCAGAGGGCGAATCGCCAAAAACAGGCGTTTCAGGGCTGCGTCCGGAAAATGGTGCAGAAACAAGTTGGCCGATACCACATCGAAGGCGCCGGCTCGGGGGCTTTCGATCCATTCGAAGACATCATCGATGATGGTTTCGACCCGCCAACCAAGTGCGTAGAAATCAGCGAACCGCCTGTCTGAAATGAGGTTGAACTGGTCAAGCATGACCAGGTCGACATCTGTCCAGCGCCGGGCGAGGCGCTTTGCGACGGAAAGCATGAATGCTCCATCGCCGGAACCAATTTCCAAAAATCTGGTCGGGCTTTTGCGCACGCTTGCCTTCAACAGGCTGGCCATGATCGCGCTCTGAAACATCAGTGCGTTTATCCAGGCGAGATCACGCCGCGAACCGACGGCCCTTGGATCGTCGGGAGGCAAATTGTCGAGCAGTTCCCGCTCGATCCGACGATGGTCGAGATCATTGGCCATTCAGGTATCGCCGGCTGTGTGGAACATCATCGTCTCGGTCGTCAGGCCAGGTCCGAATGCCATGGCACAACCCACACGGTCTTCCTTTGTGGCCTCGCGCAGCATTCGCTCGAGTACGAACATGACGGTAGCAGAGGACATGTTTCCGTTTTCACGAAGGACCTCGCGGGAGGTCGACAACGCATCGGAACGGAGATTCAGCGCGCGCTCCACTGCGTCGAGAACGGAGCGGCCGCCCGGGTGGACGGCCCAAAGGTCGACGTCTGAAACGCTCCTGTTTCCCAGAATGCTGCCTATGTGTGTGCCGAGTGCATGGTGGATTGCGGCGGGAACCTCTCCCGACAACACCATGTCGAAACCGTCGTCGCGTATGTTCCAGGTCATGAGGTCGCGGCTGCCGCCATCGACGAGCGCGTGAAAACTATCCAGTCCTATGCCAAAAGGACTGGCGCTTACCGACGCAGCCGAGCAGCCATCGCCCCACAGGCAGAACGAGAGCAGCTTTTCAAGGTCGGAGGTCTCCTTGAGGTGAAGCGTACAGAGTTCGATGCTGACCACCAGAACCCGGGCCTCGGGTTCCGACCGGATGATGTGTCGTGCCTGCTTGAGTGCGTTGATCGCTGCATAGCAACCCATGAAGCCGAGGATTGTGCGCTCGATGGAGGTCGGCAGGTTGCACCGGGCAATTATTTCCAGATCCAGGCCGGGGGCGGAAAACCCCGTGCAGGTGGTGACGATCAAATGTGTGATACGGCTCCTGTCCTGACCATGAAGGAGCTTCTCCACGGCCTGTTCAGCCAGAGCGGGCGCTGTGGCCGCGAACATCTCCATGCGCTTTGCCGTGCCTGGAAACGCGCCGCGTTTGAAAACACCCTCCAAATCGACACTTGGGCCTTCAGGATCATCGGCGGGCGCAAAGCACGAATAACGATGCTCTATTCCGCATCTGTCCGCCATGCGATCAAAGATCGCCCGGCGACGGGGATTTGCCGTCAACTGGGAACCGGCAAATTGAAGAAAGAAGCGGTGAACGCCATTCTCCGGAACGGCTGCCGCAATCCGGTTGATGAAAGCTTGAGCGGGCATTTTTTCCTCGGCCTACAGCTTTAGGCTGGTGTACCGCGGGCGGTGACTACGAACCCGACCGGGTCGGGACCAGCCCCTGAGAGGTGGTAAACACCCTCATAAACGTTCGGGACAGATGAAAGCTTCCCTCGTCCTCGACGATTTCCAAGGTGCCGGCCAATGGCGGCACCAAGCGCAATTGGAGGCATCCTCGGCGGCGCAGGCGGGCGAGCGTCGAATGTGGCACCGTACGCAACGGATGCCGCATTCGCATCAGGATGGATGGCACCGCGGCCGCCATATAGCCAGACGAGTCATCCATTCCTTGACCGGCCAAGGCCTTGGCCAGTCGACCGCGATCTCGGTCGGACCGGCGGGTTCCCCGGACCACCAGGGATCGTCAAGGCGGCTTAGCTATCATGGCAGCGGGGACAAACCGCTGTCGAATGGCCGTGCGCGGAGATACCCTATTTGGCGTTTTTGGCCCCGCCGATCTCCTTGTCCCACTTCTCGAACATGGCAACCAGCGGTTTGGCGTCGAGCGGCGGTTCGATCGGGTTGTCGGCGATCATCGCGGCATATTCGGGCCGGCCGAAACGCTTGATCGTGTCCTGGCTGTCCTGCGGCGCCATCTCTATCGGCACGTCCCTGATCGAAGGGCCGGGGTACATGTAGCCGTGATCGTACATGAATGCCTGCTGCTCGGGCTCAAGGATGAAGGCGATCAGTTGCAGGAGAACGCCGAGCTTTTCGTCGGAAACGCCCTTTGGGATAGCCACATAGTTGGCGTCGCTGACCCAGTGGAAGCCCTTCAGGGTCGCAATCTTGTAGTCTTCGGGAACGATGCCGAGATAGCGCGGATTGATGTCCCATCCGGTGGTCGTGGCGATGATGTCGCGCGTGCCGTCACCCAGTTCCTTCATGGTGACGGTCGTGCCGGAGGGATAATAGTCGATGCAGTCGTTCAGTTCCTTGAGATAGGCCCAGGTCTTCTCCCAGCCGTCGATAGGATCCAGCGGATCCTTGTCGCCGAGCAGGTATGGAAGACCCATGACGAAGGTTCGGCCGGGGCCGGAATTCGCCGGGCGCGCATACATGAACTTTCCCGGATGCGCCTTGCACCAGGCAAGCAACTCTTCAGCGGTCCCAGGAAGGTCCTTGACCCGATCCGGCGCATATTCCAGGAGCGGGCCTGACGGATACCAGCTATCGACGAAGGCTTGGCCCTTCGCCATCTGCTGCATGGCATAGGCGCCCGGTAGGTAGCGCTCGTCGAGCTTGGGAAACATATCGGCATAGTCAGGCAGGATCTGGGTCCACAATCCCTGGTCGATGCCCGCGGCAAGGGCGTCGTTACCGGTGAGCACGAAATCGATGTCCAACCGGCCTGCCGCCTGCTGGGCCTTGAGCTTGGCGGCAAGTTCGGGCGCGGGCGCCTGCGTGTAAACGAACTTCGAGATCAGTTCCGGATGGGTCTCGGCGAACTTTTCAAGCGCCCGCTGGCTGAGTTGCAGGTCGCCGGCAACGTCGACCACATTGATGACCAGCGGTTCCTTCGGCTTCGGGAACTCCTTGGCAAGCACGAAAACCGGCCTTGCCGCCGCGGCAACGCCAGCACCCAGGATCGTTAGAAGGGCATTGCGTCGGGTTGTCATTGGTGTCTCCTCCCTTTCTAGGTTGCGTGGACGGTTATTCGCCCACGGTGTCCGGCACTTCGCGAAGCAGAGCAGCCGATTGCGGATCGAGAAACAGGTGGCAGTCGGCATGCCTGCGCAAGATACCGGCCGGCACCATCGGCGAGATCGGCGCTTCGACCGTATCGCGCACCGCCTCGGCCTTGCGGCGGTCCGGCACCGCCAGCACGATCAGACCGCTTTTCATGATCTGGTTGACGGTCATGGAGATCGCCCTGTGCGGAACGTCTTCCAGCGTCGGAAACCAGCCTTCGCCGAACTGCTGGCGGCGGCAGCGGTCGTCCAGCGTTACCAGGTGGAACGGTGCGGTCGTCTCGAAGTCCGCGGGCGGATCGTTGAAGGCGAGGTGGCCGTTCTCGCCAATGCCCGCGAAGGTCACATCGATAGGGTGCCGGGCAATCAACGCGCTGATGCGCGCCACCTCGGCACCTGGATCCGGCACGTCCCCGTCGATGAAATGAAAGGCCCCGAGCGACGGCAGCAGCGCGGTGAAGCGCTCCTTGAGATAGTGCCGAAAACTGGCCGGATGCGTATCCGGCATGGCGACATATTCATCGAGGTGAAAGCCGGTGACGCGCGACCAGTCGATGTCATCCCGCTTCACCAGCGCGGCAAGCACCTCGAACTGGCTGGCGCCGGTGGCGACGACGATATTGGCCGCGCCGCGCACCTCGATCGCGGCGCGGATCGACTGCGCCCCCAGTTCAGCGGCAGCGGCGCCCAGCAGCTTTTTGTCCGGTTTCACGTAAATTCGCATGATCACTCCGTGGTTGTAAGTCGATCGAGCCCCGCCGTGGCTCGCTGCGAGCACGGGGCCTGGGTTGTCGCCCTGATGACGAATTCGGTGACGAGATTGATGCGCTTGTGAGCGAGCGGCTTGCCTTGCAGCATAGCGACGAGAAGCTCGACCGCCTGCCTGCCGGCCTCCGCGCAATGAGTTGCGATGGACGTCAGGGGCGGGAAAAGGGTCGGCGCGAGTATGCCGTCGCAGCCGATCACGCTGTAGTCGCCCGGCACCGACAGGCCGCGCGCGGCAAGCCCGGCCATGATGCCTTGCGCCATGACATCGTCGAATGCGAGTACGGCGGTCGCGCCCGTCAGGACGAGTTCATCGACGCAGGCCTGGCCGGCCTCGAAGCTTGGCCGCGAGGTCGGAACCCGTACGATCTCAACCCCAAGCTCGACGGCCCTCCTGGTCACGGTGCCGTAGCGCTGGCTGTTCGACCAGGAGAATGCCGGCCCGGCAACATAGGCGATCGATCTATGGCCCAGCGAAACCAGATGCTCCAGCGCCTGCCCATAGCTTGGCCCGCTATCGACCAGAAGCCGTACCATGCCGGGAATGTCGCGGTTGACGAGGACGCAAGGCCGCCTCCGCGCATGTTCAAGGATCTGTTTCGTGTGCAGGCGCGAAGAGGCGATGATGAAACCTTCTACCTGCGCCGACAGCTTGGTCAGGAGAATGTCTTCCACATCCGGCGTCTCATCAGAATCGCCGATAAACGTCGCATAGCCACATTCGCGGGCCGTCGCCTGCCCCCCACGCATCATCGCCGCGAAGAACGGGTTGGTGATATCGGGCACGATTAGCGCGATGTTGCCCATCCGGCCGGTGCTTAGTGCGCGCGCGGCATGATTGGGGACATAGCCGAGCCGCGCGGCGACCGAGTGAACCCGCGCGACCGTCTCGCGACTGAGAAGTTCCGGCCGGCTGAAAGCACGCGAAACGGTAGCCGAAGAGACGTTGGCAGCGTCCGCCACCTCGCTCAGCGTCGGTGTTGAAGATGAATTGTTCCGCTTTCGGTCAGGCATGCGCGCCCCTATGCAAGCGCTTGCATGAAAGCGCTTGCACGAAGTCGTGTCAAGGATTGATTGGCCTAGAACAGGTCGGATAGTCGGGCTGTCCCCCGAGGCACTCCTCCACAGGCGGAAACCGACCTAATGCCGACCGACGTCAGGGATAGGGCAGGATCGGCGCAGGCGGACCGAAGCCGCGCCGATCACGGTAGGCATTGCCGCGCTGTCAACCCTTCGACTGGAGCGCGTGGATCACGCCGCGCAGTTCCGCCAGACCGCGCAGGCGACCTATCGCCGGATAGCCGGGATTCACCGTTTTTGTGAGATCATCCAGCATGCGGTGGCCGTGGTCGGAGCGGAAGACGATGGTGTCGTGCGGTTCCCGTTTGCCGTCTTCGGCCAACAATTCGCGCAGTACCGCAACCATGTCCACGTCGCCGTCCAGATGCGCCGCTTCATGGAAGGTGCGGCCATCGCCTTCGCGCTTGGTCGCCCGCAAATGTGCGAAGGGGATGCGCGACGCGAAGTGCTTCGCCATCGCCGGAAGATCGTTGTCGGCGCGCACGCCAAGGCTTCCGGTGCAAAAGCACATGCCGACGGCCGGCGACGGAACTGCCTCGAAGAGCGCGTTGTAGTCGGCGGCGGTCGAGGCCACCCGCGGCAGACCAAAGAGCGAGCGGGGCGGATCGTCCGGATGCAGCGCAAGCCGGACGCCGCTGCTCTCTGCGGCGGGCGCGATCGCCGCCAGGAATTCGGTGAGATGGTGGCGCAGCCGGGCGGCATCGATGCCCGCATAACGCTCCAGCCGGTCGCGAAACTGCGGGACCGTCAACGGCTCCGTGGTCGAGCCCGGCAGCGCACTGGCGATGTTGGCGACGAGGGTCGCGGCCTCCTCTTCGCTCATCGCCTCGAAAACAGCTTTCGCCCGCTCGCGGTCCTCGTTCGAATAATCGGCTTCGGCTCCCCTGCGCTGCAGGATGTGGAGGTCGAAGGCTGCAAACCGGTCCTGGTCGAAACGCATCGCGGTCGCGCCGCTTGGCAGTTCGTAATCGAGATCGGTGCGGGTCCAGTCCACCAGGGGCATGAAATTGAAACAGATGATATGGATGCGGTTGGCCGCAACCGCTTCCATGCTGGCGATCCAGGCCTCGATCTCGGCTTTCGCCTCGCCGCCGTGGCGCTTGACAGCGTCAGGGACCGGTATGCTTTCAACGACCGACCAGACAAGCGGCGAGCGGTCGGACGGCGTATCCTCGATCATCGCCTTGCGCGTCGCCACCTCCGCCTTCGTCCAGGCACGCCCGATCGGGACTTCGTGCAACGCCGATACGATATCGGTGGCGCCGGCCTGACGCACCGCATCAAGCGGAACCCCCGCGTCCGGCCCAAACCATCTCCATGCCTCGCGCATTCGTCATTTCTCCAACTATTTCAGGGCTGGTCGGCTCAAATAAACCAGTCGGGGTAGGCGTCGCGCAGTTGCTCGACATCGGGAATGACAGCGCCCAGATGGATTCGCATGGCCTCACAGGCAGCCTTCACGTCATGCGCCGCTATGGCGTTGCGGATGACCGTATGCTCGCCGATCACATGGTCCATGCGGCCAAGCGCCGGCAGCGTCATGCGTCGCGCCCGGTCGATCTGCACCTTGACCGGCTTCAGATAGTTCCAGATGCCGGAATAGCTGGCTATTCGGGCAATCGCCTCGTGAAAGGCCTCGTCGGCCTCGTGAAATCCGTTCATGTCCTGTCGTTCGGCAAGGAACCGCTGCCGCGCCAATATGTCGTCGAGCTTTCCCACATCGTCGCCGTTTGCGCATTGCGCGGCCTTTTCGACCGTGGCGCCTTCCAGCGCCTTACGGATGACGACGGCTTCGGGAATGAGCGAGATCGGTATCGGCGCGACGAAGGTTCCCGACTGAGGATAGATATTGACCAGCCCGTCTTCGACTAGGCGAATCAACGCCTCGCGCACCGGCGTGCGGCTGACACCGAAACGCTCGGTCAGCACCTTTTCATTCAAGGCGTTGCCGGGCTTAAGCTGCATGGATACGATCGCCTCGTGCAGTTCGCGGTACACTGCGGACGCAGCCGTCGTACGCACGATGCCCGGCCGACGCATCTTCGTTCGAACGGAGACGGCGTCGCGGTCGGAGCCCGCAATGCCCGCATGCGCCTTTGCTGATGTCATTTCTCGATCCCCGATCTTCAATCAGTTGACATATTAATATATTATTCCTTACTGTTCGCCAATATCGGAACGCCGCTTCATCCCAAATTATGATCGCGCGCATTCAATCGCCCCTCCCTTCCGAACGCCGCTTTCGCGGCTCGACCGCAAGGATTTTGCAATGCCGCTCCATCCCGACAGGCTTTTTTCGCCTGATCCTACCGTCCGTTCCATCGCCAGGCGCCTCTATGAAGGCGTGCGTGCCTTGCCGATCATCTCCCCGCACGGCCATACCGAGCCGGATTGGTATGCGTATGACCTGCCGTTCCCGGATCCGGCCACGCTGTTCGTCAAGCCCGACCACTACATTTTGCGCATGTTCTATTCCCAGGGAATGCGCATGGAAGATTTCGGCGTCCCACGACTGGATGGGGGCCCGATCGAAACCGATCCCCGCAAGATCTGGCGCCGCTTCGCCGAGAACTACGCCCTTTTCCGCGGCACGCCGACACGGCTGTGGTTCGAGCATTCGCTGGCAACGGTCTTCGGAATCGAAGAGCGGCTCGGCGCGAAGAATGCCGACCTTCTTTATGATCGCATCGCCGAACAGCTCGAACGGCCGGAGATGCGCCCGCGCGCGCTCTACAAGCGTTTCAACATCGAAGCCATCTCAACGACGGACGCCGCCACCGATGCGCTTGCCGCGCATGATGCGATCAAGGCTTCCGGCTGGGACGGCCAGGTTGTGCCAGCCTACCGGCCAGACGCCGTCGTCGACCCTTCGCGCAAGGGTTTCCATGCCGAGGTGGAGCGGTTCCTGGCGTTGGCCGGAACGCCGGCCAGCTATCCCGGCTATCTTGAGGCGCACCGAATCCGCCGTGCATATTTCAAGCAGCGCGGCGCGACGTCCACCGACCACGGCCATCCGAATGCCCGCACCGCCGACCTGTCGAAGGCGGAAGCAACGGCTCTGTTCAACCGGGTGCTGAAGGCCGATGTTTCGCCCGAGCATGCCGACCTGTTCCGCGCGCAAATGCTGACCGAAATGGCGCGCATGAGCGTCGAGGACGGCCTGGTCATGCAAATCCATCCCGGCTCTTTCCGCAACCACAACCCGCAGATTTTCGCCGAGTTCGGCTTCGACAAGGGCGCAGACATTCCCACCGGCACCGATTATGTCCACGACCTCAAGCCGCTCCTCGACGCGTTCGGCAACGACACGCGCCTGACATTGATCCTGTTCACACTGGACGAGACGGTCTATGGGCGCGAGCTTGCGCCGCTTGCCGGGCATTATCCGGCGCTGCGCCTCGGGCCGCCCTGGTGGTTTTTCGACAGCCCCGAAGGCATGTACCGGTTTCGCAAGCTTACCACGGAGACAGCCGGCTTCTATAACACGGTGGGCTTCAACGACGACACCCGTGCCTTCTGTTCGATCCCCGCGCGGCACGACATGGCGCGCCGCGTCGACTGCAATTTTCTCGCGGAATTGGTGGCTGACCACCGGCTCGACGAGGACGAGGCGCAGGAAGTGGCGCACGATCTCGCCTACCGCCTGGCCAAGAAAGCCTATAGGCTCTGACCATGGCGCAGCGGCTTTCCAATCGGACCTGGGTGACCTGCCGGCCGGGATCGGGCGCGCGGACCGCAAAGATCGGCTTGGCTGCCCAACTGGCCGCCGTCTTCCTGCGGCTGAAGCAGGTCCTCGGCACCGATCTCCCGGCCGAGCCCATTTCGCAAGCCTGGGAACCGTATTGACCGATCTTTTGAACGACGGCGCCGCAGCCACCGTGGCATGATTGGCGCAGCGGTTCATGCACGGAGCAGAAAGCGGTTGTTTTTGATGACTGGTAGATTAATATATCAAAATTGAAATCCTGCCGGACAAGACAGGACCAGCGGAGGAGTTGAAGATGATCAAGATCACTCGGCGACAGGCGGTCGGCGGATTAGCCGGCATGGCGGCGCTTCCGGTTGCGCGCGCGTTTGCCCAGACCGCCAAGCTGCCGACCGCGCCCGTCACCATCAATATCGTCGATGTCGCCGGCAATCTGGCGCTAACCCAGAAGGCGATCGAGAATTACAAGACGGCCAAGCCGGAACTGATCTCGAACATTGTCTTCACTAAGGCGCCCGCCCCCGAGCTTCCCGGCAAGATCAAGGCGCAGCAGGCGGCGAACCGCGTCGATATCGACCTCGTGCTTACCGGAACGGATGCGCTGTCGGCAGGGCTCGAGATGGACCTGTGGGTCAAGCTGCTTCCTGATGATTCGGGCGCCTTGCCGAAGCTGGCCGATATCTATCAGGAGCCGGCAGCGCGCATGCAGACGCTGGCCAAGGACCACGGCGTCGTCGTCACCTACTACCCGTCCGGGCCGCTGCTCGAATACATGCCCGACAAGGTCAAGACAGTGCCGACCACGGCGGAGGAGCTTCTGGCCTGGGCCAAGGAGAACCCGAACCGGTTCCTCTATGCGCGCCCGGCCAATTCCGGCCCCGGCCGTACCTTCCTGATGGGCCTCCCCTATCTGCTCGGCGACAGCGATCCAAAGGATCCGGTCAAGGGCTGGGACAAGACCTGGGCCTATCTCAAGGAACTGCACAAATACATCGAATATTATCCGACCGGCACCGGGGCGCTGATGAAGGAACTCGGCGAAGGCACGCGCGACATGACGGTGTCGACGACGGGCTGGGACATCAACCCGCGCGTTCTCGGCGTCGTGCCGAAGGAAGCCAAGGTTGGGGCGCTGAAAGGCTTCCATTGGGTCGCCGACGCCCATTACATGTGCGTGCCGAAAGGGGTCAGCGACGAAAAACTCGCCGTGCTCAAGGATCTGATGGCATTCCTGCTGACGCCTAAACAGCAGGCCTATACCTATGACGAGGGCTATTTCTATCCCGGCCCGGCGGTCAAGGATGTCACCCTCGACATGGCGCCGCAGGAAAGCCAGGATGCGATCGCCGAATTCGGCCGCACCGAATATGCCGACCTGATCGCCAACAACCCGATCGAACTGCCGCTGGAGCCAGCTTCGATGGTCACGGCATTCCGAATCTGGGACGAACAGGTCGCCGCCACCGCGAAATGACAAACCTTTGATTGTCAGCGCATAATAGGAACCGGCATGCCGCCCGGTTCGCCTACAACAATGGGGCTACGAACGGATGCTGCTCGCCTCGTCGAAATTCGACGAACTCCGCCTCGATCATATGAGTCGAAAATTCGGCAGTATGAGCGCGCTGAGTGACGTTTCGCTGACCGTGCGCAAGGGGGAATTCATCGCCCTGCTCGGACCTTCGGGCTGCGGCAAGTCGACCGCACTGAACTGCATCGCCGGACTGCTTTCCACCACGGGCGGCAGCATCTATCTCGACGACAAGCGCATCGACCAGCTTAAGCCGGAAGACCGCGGCTTCGGCATGGTCTTCCAGAACTATGCGCTGTTCCCGCATATGACCGTCAAAGCCAATATCGGCTTCGGCCTGAAGATGCGCGGCACGCCCAAGACCGAGATCACGCAACGCGTCGACGAGGCGCTGGGACTGGTGCGGCTGGAAACGCAGGGCCACAAGCTGCCGGGTCAACTGTCAGGCGGTCAGCAGCAGCGGGTCGCCATCGCCCGCGCCATCGTCATCGAGCCGCCGCTGGTGCTGATGGACGAGCCGCTCTCCAACCTCGACGCGAAATTGCGCATCGAGATGCGTGCGGAAATCCGGCGCATCCACAACCAGCTCGGGGCCACCACCCTTTATGTGACGCATGACCAGGATGAGGCCTTGTCGCTTGCCGACCGCATAGTCGTGCTGCGCGATGGCCGAATCCGGCAGGTCGGCGCTCCGCGGGACCTCTATGAGAGCCCGGACCATCTCGACGTCGCCGAATTCATGGGCTACCGCAACCGGCTAACCGGCAAGGTCACCCGGCGCGACGGCGACATTGCCACGGTCGAAGTCGGCGGCGTCAGCCTTTCGGGCAGAGTGCGCGACGATCTCGCGGTTGGCGCGCACGCCGTGATCGCCGCCAGGCCGGACGATGTCACCGTGAGCGACAAGGGCGTCGGGACGCTCGATGCGAAGGTCGAAACCATCGAGTATCGCGGCCGGGAATTCGTCGGCACGGCACGCACCGAGGGCGGCCTCGAGCTGATTTTCCATGCCAGCCAGGCCGCGTCGGTCGGGAACACGGTTTCGCTCTCGATCGATTCTGCCCATGCCCTGATCTACGCGGCCTGAGGATGGCGATGTCGACGCTCGATCATACGCCCTCTCCTTCTCTGCGCCAGCGGCTGGCCTTGCACGGGATCGACGGCGTCACCCTTCTGGTGCTTCCGGCCGCCTTGTTTACGCTGGCGATCTTCGTCTATCCCTTTGTCTACGGCCTGCTCCTGTCCTTCCAGCCGAAGGAAGGGGGGCTCCTCGCCAACTACCAGCGTTTCTTCACCGACCCGTTCCTCTACAACACCATTGCCACCACGCTGTGGCTGGCGGTGCCGGTCACCGTTATCAGCCTGGCGCTGGCGCTGCCCATCGCATTTCGCGTTCGCCTGATGACGCACCAGCGCATGCTGACCACCATCCTCGTGCTGCCGGTAACGCTCGGCACGGTGCTGGTAGCGGAAGGCCTGCTCAACTATCTGGGACCGCAGGGCTGGTTCAGCCGCACGCTGATGTTGTTCGGCGTCATCAGCAGTCCCGTGAAACTCACCAACAATTACTGGGGTGTTTTCGCGTCGCTGATCATCACCGGTTTCCCGTTCACGTTCCTTTTGACGCTTTCCTATGTGACAGGCATCGATCCGGCACTGGAACAGGCAGCGGCGACCCACGGCGCGCGCTCCTGGCAGCGGTTCCGCTATGTGTTCCTGCCGCTGCTGATCCCCGGCCTGGCCATCGCCTTCCTGCTTTCATTCGTACAGGCCTTCGCCGTCTTTCCGTCGGCGGTTCTGCTCGGTGCGCCGGCCGGGCCGACCCGGGTCATCTCGATTGCAGCCTACCAGGCCGCCTTCGAGCAATATGACTACTCGATGGCCTCGGCAATCGCGATGATCATGGCCGGTGTGCAGTTGGTCATCGTCGTCGCCATCCTGATGCTGCGCAACCTGTTCTATCGTGGCAGCACCGCAGGCGGAAAGGGCTGACATGATCCGCGACACAACCATCGCCGCCAAGCTCTGGATCACCGCCATCTGGGTGGTGGTGGGTTTCTTCGTACTCAACCTCGCGGCGATGATTGCCACGGTCATCCTGTCGTCCTTCGGCACGCGCTGGCTGGGCACATGGATTCCTGCCGGCTTCACCACCCGCTGGTATTTCGCCGCCTGGGCGGAATTCCAGCTCCACGATATCCTGATCGTAACCTTCCAGATCGCCTTCACCGTGGTCGCGCTTTCAGGCCTGCTCGGCGTGACGGCGGCCTATGCGCTGGCGCGGCGCGATTTTCCCGGCAAGAAGCTGGTCATGCTTCTGTTCCTGCTGCCGCTTCTGGTCCCGCCGATCACCTTCGGCATTCCGCTGGCTACCGTGCTCTACCAATCGGGGGTCGGTGGCACCTTCTGGGGCGTGGTGCTGGCCAATCTCGTGCCGACGGTTCCTTTCGTCATCCTGGTGATGATCCCCTTCATCGAGCAGATCGATCCCAAGATCGAGGCGGCCGCGCGTGTCTTCGGCGCCAACACGTTCCAGCTCTTTCTCCATGTTCTGCTGCCGATGCTGATGCCGGGCATCTTGGCGGCGCTGCTGCTGGTGCTGGTGCGTACCATCGGCATGTTCGAACTGACCTTCCTGACAGCCGGGCCGACCAGCCAGACGCTCGTCGTGGCGCTGTACTATTCGGTCTTCGCCTCGGGCGTTCGCGCGGTGCAGTCGATCGACGCGATGGCGGTGGTGTATATGATAACGACGCTGGTCTGGCTGCTGATCGCATTGCGCTTCGTCAATCCGACGCAGATTGTAGCGCGGGCAAAGCAGCAGCCCGCCTCCGCCTGAAACAGGCTTTTCTTTCCGCCGCATGATGGCGGCGGAAAGCCACTCTCTCCAGGAATCCTGGAGCGTTCGAGGTTCGAAGGAAGCGCTCTTATACGGGTTGGTTGCTGGCCGGATCCGCACGGATGAGAGCTGCGATCAAGCGCTGTGTCTGGAGCGCCTCCTCACCCGTCACGACCGGATCGCGGTCTTGCGAAATCGCATCGGCGAAATCGTCTATCAGCGCACGATGCGCGTCATGGGGGAAGTCCATGATGGCTGCGCCGCTGCCTGTCTTCCCCTCCGCCTCGACGCGCTCTTCGCGCCCGTCGAGCCAGCCGACGCTCAGCGCACCGCCAGTCAGCGTGGCCGTGCCGAGCGAGCCGACAAGCTCCATGGTTTCAGGCGAGCCCGGATAGGCCGCCGTCGTGGCGAGCAGCGAGGCCGGCGAGCCGTTGCCGAGCCGCATCAGGGCGGTGACGTAATCCTCAGCCTCCATGCGGTGCAGGCCGGTCGTCCGCACCTGCGAAGCCACCACCTCGATCTCTCCCAGCAGAGAGCGGAAAAGGTCGATGGCGTGGATGGCCTGCGACAACAGCACGCCGCCCCCGTCCCGCGCGAAGCTGCCGCGGCCGCCGGTGTCGTAGTAGGCCTGCGGCCGCCACCACGGAACCCGAAGGCTGGCCGCCTCCACCGTGCCGATGGCGCCGGAAGCCAGCACCTGGCGCAGCCGCAGGCTGGCCGGCCGGAAACGGTGCTGCAGGACGACGCCGAGGCGCAGGCCGGCCCCGCGGGCCAGCGTGACCAGCTTCTCGGCGCGCGCTAGCGTCGTTTCGAGCGGCTTTTCGACAAGCACGTGCTTGCCGGCGGCAAGGGCCAGCTCGGCCACCGCCAGATGTGCGTTGGCCGGCGTCAGCACCAGCACCGCCTGAACCTCGGGATCGGCAATCGCGGCCGCAATATCGGTCGTCACGGGAAAGGAAAACTGGTCGGCAAAGGCTTCTGCCGTCGCCTGGCTGCGGCTGGCCGCCCATTTCACCTCGATCCTGCCAGCAAGATCGACGAGGCTCTTCGCATGCGGCAACGCCGCCGGACCCAAGCCGATCATGGCGACACGTAGCCTGCTCATCGCGCGTTCCTTTCCTGCCCCGTCACGACGACCGCCGCCGCCTGCGCCTCGAGCGCCAGCCGGCAGACCGTGAAGACATGCTCCTGCGTCATCGCCGTTTCGGTACGCTCGCACACGTCGGCAAGCAGGCGCTCGAAATAGGATATCTTTTCGCCCGACGCATCGAAATGGCGCGTGCCCTGGCCATCGACGAGGAATACGTGGTCCGTGCCAGGTTTGCCGGCTATGTCGACATATTTCCTAAGTTCGATCGTGCCCTTGGTGCCGAGCAGGATGAGCCGTCCATCCCCCCAGGTCGGCAGCCCGTCGGCGGTGAACCAGTCGACGCGGATATAGCCGCTCGCTTTGTCTCCGCGCAGGAGGATGTCGCCGAAATCCTGGAATGCTGGAATGTCAGGAGCGCCAAAATGGCCGACCGCACTTGAAACGACATTCGCGTCGGCGCAGCCAGTATAGAACAGGAACTGATCAATTTGGTGCGAGGCGATATCGACCAGGATGCCGCCGTAATTCACGGGATCGAAAAACCACGCCGGGCGTAGCGCACGGTTGAGCCGGTGCGGCCCCAGGCCCGTCACATGGATGACTTCGCCGATGGCGCCCTCCATCGCCAGCTGCGTCGCCAGCGTCGAGGCTCGGGTCAGGAGGCGCTCCGAAAAGCAGATCGAAAAGATGCGTCCCGTCTCACGCACGGTCTGCCGCACGGCGGCAAGCTGCTCGAACGTGGTCAGGCCGGGCTTGTCCGCAAGCACGTCCTTGCCATGCCACATGGCCTCGACGGCAATGGCGGCCCGGTCGGAGGGGACAGCCGCGGTAACGACGAGGTCGATGGCGGGATCCTCGATCAGGCGCCGTCGTTCGACCGGCGCGATCCGTGGAAAACGCTCGGCGATGCCGGCGGCAACCTTGGGATCGGTCGTCGCGGGATCGTAGCCGGCGCACTCGGCGCCGGCATCCAGAAGCCCACCGATCAGGTCATAGACGTGACGATGATCGATGCCGATCACGGCAAATCGCATTGGTCCGCTATTTCATCTTGTTGGCACCGACCTCGCGGTCCCATTTCTCGAAGGCGGCGACCAGTGCTTCCGGCTTTAACGGCGCTTCGACCGGGAACTTCCTGATCAGCTCTTCATATTGTGGGCGGCCGAACTCTGCAATGGCGTCCTGGCTTTCCTGCGGCGCGGCGCTGAGTGGTACCCCCTTGACCGCTGGACCGGGATAGAAATAGCCCTTGTCGTAGGTATAGGCCTGCTGCGCGGGTTCGAGCATGAAGGCCATGAGCTTGACCAGAACCGCGACCTTTTCCTCCGCGACGCCCTTGGGAATGCACATGAACTGCGTATCGGGCACCCAATGCGTGCCTTCGAGCGCAAACGTCTCGATCTCCTTCGGCACGATGCCCAACACACGCGGGTTGATGTCCCAGCCGAAGGTGGAAACGATCATGTCGCGGGTGCCCTCGGCCAGCTCCTTCATCGTCACCGTGGTGCCGGAGGGATAGTAATCGATGCCTTCATCCAGCGCCTTCAGATAGGCCCAGGTCTTCTCCCAGCCATTGATGGGATCGGAAGGATTCTTGTCGCCGAGGATGTAGGGCATGGCCATCAGGAAGGTCCAGCCCGGTCCCGAATTGACCGGCCGCGCATAGCAGAATTTGCCGGGATTGGCCTTCACCCACGCCAGCAGTTCGTCGGTGTTCCTGGGGATGGTCTTGACCCTGTCCGGCGCATATTCGAAGAGTGGGCCCGACGGCGAATAGACGACGGCGACGCCTTCGTTCTGGCCGAAGTTCTTCTGCATCATCAAGGCGCTGTCGAGATAGACGTCCTCAGCCTTGGGCAGCACAGTGGGGTATTTCGTCCACACGTCGATCCACAGGCCCTGGGTGATGCCGTCCGACATGGCACCCGGCCCCGTCAGCACCAGGTCGATGTCGACCCGGTTGGCCGCCTGCTGCGCGGCGAGCTTGGCCGGCAGTTCGGGGGACGGCGCGCGCGAGAACGTGATCTTGGAGACGAGCCCCGGATTTTCCTTGCCGAATTTCTCGATTGCCGCCTGGGTAAGCTGCAGATTGCCCGCGACATCAATGATGTTGAGCGCCACCGGCGAAGTGGGCAGGGCAAGCTCGTCGGCGAATGACCTGCCAAAGGGCAGCGCTGCAAACCCGGCCAATCCGCCGAGCGCCTGGCGGCGTGAAATCGTGAACATCGTCGTCGTCCTCCTCATTTATCTCCTTGAAAGAGCGGCATCTCCACACTTTCATCCCGGCTCTCCCAGACGAATGATATATTAGTCTATTAGTATCGAATGCAACGCAAATGACGCCCCGCTGCGCTGAAGGTCCCGTCGCGGACAGGCCGCGTCAGGCCGCGCCTGGCATGCTGCACTATCCTAGCGCCAGCCCCTCGACGCGGCCGGCCTTTGGCGAAGCATCAGGATTTCTTTGCGCCGACCAATTCGTCCCACTTTCGGAAGGCGGCGATCATCTTTTCCGGCGGCAGCGGCAGCTCGATCGGGTTGTCGGCGATGAGGCTGGCATACTCGTCCCTGCCGAAACGTTTGACGATGTCCTGGCTGTGCTGCGGCGCCATGGAGACAGGCACGTTCTTCACCGCCGGGCCGGGGTAGAGATAGCCCTCATCGTAGGAATAAGCCTGCGCTTCGGGCGTAAGCAAAAATGCCATCAGATCAAGCACCACGGCGAGCTTGTCGTCGGAAATGCCTTTCGGAACGCACATGAAAAAGGCGTCCGAAACCCAATGGAAGCCCTTGAGCGTGCCGATCCTTGCCGATTCCGGCACGATGCCGAGGGCACGTGGATTGATATCCCATCCCGTGGTCGAAATGATGATGTCGCGGCTGCCTTCCCCGAATTCCTTCATGGTGACGCCGGTGCCCGCGGGATAATAGTCGATATACTGGCCGATCTCTGCCAGATAACCCCACGTCTTCTCCCAGCCGTCGACGGGATCCTGCGGATCCTTGTCGCCGAGCAGGTAGGGGAGACCCATCATGAATGTGCGGCCAGGGCCGGAATTGGTGGGCCGCGCATACATGAAGCGGCCCGGATTGGCCTTGGCCCAGGCTAGCAGCTCCTCGACCGAGCCGGGAACCTCCTTCACCCGCTCAGGGGCGTATTCGATCAGCGGGCCGGAAGGATAGTAGTTGACGACAACGCCATATCCCGCGCCCTGCTTCTTGTGCAGGGCCAGTGCGGCCGGTTCGTAATTGTCCTCGATTTTGGGAAACTTGTCGTTGAAATCAGGCAGAATCTTGATCCATGTGCCGTTGGCTAGGCCTGCCGCCAGACCGTCGGAGCCGGTCAGCACCATGTCGATATCGACGCGGTTGGCTTCTTGCTGCGCGCGCAGCTTTCCGGCAAGCTCGGTCACCGGCGCCTTGGTGAAGACGATCCGTTCGGTGCGCTCGGGATATTTCTTGGCGTAGTTTTCGAAGGCCGGCTGCGAAAGCGCCAGCGCGCCGCCCACGTCCATCACCGAAATGACGACCGGCGATGCCGGCAATTTGGGTGACTGCGCCCAGGCCCGCGTCGTGCCGGCGAGGAATGTACCGCCAATGCCGCCAAGGATGGTGCGGCGATTCACCTTGAGTTCACGAGCAGTCATGGTTGTCTTCCTTCCCATTTTGTCGTTTGCCGGTCGTATTCGCGTTCTTCTTCTCCGACGCGCGCATGGGTGATGGTCATGTCGGGCGCCCACTCGATCTCGCTGGCGGGCACGCGAAGGCCATGCGCGTCCAGCACCGGCTGCAGCAGCGCCATCACATTTGCCGAGGCCATATCGACAGCCTGTGCGAAACCGGCGATGCCCCAGCGCACCAGGTTGCGCACGGCGTCGTCCAGTCGCAGCGCCGACCCGGCGAGCCCGATGCCGCCAGGAACGCGGACCGAGCCATCGGCGCGGCTCTCGACCCGCATTCCGGCAAATTCGTAAGACCCGTGCGGCGCACCGGCCGCCGAAACGGCATCGGTAACCAGGACCGACCGGTCCAGCCCTTTTGCCCGGACCAGCGATTTCAACGCGCCTGGCGGAACGTGAATCCCGTCGGCGATGAATGTCGCGGCGAGACGGTCTTCGGCCAGTTGGGCAAACAGGGTATTGTCCAGTTTCGGCAAGGTTTGCGGCAGCCCGTTGCCGAGATGGGTGGAAAGGACAGCGCCAGCCGCCGCGGCCTGCGCCACGAGCTCAAAACCGCAAGCCGAGTGGCCGATCGAAACAAGAATGTTGTGCCGGTTCATGGCCCGTATGAAAGCAATGCCACCTTCCACTTCGGGAGCCAGCGTCGTCAAAAGGATCGGGCGCTTGAGCAGCGACTGCAGACGCTCAATGAGCGCAGGATCCGCAGCGGTCATCGCCGAGGCGGGATGGCATCCGGAATAACCCGGGGCGGGATTGAGGAACGGACCTTCCAGATGATAGCCGGGGCACATGAGGGGACCGAGGCGGCTTTCGGAGACAGCCTTGTCGAGAGCGCTGAACCGCGCCGACAATTCGTCCGGCCTTGCCGTGATGATCGTCGGCAGGCACGCTGTCACGCCGCACGCCAGGAGGGCCTCCAGCGCTTCGTCGAGTTCCGCCGCCGTCAGGGTCCCCGAGTTGAAATCGACGCCGGCGAAGCCATTGACCTGCATGTCGACCAGACCGGGAGTAATCATGTTGCGGCCGATCGCCAAGATTCCTTACGCGGAGAGTACACGGCTTGATACCGCTTGCAAGCCATTTTTGAATAATGTTATCCAAAAATGCGAAAGGAAAAGAATCCGGGCATGTTGACGCTCTACACCGCGGATTTCGAGGACGCCCGCCAACGCGACTGCGCACGCGTCATCGCCAGCCTGCACGAAGGCGGCGGCAAATCCCGCGCCGCACTTGCCGCCGAGTTGGACATGACCTCGATGGCGATCTCGCGCGCCATCGCCGACCTCGTCGGCAGGGGCATCATCGAGCAAAGCGTCGGCCAGGTGAGCGGCCGTGGCCGCCCACCGGCGCAAATCGTTTTGAACCCCGGTTGCGCGGGCGCGACCGTCCTTCTTGTTTCCAGCCAGGAACTGGTTGGCGTCCTTGTCGATTTCCGCGGAAGTGTCCTCGCCCGGCAAACCGCCCATGTTCCGTCCGACGCCGATTCGGCCCGCATGACCGCGACGATGCGTGACCTTGTCGCCGGTCTGCTCGGCAGCTGCCCGTCTGGCATGCGTCATGTCGGAACGTCCGTTGCCGTTTCCGGCATCGTGGACGTGAAGACCCGGACGTGGATATTGACCTCGCGATGGCCGAACGTTCGCGATTTCGACGTCGGCAAGGCGCTCGATGGCATCACGCCGCGCGTGTTCCTGTTTCGCCAACTGGATGTCGAATTGAGCGCCCGATACGCCGTGCCGGGCATGGAACGACTGGAAGGCGCCTTCATTCTTCATTGGGGTTGGGGCATCGGCCTGGCCTATCGCGGCAGCGACGATGCGCCGATGCGCCAGGGCGGCCCCTTCGGCGAAATCGGCCATTGGCGTTTCAACGTGCTCAAGGATCGCCCCTGCGGATGCGGCAACCGGGGCTGTCTCGAAACAGCAGCTTCGCTGTCAGCCCTGTTGCCGGTCATACGGGAGATATATCCGTGGGCTTCAGGGGAGGAGGAACTCCTCTCCAGCCAAATCGAGACGATGGAGCTGACGGATATTCCCGAAATCCGGGTCGCCGTCGATCTTATGGCGCGCGCGCTGGGGAACGCCTGCAGGCTGCTTTTCCCCGAGAAGGTGTTCATCACCGGCCCGTTTACCTGCAATGCCGGACTCTACGAACTTCTACGCTCCCGCTTCGAGGCGGAAGGATTGATCGGCACCTTGCGCCTGCCGACCCTGATCTCCGATCGCTCCAGCCTGGACTACGTCGTCCAAGGCGCCGCGCAACCGCTTCATGAAATCGCCGTTCGCGTGCTGCTCGGCACACCGCAGGGGAAACCGAATGGCGCAGGGCGGACCCGGCGGAATGGAAAGCGGCAAAGGCCGATGCCCTGACACGAAGCATCTGAATGATTCACGCTGCGGGTTCAGAGATCCGGGAGCAATCTCGATGCCCCACACCTCTCACGTCCTGTGGAGAATGCTGCGACGCCGCTCGGGCGAAGCTCACTGCCTCGCGGAGGTTTTCGAGCCGGTTCTCACTAGCGAGCCGCACAGCGAACAGCCGCATTTAGCATGTCGCCGGCGTCTCCTTCTTTAGGCCAGGAGCGCATTCCCGCGACGTTCCATCTCCGCCGGATCGAGGTCCTCCTTCCACGACAGGAGCACCCAGACGTGGCCGAAGGGATCGCGCACGGTGGCGGAACTGGCGCCATAGAACATATTCGTGGGGGGCTGAATCTCTTCCGCGCCAGCCTTAACCGCGCGCCGTAGCAGGGTCGCGTTATCATCAGTGAAGATGTGAAGGCCAGCTGTGCAGCGACCAAGTGTCCGCGGCTCGCCGTAAAGTCTCTCGTCCGGATCCCCGATCATGATCACGACTCCGCAGATCAAAATCTCGGCGTGCATGATTTGCCGTCTGGGTGGGCAATTCAGAACAGTTCCATCGCTCCGAATGCCCGCTCATAGAACGCGATCCCATCCGACGCCCCGTCGACATAGATGTGAGGGACAATCGCGTTTCGATATCTCTCTGGTCGTTCAGTCATCTCGGTGTCCTCGCGCCAAATATCAGAGCGCTCGCTTGCGGTGCACAAGCCGGCGAAACGCTCTTTACAGGACCCGGCGGAAAGCCCGCCTCAGTTCGGCCACCGCACCGCCGGAGACCATCAACCGTGCGTCGACACGATCCGTTCCGGGTTCCACGCGATCATCTGCTCGACTGCCGCCGAAGCCGCCGCCGGCTCGACTTGAAATTCCTCGAAAATCGAACGGTACCTCTCTTTTCCAACATGGCAGGTCGGCAATCATCCAGGCCGACTCCAACCTGGAGACTGTCCTGATATTTTCCGGCGATCAGCGGCTGGTGCGCCAGAAGGAGATACGGTCCTGCAAGCGATAGCCCTGGATAATCGCCGGCATGAACCACGGATTGCCGAAGGCGGTCGGAAGTCGAACGCCGTCCGCGGCTGCTCGCCCCTAGACGCCGAGATGATGCTGCAGCAGCCCCGGCTGTGTCTTGAGCTCGGCGGCCGGGCCCTCGTGGGCGATATGGCCGTTATTGATGATATAAACGCGGCTCGCGAGCGCCAGCGTCGCG
Source organism: Mesorhizobium sp. B2-3-7 (assembly GCF_006442695.1). Taxonomy (NCBI): domain Bacteria; kingdom Pseudomonadati; phylum Pseudomonadota; class Alphaproteobacteria; order Hyphomicrobiales; family Phyllobacteriaceae; genus Mesorhizobium; species Mesorhizobium sp. B2-3-7. The sequence continues at coordinate 76,429 of NZ_VFVV01000014.1, read as the reverse complement.
GCGATGTTCTGTTCCACCAGCACGATTGTCTGCCCTGCCTGGGCCAGTTCGCGGCAGGCGCGCACCAGATCGTGCACAATGACTGGAGCAAGTCCTTCGAAGGGCTCATCAAGCAGAAGGATCTTCGGGTTGCGCACCAATGCACGGGCTATGGCCAGCATCTGCTGTTCGCCACCCGAGAGATCCGTGCCACGGCTGGTGCGCCGTTCCTTCAGCCGTGGGAACATCGTGTAGATGCGTTCCAGCGGCCAGCGGCCGTCGGCGGTCAATCCGGCCAGAATGATGTTTTCCTCGACGCTCAGGCTGCCGAAGATGCGCCGATTTTCGTGCACGAGCTGCATGCCTTCCCGAGCGATGCTGTGCGCCTTCCTGCCAACCAGCTCAACCCCGTCGAGCTCAACCGAGCCGGCTCGTGGCGTCACCACGCCCATCAGGCTCTTCAGCGTCGTCGACTTGCCCGCGCCGTTGCGCCCGAGCAGCGCCACGACCTCGTTTTTCTCGACCCTCAATGAGACGTCGAACAGAATGTGACTGTCGCCATAATAGCTGTTCAACGCCCTGACTTCGAGCAGGCTCATGCCACCTCTCCATGTACCCCGCCGAGGTAGGCTTCCTGCACCTTTGCGTTGGTCTTGATCTCAGCGGGCATGCCTTCGACCAGTACCCTGCCCTCCTGCAGGACGGTCACTTTCTCGACCAGCTCGAAGAGCGAATCCATGTCGTGGTCGATGATGATCATCGTGCGTCCACGCGCGATTGACTTGAGCAGCGCCACGGTCTCGACGCGCTCGCGCGGGCTCATGCCGGCAAGCGGCTCGTCAAGCAGGAGCAGGCTCGGCGACGTCGCCAGCGCAAGGCCGATTTCCAGCCGCCGCTTCTCGCCATAGGCCAGTTCCGAAACGGGCCGATCGAGCCGCGCCGTAAGGTTCACCAGCGCCGCCGTTCGCTCGACCTGCTCATTGAGACCGGGAACGCTGTGGATACTCTTGAACAGGTCAAGCCGGAACTTTCCACGCGCCTCGCCCAGCGCGGCAATCATCAGGTTCCGCCGCACCGTCAGGCGGTCGAACAGCTGGTTGATCTGGTAGCTCTTGGTGAGCCCGAGCTGGCACACCTCGGACACACCCATGCCCGTAATGTCGCGGCCGGCCAGTATGATGCGGCCGGAGGTCGGCGCGATCTCGCAGGTGAGCATCTTGAAGAACGTCGTCTTGCCCGCGCCGTTGGGTCCAATGATGCCCCTTATCTCCCCATGGTCGACGCTGAAGTCGATGTCGCTGTTGGCTGTGATACCGCCATAGCGTTTGGTTAGGCCCTGCACCTGCAGGATCGGTCCGGATGCTGGCGCAGTGCCATGCCGGCGCGCCGGCATCGGTTCGACGACGGTCACGACGTGCGGCGCACTCTCGACCGCGGGATTGGCCCGTTCGATGCGCTTGCGGCCGCCGGTCAACCCATAGAGATCGACGATCGCACCGACGATGCCGCGCCGCAGGAAGCAGACCAGCAGCACGAAAACGATGCCGAGCACCAACTTCCATGTGGCGCCGAGATGCAATGTGTTCTGGAAAAAGTCGCTCAGATAGAGCCACACCGTCGCGCCCACCAGCGGCCCGAACAGTGTGCCGGCACCGCCGATCGCCGTCTGCATCACGACCTGGCCAGACGTGTCGAACATGAAAGCGTCCGGCGGCATGAAGCCCTGCATGACGCCCAACAGGCCGCCGGCAAAGCCGGCATAGATCGCCGCAACCACGAAGGCCGTGAGCTTGTAGCCGTGTATGTCGTGGCCGAGCGCCGCGGCGCGGAGCGGATTGTCACGGATCGCCGAAAGGATCGCGCCAACCGGCGAGCGTACGATGCGAAGTGCGACGACAATGCCCACGAAATACCAGAACGCCAGGAAGGTATACATCGTCCAGTCGGTGTTGAATTCGAGTACCGTGAAGCCGAGGTTGACGACCGGGGTTGGCACGCCAGGCAAGCCGTTCTCGCCGCCTGTGAATGCCGAGAGCGGATTGAACTCGACAAAGAAGAAGACTTCGGCGATGGCCACCGTGATCATGGCGAAATAGATGCCGGTGCGTCTCAGGGCGATCAGGCCGATCACATAGCCGACGACACCCGACACGACGGCGCCCATGACGATGGCAGCCATGACATAGGAGAAGCCGGTTTCAGTCAGGAGATAGGCGGCGAACATCCCGCCAGTACCGTAGAAGGCCGACTGGCCGAACGACAGCAATCCCGTGTAGCCGAACAGGATGTCGAAGCCGATCCCGAACAGGCCCCATATAAGGATACGATTGATCGTGCTGGGCGAAAAGCCGAGATGGGGCAGCACGAACGGCGCCAGGACGAGCGCCAGCGCCGTCAGAAGCTCGACAAGGAAGGGATGTTTGATGTTCATGGCGACCGCGTCTACTCGCGCCCTGCCGTGCCGAGCAGCCCGTGCGGGCGAAGCACCAGCACCAGAGTCATCGCCACGAACAGCATGACATAGGAATAACCGGGATTGAACATCGAGGTGATGCTGATGATTTCGCCGGCGATGAGGCCGCCGAGGATCGCGCCCGGAAAGGAACCGACGCCGCCGATCACCACGACCACGAAGGTCTGGACCAGTATGGCTTCCCCGACATCGGGCGCGATCGACACCACGGGTGCGTTGACAATGCCGGCGAAGCCGGCCGCCATGGCTCCGATGCCGAAGACGAGCATGAAGATCTTGTAGACGTCGATTCCAAGCGAATCGACCATCACCGAATCCTCGATGCCTGCTCGCACGATCATCCCGATGCGGGTGCGATAGAGCACGACATAGAGCATCAGCAGCGCCAGGGCGACGATGCCGAGCAGCGCCAATCGGTAGGTGGGATAGACCATGAAGCCCAGATGGGTGATGCCGACCAGCGAGGTGGGCGGCGGCACCGTGCGCGAGAGGCTGCCGAAGAAGAAGCGGACCGTCTCGACGAAGACGATGCCGAGCCCGAACGTGACGAGAAGCTGGTCCTCGAGCGGCCGCGCGTAAAAATGGCGAATGATCAGCCGCTCGATCAACACCCCGACGATCATCACGAACAGCGATCCGGCCGCGACCGCGGCGAGGAATGAACCTGTGTAGGTATAGGCGAGCCAGCCGGCATAGCCTCCGAGCATGAACATCGCGCCGTGGGCAAGGTTCAGGACGCCGAGCGTCCCGTAGATGATGGTCAGCCCGGAGGAGATCAGCGCCAGAAGCGCGCCGAGCACGAGCCCATTGAAGCACTGCGAGATGAAATTTGCCCAGTTGATCACTCTGCGCCCACCTTAATCATGAAAAATATGCCCTGCCCTCGCGCCAGCAAGGGTTTGGCAGACAAGTCGCGAACAATCGACATCCCACCGCCGACCGCCGGGAGACGAACCGTCTGCGTCCAGCCAGAGCCAGTCCCGGCGCGAGCGCCTTCTCCACCCGTGGCGGGCGGAGAAGGCGCTGCGGGATATCAGGTGTAGCTGCCCAGGTTGCAGCCGAACTCGTCAGGCTTCTGCATCAGCGGCGCGCCATCGACCACCTCGACCACGTTCCAGTAGTCGTCGTCGCTCTTCATGTCCTTGGGGTCCTTACCCTGGACGAGTACGACCGGTCGCACGCACTGATGGTCTTCCGGCCGATAGTGAACGTCGCCGACGAGTGAAGGGATGGTCTCACCCTTCTCGTATTGCTTGATGACGTCCGGCGGATAGAAGCTACCGGCCTGCGACACCATGCGCGCCCAATGAGCGAAGCTGACATAGGCATTTTCGGCGCCCCATTCCGGCCGATAGCCGAACTTTTGCTGGAACGCGTCCACAAACTGCTTGGCGAGCGGATACTTGTCCTGCAGGGTCCACCAGAAATCGGTAGCGGCAAAAACCCCGGCTGTCAGTTCGGGGCCCACTTCCTTGGCAAGGAAGGGTATCTGGTAGGGGATGACCATCTTCATGCTCGGAGTCAGGCCGAACTGCTTGGCCTGCTGGATCGACAGCACTGCGTCGCGGCCCCAGTTGACGTTGACAATGAATTCGGCGCCTGAATTGGCGATGTTGGTGAGATACTGGCTGAAATCCTGGGTGCCCAACGGCGAGACCTGGTCCGTCACCATCTCCCATCCGCCCTGAGAGGTCAGGTAGTCGTTCACCGACTTGGTGACGGTGTGACCGTAAGTGTAGTCCGGCGTCATGAATGCCGCCTTCTTTCCCTTTCCGTAGGTCTTCAGAAGGATCGGGCCGATCGCGTTGGCTGCGGTCTGGCCGTAGAAGTTCTGGCGGAAGCCGTAGCGGACACAGTCCTTGCCTGTTGTGTCGTTTGAGCCGGAGATGCCCGCGACGTAGAGGATCTTCTCGCGCTGCGCGAATTTGTTGAGCGCAACCGCGACCGCTGATGAAGTCGAGCCGGTCATCAGGATGATGTTGTTTTGGTGGATGAAATTCTGCTCGAGCTCGACGGCCTGATTCGGCTTGGCCGCGCTGTCGGCGGACAACAGCTCGACCTTCTTGCCGAGCAACCCCTTGTCGACTTTCGGCGCCAACGCCTTCATCAACTCATGGCCGTTGTTGATGTGGTCGACCGCCAGCTGCCAGCCCTTAAGTTCATCAGCACCCTGCACGGCATAGGCACCGGTAAGGGGCACCGCGGCTCCGATGTAGACGGTGTCGCCCGCCGACCCGGCCGGCCAGGTGCCTATCGCGGGCTTGTCGTCGGCTGCAAAAGCCGCAAAGCTGGATAAGGGCAGAACGGCACTACTGAGAAGACCTGCGCCCGCGTGCAGCATGGTGCGGCGGGATATATTGGAAGTATTTTGATCGTCGAGCGGCATCAGCTGTTCCTCCTTAGCGTGGAGCCGTCGGACGGCTCTCATTTGTTGTTCCCGGAAACCGGTTTTTCCAGCGAAACGCTGAAAATGGCCTATTTGCATGGGCATTCGCAGTGGCGTAGGCCTACCAGTCAATACAACTTTCGTTTGATAATTCTGTTCATTGATCTGGATTAATAAGCATAGGAAAGTTTCGTTGAAGGTCATGAACATTTGGAGCATGGCATGCCGCTGACCGGCCACCCGATTGTGACCCGACTGACACGTGCAATGAAGCTGGATTCGCTAGACATCAAACGTCTTGAGGCAATCTTCGAGCACGATCTTACCATTCGGAAACGGGAGGAACTCGTCGTTCACGGCTCCGAGTTCCGAAACCTGTGCTTTGTTAAAGACGGCTACGCGATCCGCTACAGGTTGCTGCGCAGCGGCAGGCGGCAAATCCTGAAGCTCATCCTGCCCGGTGATGTCATTGGATTCCCGGTCAGCTTTTTCGATCGATCCACTTGTTCGGTCGTCGCCGTGAGCGAACTGACCTACGCCGTCTGCTCATTCGACGCGTACATTCGTCTCTGCTACGAGCAGCCCCAATTCGGTCTGGTGTTAAGTTGGCTCGCCGCCCAAGAGGCAGCGACTTATGCGGAACACATCGTCAATCTAGGTCGGCGCACTCCGATTGAAAGGTTGGCGCACCTTTTGCTGGAGATTCACGCGCGTCTCCTGGAAGTCGAACGCGCCGACGAAGCAAGTTTCGATCTGCCGTTTTCACAGGAAATCATGGCGGACGCGCTCGGGTTGAGCGTGCCCCATCTCAATCGCATCATTCAGCAATTGCGCGCCGAACAGCTTATCACCAGCAACGCGCGCTTCATCGACTTGACTGATCTTGCGGGCCTTCGAAGACTGGCTCAGTACCAGCCGATGTCCCTCGTTCCGATCCCGGTGCTGAAGCAGCGGGAATGAAAAGCGTCCCGTCGATCATATTAGCACCCTGCGTGAATTCCTTCACATACAAATCTCACCCGCGGCGTACAAGAGATGACAGAGCAGGCAATTTAGTCTCTCTTTCGGACAGATCATAAAGAAAATAGCAAAGATCAAGCCCGAAGAGGAAGTTGGTTTTTAAACTAAGCCAATTTCGTTCTCATCACGAATTTTGTGATGCCATCAACCAAAGGGAGAGAAACATGTATAAGATCATTACAGCTGCGTCTGCATTCTTCATCCTCACGGTGCCTTCGTTCGCGATCGACTCGACCTTCGTCCACAGTCTGCGAGCCGACAATGGTGACTTCGAAGCCCCAGGTGACTTGAAGGGTCAACATTCATTGGCTTCAGAAGAAGCGGTGTATGGCTTCCCGACCGGGTCGATCGGATTGCCTGGTGGCGCTTCGAACTCCAAGTGCATGGGGGTCAGCCCACACCAGTACGATCCTGTCAGCCCGGACTGCCGGAATTGATCCAGATAAGAGCGGTGGCTAGCGCCACCGCTCTGCCTCCTTGAGCGGGTACCGACTGACCGACGGACTATTAAGAAAAGCCCGACCATAGATCGCGCGACAGCGGTGGCAGGTCCAATCGCCTGGGACGGCGTCAGGATGCTGAACGGAGGTTCCCAGTTCGTCACCACGACAGGTGGAGGACTATCCCTTCATGCCGATCCGGTCTTCGTTGCGCAATCTGATTCGCGGCTCTGATGCGCGCGCCGATTGCGAATGGCGACATCAGTCATCGTCCTGTGACTCGGCAATGTGACGAAGCGCACCGGCATTCGTTATGCGCAGGCCACCACGCTTGATTGCGATAATCGAACGGTTGCGCCAATCGTTAAGCGTCTTGTTGACGGACTCGCGCGTGGCGCCCAGGAACTCCCCCAGTTCGGACTGGGAGATCGGTATCCAACCTGAGCCATCCGCCATAACGCCGGCCAAAAAGGCCAGTCGCTTTGCCAGCCTGGCCTCAATGCCGAAGAAAGCCTGATCGCCAAGTTCGCCGCTGACCCAACGCAGCCGTGCGCACAAAAGCTCAATCATGGCGCGTGCCAGAGGTGGAGTTTTTTCGATCCGATCGAAGAGCTGCTTCCGACCGAGCGAGGCCAGATCGCAAACGGTCAGGCAAGTAGCGGTTGCGGTGCGCGGGCGCCCGTCGAGCGCGCCGATCTCTCCGACCAAGCTGTGCGAAAGCTCGATATTGGCCACCAGCTTCCGGCCTCCCGGCGAATACATCGAGATCTCCACCGTCCCGCTCATAACCCCGTAAATACGATCGGATGGATCTTCCTGGACGAAGAGAATCTGGCCCGCCGCGTGGCGTTCAACCTTGCAGCCGCCGAAAAGAAGATCGAACAGGCGCGGATCGATCCGTGCAAGGCGCGGCAGATCATTTCTTTCGTTCGCGCCGCCAAAAGCCATGTCGCCCCCAAGTTGCCGATCGGATAACTCCAACGCAGGAGAGTATCTTAGGTCTTGTCTTGCCGGCGCCTCAGCTCGGCCGCAATGATCGACTGATCCCTGCGTAACGAGAGGCGCCGTGCAGCCGCGAGTGCTTGCCGCCAAGTAGAGACGGCGCGGTCACCGCGCCCGTCCAGCCAATGGGCCACGCCGACCCACAGCCCATACTGAGCGGTGCCGACAGGAAACGCGCGGCGGTAACGCTTGAGCTCATGCAGCGCTTGGCGCTCCCAATGGCGCCACTGGTCGTACTCGCGCGAGAGGCCTGCCTCCCTGCCGCGCAGAAGCACTTCGCACACGCCGGCAATGCCGGGCAGTGTGCTGTGCACAGTCGGGCGACGCATCTCGCGCAGCAGGCGTAGCGTCTCGACCACAGCCCGAAGGCTCTCAGCATGGAGCCCGACCCGTGCAAGCGCGAGCGCAAGCGACCCTTTGGCGGAGACCAAGTCGGCGAGATCGGCGGATCCGACCATAGCGGACGTGGTCAGCCGAAGGATGTCGACCGCTTCACGGGGGCTATCCGTGTGGAGCACACACAACGACTTGCATCGGAGCGCCCAAATCTCTTGCTGGAGGTTTCCGCTGTTCTGCGCGCGGGAGAGCAGCGCCTGGGCGGTGTACTCCAGCGCACCCGATTCACCGCGGTAGTACATTGACCAGAAGCGCATGGCCTGGGCGTTGCACCAACTTAGTTGATCGCCCGCCTTTAGACACAGCTCTTGAGACTGATCCAGACGACGATCTACCATCAGCCAGTCGCAGCGGCCGATGCGCCAGAGCGCATCGAGATTACACAGGTGGGCATGGACCGCTGGATCGGCGAGCGCAGTCACCACCCGTTCTGCCCTTGCCATGAAGTAGTTGCAAGCGCGCCGGCGCCCCAGAATTCCCAGCCCGCATGCCAGTTGGGCGGACGCGATCACCATCTCCATGGTGAGCCCCGTGCGCTCCGCATGGGCGACAGCCGCGACGGTGTGGGAAAACGCTCGCGAAAAGCGAAGCTCGAAATAGTCCACGACCGCCGCCTGGTTAAGGCAGCGAGCTAGTTCTCGCTCCCAGGAGTCCAGCACACCACCCTGAGTTGACCGTAGCGAAGGAGGGAACACTTGTTGGAACGCGAGCCGCATTCCACCCCCAAGCAGCCGCATCAAAAGGGCTGCCGAGGAACGTGGAACCGGCGTGCCCGCCAAGGTGAGGGCGCGCCTCACCGAAATGCCCTGAGCATGGAGGTCGCCACGACTGTAATGGGCCTCGCCGAGCTGCCTGCGCCAACGCACCGACTGAAGTCTTTGCTCAGCACTCCAAGGCTGCTTCGACTCGTATCTCAAGCAGATTTCCAGAAACGCCTCGACCTCTCGAAACGCACCGACCTGCAGCGCCTTGATTGCTGCCAAATTGGCATATCCAACTGCCTTGAAATTGTTTCCGGCGGCCTCAAAATGCTGAACGAGGGCCGCGACATCCGCGCCCATGGCGGCCGACTGGCTCGACTCGATCCAAGCGGCCAGAGCTGCATGAAGTCGCTGTCGCACTTCACTGGGAATTGAGCCATAAACGACGTCTCGGATTTGATCATGACGGAACTCGTAGTTCCCTGATCCAGTGCCCTGACGCACGAGATGCGCCGCCACGAGCGACTCGACAGCTGCACCCACACCGTCGTGATCCAACTCGCCCTCGAGCAACGTCGCCAGGGCCTCGCCGGTAAATGAACGCCCGATCACGGCCGCAGCCCTGAGAACGTGCTGGACTGAGGTCTCCAATCGATCAACGCGCTCCCGAATGACCCGATCGACACCTTCGAAATATCGAAGGCTCTCGAGCGGGCGGATCGGACACCACAAACCATCGCGTATGGCGATGAGCCCCTGGCTCTTTAATGTCAGCGCTATCTCCTCGGCGAAAAACGGATTGCCACCGGCTAAGGCCGAGACCCGGCGCGCCAGTTCGCCATGTGGGGGCACATCCCCGAGCGTGCGGGCGACCAGTTCGCAAATCGACGCCTCGCTGAGTTCCTCAAGATCCAGGATACGACACAGGCGCGCGGGATCGTCAGGTTCCGTTCCGGATGTATTCCTTCTTGTGGCCTCGGCTCGCCTTCGTAGGTTTTTTAACTCCTCCGGAACTTCGTCCGAGCGTACGCACAGGACCAGAAGCAACGAGGACAGAGATGAGAGAACCCACTCGACGAGGCGCCACGATGCCGAATCCAGCCACTGACTGTCCTCCAGGACCAATGCCAACGGGCGCGGTGCCAAGTTATCCATGAGATCACCCAAAAGACGCATGGTGGCATCAGCGCGATGAAGTCCCTCCAGATGTCGCGTCCCGTCGTTTTGGGGAATTTCGATGCTCAGAACATCACCTAGCAAGGGCAGTCGCCCAACGAGCGACGAGTTGCCTTGAACCCGTTGTGTGACGACATCAAGCACCGCAAATCCATCGCTGTCGGACGGTAGGCCGAGAAGGGACACAAGCACCCGCCGCCATGGCAGGAGCGATGTCCGGCGATCGTCACGTTCGGCGCGCGCGGTCAAAACCTCGATTGCGGTTGAGCGCAGTTCGTCCGTGAAAGCTCTGATCAAAGCGGTTTTTCCAATGCCCGACTCACCCAAGACAACGAGCAAACGCCTGCCTCCACGGCGGGTCTCCTCGAACGTACGTTTCAGGAACTCCAGCTCGCTCTGCCGACCAATCAGCGGACTAAGAGGTTGGACCGGGGCGCGCGGATCCATGGGACAAAATACCGTTGCCATGTCCCCAAGTCCGTCCAGTTGCAACGTGCCGTGTTCTTCGAACCAAAACGCCGTCCGGCTGGCTCGCTCTGTTGGTGCATCGCAGAGAACGTTTGCCGATGCCGCCGTCATAAGCCGCGCCGCCCGATTCACGGGCGCGCCGATCACCATCAGCTGGCGCCGGCGTGCGCTTCCGACAACACTAAAAAGCGCATCGCCGGTAGCCACGCCCATCGACGCGGAGAGGCCCAAGCGTTGGGCCGTCAGACGGATCGCGCGAGCAGCATCGACGGCACGGCAAGGATCGTCGCGGTGGAAACTGCCTCGCGCTCCGAACGTCGCAAAGAAAATCAGACCTTTGTCGTCGAAGAGCAACTCGCCGGCCGGCCCACCGCGCGAACGCAGATCCTCCTGGAGGGTCGCGCATAGCAATTGATAGCGCGCAAGCGCCTGAGGTTGACGATGGTCAAGTCCGGCAATTCGCGCGAAAAGGGCGGTGATCGGCCTAATCTCCGCCAGGGCGTCTAAGCGGGCGGTCGTTGGACGATCTTCTTCGGAACGGATGGCAACGGCGCTGTCCGCGGCAACTGAGCGCAAGTCGGCTTCGGACAGCAGGTCCCTGAGCTGCAAAGGCAAAAACCTTGCCAGCCAGCCCGGAGGCGGAGAAGCCAGCGTAGGCCGACTGCGCCGCGATTGAGACGGCTGCGCAAGGGCCAAGTTGGCTTTGTCGGAAAGTACATATTCCCATCGGCGCGCAGCCGCTTGGGACTGAGCGGCCTGCATGATGGCATCTCCGCCTGCAAAGAGAGTCCAGACCGGCTGACCGCCTAAAGCCGCCGCCCAGAGGGCCCCCGCCCCTACTCCAACATGCAGCGCGGGTGCGATTTCAGCTGTTCCGTCCTCCAAACGCTCGTTCTGGCCGCCGCAGATTGCCTTGGCACAGGCTGTCGCCGCTCGCACCGCGCTTTCAAGTCCGCGGACATCCGCCGACCAGTAGGCTAGCAGTTCGTCGCCGGCGAGGTACAAAATCTCGCCTCCACGATTGTATACTTGCTCTACGCATCGCGCGTAGGAGTGACTAAGCAGGCTCGGGATTCTTTCAAGTCCTTCTTGCCCCCGTCGTGCTAGTTGCTCGACCAAGGCCGTGTATCTGGACACATCGACAAACACCACTGCAGCCTGGAATTCGACGGCTACTGGGCCATCCGCTCGAAGTGCGTGAATTCTACCGAGTAATTCCAGCGGCAGAAAACTCTCAAGTAGCTCGCAAGTACCCTCCATGGGTTCCTTCCCGCAGCCGTGCCCATGGTTTCAGGGCAGAGAAAGGCACCGCCGACCGCGCACTTCCTAAAGGGAATGAATATCGCCCCGATAGATTGCGTGACTTCCTGACGTTACACCAAATTTCGTATATGATTGATATCTAAATTAGGGAGGACGCATTGCCGGTACACATCAAGGCAGCGCCGGAGCCGCCACGTGCGACGGCTTGGCTCTCGCACCGACTCGAGACATTGGTCCACGATTTTCCGCAGATCGCCGATACGGAAAGGGCAACTGTCAAGGGCGGATATGACTTTGATGTTGTCATCGTTGGCAGCGGCTATGGCGGCTCGGTGGCTGCCGCCGAACTGAGTAGCTGCAAGGATGTGCAAGGCCAATCTTTAAAAATCTGCGTGCTCGAACGCGGCAAGGAGTACTTGGCCGGAATGTTCCCTTCGCGATTGGCCGATCTGGGTGGCCACATCCGCTTTGCCACCCCCTTTGCGAAACGCCAACGCGGCGTGTTCGATGGTCTTTACGACTTGCGCTGCAGCGACGACGCGGTAGCTCTCGTCGCGTGTGGCTTGGGTGGAGGCTCATTAATCAACGCCGGCGTGATGGAGATGCCGCTGCTGGAGATTTTCCGGGAAGCACGCTGGCCCACCAAAATCCGCAGGGATACGAATCTCGAGGAGACGGGTAAACGGCTGCGCGATTGGCTGGGAGCCAAGCCGATACGTGTCACCAAGCCTTTCCTGGCCAAGTCCGAAGCAATTAGAAATTTGGCTGGTGGCAAAGCACGGCCCGCTCACATAACCGTCGCTTCCGATTGCCACACCAACCACGCCGGGGTCGCGATGAGCAAATGTCGCCGTTGCGGCGACTGCGCCACTGGTTGCAACTACAATGCCAAAGAATCCCTCGACCTGAATTTGTTGCGGCTGGCTCGACAAAGCGGAGTACGAATCGTCACTGGCGCCACCGTCTTGCGCGTTTTGCGCGCGGGCGAAGGATGGCAGTTGGACGTCAATCACACCGACGGCCATCTACGCGATAACCAGCGGAAGCCGTTCGCGCTGCTGGCGAGGCGCGTGATCCTTGCAGCAGGCACATTCGGCTCGACGGAAATTTTGATGCGCTCGCAAATCCGCGGGATAAAGTTCTCCGATCAGCTGGGAAGCAAGTTCTCCGCCAATGGTGACATGCTCGTCGTTGCCCATGATTTGGCGGCACGGGTGAATGGCGTCGCTGATGAAACCGAGGATCCGGCCCCAAACACCAAAAGCGAGGATTGCGGTCGCGCGGTCGGCCCGACAATAACCGCAATGATCGATCTGCGCGACGGCAACGCGGCTACTGACCTGGTAATCCAGGATCTTGCCGTACCGGGACCGCTGCGCCGCCTGTTTGAGGAAAGCGCCACCACATTCGATGTGCTCAATCGCGTCGCCGATGGCGACTGGGCGAAGCATGAGCCGGATCCTTCACGAGTAGACGACGCAGCCGTCAATCCTGCCGCCATCACCAACTCCCTGGTGCTGGCCATGATCGGCCGCGACGACGCGGAGGGAGCACTTGCGCTAGGGCCCTCGATGCAAAACAGCGCCGATGAGATGCAAGGCGATCCTGAAAAAATGCGCGCCGACGGGATGCAAAAGGATGCTGAAAAATTGCGCGCCGACGGGATGCTCACGGTGCGCTGGCCGGAGTTGCGACTGGACCCCCGGCTGGAGAACCATCATGCGCGCCTTGGCAAGTTGCTTCGAGAGTCTGGATTGGGCGGACGGCTGGTGAACAACCTGTTGTGGCGACCTTTGTCCGACAGGCTCGAAGCCGTGTTCGGTCGCCAACGCGGGCCGCTGCTGACGGTGCATCCCCTTGGGGGCTGCGCCATGGGTGACGACGTTCGCCAAGGCGTGACCGATCATTGCGGCCGCGTGTTCGATGCCGCTGCGGTCGGCCTCAGACGCACTCACGAAGGGTTGATCGTGCTCGATGGCTCGGTCGTGCCCACGTCGCTGGGCATCAATCCCGCCTTGACCATAGCCGTTCTGGCATTGCGAGCGATCACCGAGCTCAAGGAGGAATGGCAACTCAGTGGCGGCCGTTTGATCAATGCACCCTTGCCTGGGAACTCTCGTGGCGAAACGCGGCCGATATATTCCACGCCGCGGACGAACCCTGCGCCTACGCCTACCAGCATCGAACTGACCGAACAGGTGCGCGGCAAGGTCCCTCTGGCTATGCGCGGCAACGGTGTGAAACCACACATGGTCGAACTGACGCTAACCACCAAGCCGGTGGTGCTCACCGATCTCTACGCGCTGCAAACGCCCCGTGGACGGTGTTTGCCGATTGCCCATGGTCGGCTGCGCATTCTGCGTGCAGGAAAGGAGTTCGACCCCATTGCAGATCAGGCCTATGAAAGCCATGTTGCGCTCGAGGCGGAGATCTCGGGATCGCTCCACCTGTTCGATCTGGAAAAATCGCGCCCCGTGCCCCGAATGCTGCGCGCTATCCTTGCGTGGGCGCTCAACCGCGGGATGCGCGACTTTGCTTACCGCTTGGTCCGCCAGGGCCAGGAATGGTTGCGTTTCACGCCGCCTAGCGGAGGGGCATCCCATCTCAGACTGCTCGACATTCTGCACCTGTGCTCGCGTGCGGGCGGGGTCCGCCTGATCGAATACGATTTGCACATCGACAAGGTTGTCGAGCCGGAAGATCTCGGCACGGGCGCGAGGTTCGACAGCTCTCTGTTCACGCAGAAGAAAATCAGAGCGGTGAAGCGGCTCACCTATGCGCGCGGCGCCAGCCCTTGGCAGCAATTGATGGAGATGTCGGTCGAAGTTTTCCCGCAGATGAGCAAGACCGTCATTGGCAGGAAGCTACCGTCGCTAGAGCTAAACAAACGATACCTGGCGCGGCAATCGGTGCCTCTGCTGCGGATAGTGGGGCAGCAAGACCGTGTCGCGGCACTGGCAGATCTGGCCTCTTTCATACTCTACGGTTTTCGCGTCGTGCTTCAGATACATGCACTGAGTTTTCGCCGCCCCGACCCGCCATCTGCGCGTGAACCACAACGGTTGCCCGGGGCGGTGCCGGGCTTACCTGCGCCCCAAATCGACTGGTTGACCTTGAAAGGTCAGCTCAGCCCGCCGATCCGCATTCGCCTGGCCCGCTATGACGGCAGTTCCGCAAAGGTGATCGAGAAGGGCGTCCCGAAACGCCCCGTCTTGCTCATCCATGGTTACAGTGCGAGCGGCACCACATTTGCTCATGCTGCCGTACCCGGCAACCTCGCTCAATCGCTGTGTGATGCTGGGCGCGATGTCTGGGTGCTCGATATGCGATCGAGTTCAGGCCTGACTACCGCCACAGGCGGTTGGTCTTTTGAGGAGATGGCGGAGAATGACATTCCGATCGCCGTCCAACACGTGCTGGCTGCGACAGGGCAGGAAAGGCTCGATGTCGTCTGCCATTGCATGGGCGCGGCAATGTTCAGCATGGCAGTGCTTGGCGAGCATGATCGAAGGAATTTGCACAATAAGATCGGGCGCGTGGTGTTTTCGCAAGTCGGCCCGGCAATGCTGTTGAGTTCGGCAAATGTGCTCGCCGCATATGTGATGCGATATGTACGTTATTTTCTTCAACTTGAAGACTATGTGTTTAGTCCGCATGGCGATATCTCGCTCGCCGGTCAATTGCTCGACAGAGCGCTCTCGGCAATGTGGCTGCCGTCCGACGAGTATCGGCGCGAGAATCCCCTCTGGCCCCCAGGCAAAGCGACGCCTTGGGTCGGCACAAGACATCGGATGGACGCGCTCTATGCACGCACCTTCTCGCTCAACAATCTCTCTGACCTCGTACTCG
Source organism: Mesorhizobium sp. B2-3-7 (assembly GCF_006442695.1). Classification (NCBI taxonomy): domain Bacteria; kingdom Pseudomonadati; phylum Pseudomonadota; class Alphaproteobacteria; order Hyphomicrobiales; family Phyllobacteriaceae; genus Mesorhizobium; species Mesorhizobium sp. B2-3-7. The sequence goes on along the minus strand of NZ_VFVV01000014.1, from coordinate 61,276 downwards.
ACCACATCGACGATTTCTTCGGCCCGCTCAGCGTCGAGACAGTCTCGCAGGTCATACATTTTGCTGGCTTCAACACCGTGACCGATCGCGCCGGCATAAATCGCTATGTGCTGCCGGACCGGGTGAGGGATCGACTGAGATTCCCGATGATGTCGATCCATGGAGCGGAAAACGGTTTGGTCGCCCCCTCAACGCTAAGACTGATGCGAAATATGCTCAAAGGGGCCGGCGTGCCGCATTTGAACTCATCTCTGCATGCGGTCGAGGCGGTGCAATCGGAGGAAGAAATCAGGGATCTTATTGACAAAAGCGGCCAGTTCCTGGCGCTCGGCCAACCGTCCTACCTGACCTGGTGCATTGCCGGCCACGGTCATCAGGATTGCCTGATCGGCAAAGACGCCTCGTCGATCTGCGGCGTTATAGCGAAATACCTAGGAATGCCGGATATCTCCGATATGCCGGGGCCCTTGGAGGAAAAGCCATGACGCATTCTCTCCCCTCTGAAGCCAGGGCGCCCGCCTTCGGGGTGCGCGTAGAGGTCGAGGCGGGCAAGATCCTGGTGCAAGCGGCCGATAGCGGAGGGCGGGGCTTGCCTCATGCAGCTTTCATTGTTCCCGTCTACGCAAAGGGCGACCGCCTGCACATGATCGGTCCGCCGGTTACGAGCCGCGGCGACGAGAAAGGACAGAGCGACGATAGCCTCTATAATAGTCTTCCGCATTACTATATTAAGCAACCCGCATCTCCTTACGTATTTGAAGTTCCGCTCCATGAGTGGCCTGAAGCGCAGCAGGTACTGGTCTTGCTGCTGTACGTTCAGGCGCAGGGTATTGGCGGCTTGGCTCGGTTACCGAAACTGCCCGACGCGGCGGGATCACCACCTGAAATCCTCGACACAGGTTCGCATGCCAAGAACGCGGTGAAGAGGGCCGCCGAGGCTATTCGGTATGCGCTCGAGACTGACACATTGGATGATTTGCGAGGTGGCCTGATCGTCGGCAGGCCTGGAAGGTCGCACAGAAGCCATCGGCACAAGAGCGATGCCCGCGCGGTATCGAACCTTTCATTCGCTCTCGCAAGTTGCCAATACCCCAGTGATTTCCTCGACCACATGCCCGACGGTCAGCATGCGACACGAGGGCCCGCGGATGCGTCTCTGCTCGCGCTCGGCGATCTACTGGGCAAACCCGGCGCCCCAACGTTGCTGCTGCTGGCCGGCGATCAGGTATATATCGACGCTACGGCAGGGCTTTTCGACCCTAAGGTAGTCAACGACCGATTCCGAATACCCTACGAACGCCGGGGCCAGAGCCGCGGTGTGAAGGCGGTGATGCAGCGCTTGGACATGGCGGTTGAAATGATGCTGGACGATCATGAGATTCGCGACAATTGGGCAAAAGACCCCGACCCGGCGATGCGCAAGAATGATATCGTCATAAAGCCTGGGAAGCTGGCTTACTTCAGGTACGAACGTGGCAAGACCGAGGTGCTGGAAAAGCGCCTGCCGGCACACATCTGGCGAGACGATTTAACCCACAACGGTATGCCATTCTTCCTTTGCGACACGCGCACCGAACGTCAAGGACGGACGGTTTCGAACTGGTGCGAAGCGCGGATCATGGGTTCAACGCAATTCGCCAAACTTTGTGAATGGCTTACCAAGCCTGAACACACCGAAATGCCCAAATTTGTTCTCACATCCTCGGCAGTGCTGCCGCGGCGGCGGGAGGTGGCCGAGGCCCCCACTTGTGCCTTGCGTTCGGACGCGTGGGATGGATACCCGTTTTCCTTACATAAACTGCTCAGGTTCGTGTGCAACAAGGAAATAAAGGGACTGGTATTCCTGTCGGGTGACGAGCACGTGAGCAGCCTGGTCACCGCTCGTGTAACAAACAGCAAAACCGGCAAGCAGAGCATCCTGCATTGTATCCACAGTTCGGCGCTGTACGCGCCATATCCGTTTGCGAACGGAACTGCCGACAATTTCCAGGCCAATGAGACTTTTTGCTTTCCCGATCCCGATCCTGAGCAGGGGCCGTATTGTTGCGAGGTGCAGACAAGTTTCGCCCCTGGCGACGGTTTCGCGCTTGTAACGACATGCCGCCGCCGTTCGCATTGGCGTCTGGATGTCAAGTTCCACGACAGGGGGGGGCTCAAGGAGAACGGAACCTTCACGCGCGACCTAGAGTAATAGCTGCGCGTGAAATAAGGCTTCACTCAGTTTTTCTCACTATACCAAGCGGCCCGCGCTCGATCAGGCGCGGCGGCAGCTATTTATCCCGAGATAATCGTCTCTGAGGCCGCATGTCCAAACGATCGCCTGCCCTTTGCATGAGCCTGTGTAGCCGCTCCCCATAAGGAAACGTCGCCATGAAGCGAAAACGCTTGGCCGGCAATCGGTCTCCTCAATCGACAATGGTGGCGGACAGGGTCCGCCACCATTGTGATAACAGGCCACGATAGAGGCCTGCCCGGATTATTTCCCGGCGGCAGCCGCATTCTTTACCCAGCCATCGAACTCCGACTGATTTGCGGCAATCCAGTCGTTGGCGATCTTCTTGATCTCGGCGTCGGTCTTGTTGCCGGCCCCCAGATCGCCTTCCCACTGGCTCCAGATGTCCAGCGACCATTTCGCTTGTTCGATGAATTTCTTGGCCGCCGGATTGTCAGCCAGGAACTTCTTGTTGGCGAGCGTGCGCCAGTTCCATGGGCCAACCGCCATGCGGCATGGGTTCTGCCCCCCCGCACAGCCAACCACGTCCTTGACCTCGTGCGTCTTCGGTTTCGATACGCCCTCGGGAAGAGCGTCATACGGGATCGGCAGCCACACCACGTCCTTGCCGGGCTTCAGCCGATAGACGATCCAGGATGGGCTCCAGGTGTAAAGAAGGATCGGCTCTCCTCGGTCGGCCCGTGCAAAGACCTCGCCGATCAGCGGCTCGTATTTGGCGCGGATGGAGCGCACCGTATCGCTCAAGCCGAACTCCTTGACCTGGAAATCGACGACGTCACCGCACTTCCAAGCGGGATCGCAATTCACCAGATTGGCTTTTCCGTCACCGTCGGTGTCGAACAAGGCGGCGATCTTCGGGTCCTTCAGTTGCGAGACATTGGTGATGTTGTTGGCTTCGGCTGTCTTCTTGTCGATCATGTAGCCGTTGATGCCGCCGCCCGCGATCGTGCCTTCATTGATCAGTTCGACCGTATCCGAGATCTGTGCGATGGCGGGCTCGGCCTGCGGCCAGTTGATGTCGCCGGTCATGTCGAGGTCGTCCTGCGAAATGGCCTGCAGGATCGCCGACATGTTCATGGTCGACAACTTTACGTCGTAACCGAGTTTCTCGAGGCCCGCTATCAGGACCTGGTCCTGAATATAGTTGGCGCCCAGGCTGTCGGAGGACGTGAAACGAATGGTCTTGCCTTCGCCAGGCTTATCCTGCGCAAAACTCTGCCCACCCATCATGGTTGCTGCAACAGCCATGGCGCAGGCCAGTCTCAGCCCTTTGCGGTATCGATAATTCGCCGACATGTATTCTCCCCTTGTTGTGATATTTGTTGCGTCGTTCCGCCTGATCGAGACGGTGTTCAAACCTGCTGGTGGTTCGTTTCGAAACTCCCCGCTTCCTCATTTCGGGGACGCAGCAACTGAGCCAGGGCGGCCCGGATGCCCCGGGTCGGTCCGGCCTTGTCCTGGTTGGCCAAGCCCTGCGTGATGCGATCGAGGATCATGGCTAGCAGGACGATGGCGATGCCGCCGACGGCAGCCATGCCGACATCGAGACGTCCCAGCCCCTGCAGGACCACAAGTCCGAGCCCTTCGGCCCCGATCATGGATACGATCACCGACATGACCATGGCCATCAGCACCGTCTGATTGAGGCCGCCCAGAATGGTTGGCAAGGCCAATGGAAGTTGGACTTCCCAGAGAAGTTGGCGATCGGTGGCACCGAAAGCCCGCCCCGCCTCGACCATCTCCTTGTCGACAAGACGAATCCCGAGATTGGTGAAGCGGATCAGCGGCGATATCGCCGCCACGATGACCGCGACTGCCCCAGGCACCGTTCCGACGCCGAACAGCATGACCACCGGGACCAGGTAGACGAAGCTGGGCGTCGTCTGCATGACATCGAGCACCGGCCGCACGATGGTCCAGGCGCGATCGTGGCGCGCGCACAGGATTCCGATTGGAATGCCAAGAATGACGCACACCACGATTGCCGTGGCGATGAGCGACAGGGTGGTGATCGCTTCCGCCCACAGGCCCATGAAGGCAATCAGGGTCAGCGAAAGCAGCGTGAATATAGCCACGCCACGCGATGCGGAGCGCCATGCGATGAGGGCAAAGATCCCGATCAGGATCGGAAACGGAATGGCATGGAGTCCATGGTCGATCGCGGTCAGAAGGGTCTCGACGGGCCACTTGATGGTCTGGAAAAGTGGCCGGAAATGCATTGCCAGCCAGCGGACGCCGACCTGGATCCATTGGTCCAGCGGGATGACATAGAGATTATCGACATCCAGCATGATCAGGCCTCCGCTCCCCGGGATTGCGAGGAAGCCGCCGCCGGAGCGCCAATGCGGGACAGGATCTGGAGTGGATCGACACGCCCCAAATATCGGCCGCCCTCGTCAACAACGGCTATCGGCCGGTCTCGATGGCACAGGCTGGCCACCACCGACAGCTTTTCCGTGCCGCATACCGTCTCATAGTCCTTGCTCATCAATGATTGGATCGCCGAACCATCGGCGAGGCGTGGCAACTGGCGTGGTCCGACGACACCCACGACCTGCATCGAATCGTCGACGATGAACACCGGTTCGCCCTCGGCATCGCGGCCGCCAAACGCACGTCCGTCTAGCCGGAGCGGACTGCTTTCCACCATCACGGAACTCGCATCGAACAGATGGGCCCGGTTGACGTCGCGGGTGAAGGCGGCGACGTAGTCATTCCCGGGCTTGGTCACGATGTCCTGCGGAACGCCTTCGCGCATCACCATTCCATCCGCCATGATGGCGACCCGGCTTCCGAGCTTCAGCGCCTCCTGGAAATCATGCGTGATGAACAGGATGGTCTTGTGGAAAGTCCTGTGCAGGCGCAGCAGTTCGTCCTGCATTTCGCTGCGGATGAGTGGGTCCAGCGCGCTGAAAGCCTCGTCCATGATCAGGACATCGGCATCCGTGGCGAGTGCGCGGGCCAATCCGACGCGCTGACGCATGCCGCCGCTCAGCGTACCGGGAAGATGATTTGCCCACGAAGCCAGCCCGACGACCTCCAGCACCTCCATCACCTTCTTCCTGCGCGCGGCGGCTGGCACACCGCGCAGTTTCAGGCCGAACTCGGCATTCTCCAACACCGTTCTGTTCGGCAACAGGCCGAAGTGCTGGAACACCATGGAGATACGCGTCCGGCGGATTTCGCGCAGCCGCGCTTCGCTGGCGCCGGTGATCTCCTCGCCATCGATAAGGATGCGCCCTGCATTCGGCTCGATGAGGCGATTGATGCATCGCGCAAGCGTCGACTTACCGGAGCCGGACAAGCCCATGATCATGTAAATCGAACCGACGGGAACGGACACCGACACGTCGCTCAAGCCGACGACCTGCCCGGTCTTCTGGAGCACAGCTTCCTTTGTCTCGCCAGACTTCAGCATGGCCAAAGCCGATTCCGGCGATCTGCCGAAAATCTTGTACACGCCCTCGACCGTTATGCGATCCGTCACACCTGTCCTCCACTCCTGGCCTGGCGGACGATAGTCAGCACATTCCAGAGCCACGATCCCGATTAATGAAGATAGAACTGCACCCGCCGTCTTCCCCCGTTCGGCAGGATACCCGCCTAGCCCAATGCTACGAAGGAAAGCATACGGCTCGCGGGTTCGATGATATAGGCTCTCCGCTACCCGGATAGGTATAATCCGGGACGCCTGTATGGAGGAACGGCGTGCTGGCTTCGCTTAAAAACCCTGCCCTCATGGTCGTGGACATGCAGAACGATTTCGTGCGCAGGCATGCGCCGATGGAGGTTGCATCCGCGCGCGAAACCATACCTTCGATCAGCAGACTCATTGCGGCGTTTCGCGGCAACGGCAAGCCGGTGGTATTCACGCGATACGTTGCCGACTCCCTGTATCAGGCCCTCGCCGGCAAGCTGACCTGGATCAAGCTGACCGATGCGCCGACCCATGCGTGCGTACCAGGCTTCATGCGCTCCTACGGCGATGTCGAGGGCATGCGGGATGCCGCGGAGGTGATTGACGAGCTTGCGCCACAGGATGGCGATATCGTGCTGGACAAGGTCTATTTCAGCGCCTTTCATGCCACGGATCTTGCCAAGACGCTCAAGCTGCTTGCGGTGGACGGTCTGGTATTCGTCGGCACGGTAGCGGAGATGTGCGTCGAAGATAGCTGCCGTCACGCCGTGCATTTCGGTTATCCCACGATTGTGGTGGAGGACGCTGTTTCTTCCAACCATCCGCCCAGCCGGCAGGCCATGCTCGATGCTTTCGCACGCAACTACGGCTGGGTGATGACCACGGACCGGCTCCTGGATTCTTTCGCGGTCGGGCAAGCGGGAAGCGAGGTCTTGAACCTACCGCAGCGGTGAAAAATCGGTCGGGATCAGGATTCGGTTTTCCATCGTTTCGATATTCTCGGTGAGCTTGACCGTAAACGCCCGCCACGCGGGATCTTCGGCCAGCCGCTGACGCCGCTCGGCGCGGTCGTTCAGGTCGCTATAGCCCCATAGATGCACGACATGGTTGAGAGGTCCGATCTCGGTGCGGAAATAGCCGATCAGGTTGCCCAGGATCGGCTGCTGGATGGCAAGGCCTTCCTCGCTGATAAGCTGCATGTATCTGGCGAGACGGCCGGCCCTTATCTTGTAGATGCGTTCCTCGACAATCATGGCGCGACAGCTCCCATCAGGCGATCACCCGCGACTTTTCCCTGCCCGCTTCCTTCTCGCGCATCGCAAATACGGGCATCACTTCCTTGATGAACAGCGCCAGCGATTTCTTCTGCACCTCAAACGGCAGGTCGAAGGCGAGGCCGAGGCAGAACTGGTCTACGCCCGCCGCTTCATAGACCATCAGCTTTTCGACCACCTCGTCCGGGGTGCCGAAAAGGAGATTGTCGCGGATCGACCGCGGATCGTAGTCGCCGCTGTTGCCAACGGTGTCGTAAGAAACCGCTTCAGGAAAGCCGTTCTTCACCGTGCCGATGTTCTGGAACAGGTTCTCGAAGCTGCGCCCATATTGATAGCTGTAGCGAACCGGCAGTTCCCAGTCCTCGGGACGTTCATACACGCAAGTGCGGCGCAGCATCATGAACCGCGGTCTCGGCACTTCGGGATGATCCTGGACCGCCTTCTTGAACTTGTCGCCGAGAATGCCGATTTCCGCGACCGGCCGCGACAACGGCGTGGAGAGGATGTTGTGGCCATTGCGCACCGCCCAATCGAATGTGCCGGGGTCACGCGCCGCCACCCAGATGGGCGGGTTGGGTTGCTGCAAGGGCTTCGGCACCGAGGTTGCCAGCGGGAAGTGGTAATACTTACCCTCGTGGGCGTAGTCGCCTGCCCATAATTTCTGGACTGCCGGCAGCAGTTCCTGCATGTAGGCGCCGCCTTCCTGTTGCGGGATGCCTCCCGCCATACGGTCAAATTCATACTGATAGGCGCCGCGGGCGATGCCGAATTCCAGCCGCCCTCCCGTCAGGTGATCGCAAAGCGCGGCCTCTCCCGCGAGACGGATCGGGGTCCAGTACGGCGCGACGATGGTGGCGGTGCCAAGCCGGATCTGTTCGGTATGAGCTCCCCACCAGACCAGCAACTGGAACGGGCCGGGCGCGATCGTGAATTCAATCGTGTGATGCTCGGGCGACCAGGCGGTCTCGAAGCCGCCGGCATCGGCCATACGCACCAGTTCCAGCGTCTCAGCCGCCACCTGGCGCATATCCTTGTCGGGACTGAACCTCTCCATGTTCAGGGAAACGGAAAATTTCATGGCAATGACCTTTTCGAATATTAGGGAACCGTCGGATGAGCGTCAGCGCAAACGGATTACGAACGGGTCCTGCGTGGCGCCGGAGTAGTCGATGACGACATTCTTCAGGCGGGAGAACTCGCGCATGACCTCGAAGCCCCCGCGCTTGCCGTAACCGCTCTCCTTGAACCCGCCGGAGGGTGACATGTAAGCAGCCGAGCGATACGTATTGACCCAGACCGTGCCGGCATCGACGTTGCGCGCAAAGCGAAGCGCCCGGTCGATGTCGCGGGTCCAGACACCCGCCGCCAGCCCATAATGGGTGTCGTTGGCAAGCCCAATCAATTCGCTTTCATTGTCGAACGGCACGACGCCCACGACCGGGCCGAAAATTTCGTCGCGCATGAAGCGCATGTCGTTGCGCGCATCCGCCAGAACCGTGGGCTCGTAATACCAGCCGCCGGAGAGGTCGTCCCGCCGCGGCCGGTGGCCTCCGGCAACCAGCCGCGCGCCATCGGCGACGCCGTAGTCCACATACTGCTCGACCTTGTCGAGTTGGGCAGCCAGCGCCAGCGGACCGATTTCCGTGTCCTCATCGGTCGGATGGCCGATACGCACGCGCCTGGTACGATCCGCCAGCTTTTCGACGAATGCGGCATAGATGGATTTTTCGACGAAACAGCGCGAGCCTGCGATACAGGTCTGCCCGGCAGCGGCGAACACGCCGGCAACCACGCCGTTCACCGCGCGCTCGATGTCGGTATCGGCGAATACGACATGAGGCGACTTGCCGCCCAGTTCCATCTGACACGAAACAAGTCGGCTGGCAGCGTTGGCGGCGATGCGGCGGCCGGTTGCCGTACTGCCCGTGAAGGCGATCTTGGCGACATCGGGATGCAAGGTCAGCGCTTCGCCCGCCGTAGCGCCCTTGCCGGTAACGACATTGAAAACGCCAGCCGGGAAGCCCGCTTTTGCAATCAGTTCGGCGAGGGCAAGGGTGGACGCGGAAGTATGCTCTGATGGCTTGACCACGACCGTATTGCCAATTCCCAGGCAGGGTGCGAGCGTGCCGGTCAGCAGCATCAGCGGTGAATTCCACGGCGAGATCATGCCCACCACGCCGATCGGCTCGCGCAGCGTGAAGTTCAGCATATCGAGCTTATTGACCGGTATGGTCTCGCCATGCAGCTTGTCGGCCATTCCGGCGAAATAGAGGTAGCTGTCCGGCGCCGCGCGCAGTTGCACACGCATCTCTTTCAGAAGCTTGCCGTTGTCACGCGTCTCGATGGCCGCGAGTTCATCGGCGTGTTCCGCGATGAGATCGGCCAACCGGCGCAGCAGCTTGCCGCGATCCGTCTGCGTCAGCCTGCGCCAGGCCGGATCGTGAAACGCTCTTTTGGCTGCCTGCACGGCGGCGTCGACATCATCCGCCCCGGCGTCGGCAACCTCATACCAAGGCGCCGCGTTCGTCGGATCGTAGCTCGGCATGTAGCGGCCGGACCGCGGCGCGAGGCGCTCCCCGGCAATGAAAAGATCCTGGCGCGATCCTTCGATCACCTTCAGCGTCAGGTCCATCATCTCATCCCTTCGCGGTTTCTCGGTCGCCGGCCAAGCCGTTAAGCGACCGCCACGGACGCGGGGCGCCGTCTATCATCGCCACCCGGCCGCCATCGCTGGAATCGACGTAGATCCCGAAGCGAGAGTCCGCGCGCTCATGCAGGTAACGGCGCAGCGTTGCGCGTATCTGCCTGATCGGAATGCTGTCCCAAGGCAGCTCTTCATGGGCAAAGAACCTCAGCGACGGCGACAAATCCGGAATTTCGCCAGGCGGGCCCGCGAGCGCGCCACGGTAAACGACATAACCGGGCTGCTGGTCGGCCACATCGAAGACCGAATAGAGAAACGCATCGCTGGTGAGCGGCGCAACCACGCCGCCGCCTTCGAAGCTGAGCATGTCGCCCGGCTTACGGTGCGTTGCCGTCGGCAGTTCCCAGCCTCCGGCGCCATCGTCGCGCAGCAGGATGCGGCCGTCATGCTCGACCAGGTAGCCGATGATCATGCGATGGGAAGGCGTCCAGCCAGGCGGCATCGGGTCTTCCACGCAGACATAGCGCCCCCGGCAAAACCCTAGCGGAGCGGCAGGGCTGGTGCCGAAAGCACGCACCCGGCCGATCAGGATCACATGGTCTCCCGCCTCGATACGGTCATGCACCGTGCAGTCGAACCAGGTAAGGCTGTCGGTGAGCACCGGCGAGCCCGTATGCACGGTAGTATGGGCTATCGTCTCGAACTTGGAGAGTGACTTCGAGGCGAAGAGGCTCGCCACCTCCTTCTGGCGCTCGTGCAGTACGTTGACGGCGAAGCCTTCGGCCGTGTTGAACGCCGGAAAGCTGCTGGCGCTCTTTCCTATGCAGACGAGCAGCAGCGGCGGCTCAAGGGAGACTGAGGTGAAGGAATTCGCAGTCATGCCGCGCGGCGAACCATCTTCGTCCCGCGTCGTCACCACCGTGATGCCCGTGACGAAGGTGCCGAACGTTCGCCGCAGTTCCACTGGATCGATCGTGCTCAGCTCTTTTTCCCTCTTGTCCGTCATGCGTCCTGCCTCTCCAGGAGGGTGGAAGGATAAAGGGACGTGAGAGAGGGTCTTCCTGCTCTACGCAGGAGAGGCGGCAGTCAGACTCCTAGGACACGAAGCAGAGACCGCATCAGACAGGTTGCTCCCGGGCAATGGTCTCGTTGAGGCGTATTGCCAGTTCAAGCGCGAACCGACGTTCGGGTGAATCGATCTCGATGCCAAACAGTTCCTGGATACGGTTCAGGCGGTAGCGAAGCGTTGTAACATGCAATTCCATCGCGTCCGCGCAGGCCTGGCTGCGGCAACCGTGCTCCAGAAAGACGGTCAGGGTCCTGATATAGTCCGTTGCATGCGCCTCGTCGTGACGCACGACCGCGCCAATGGCGATATCCACGAACGACCTCACTTCCTTGCTGTCGGCCGCCGAAAGCAGCAGCGGAAAAGGACCGAAGTCCTGGGGCGCAAGCAACCCGGTACGGTTGAAGCGGACGGCAAGACGGATCATGCGCTCGCATTCAAGCCATGCCTGGGGATAGTCGTGAATGCTCGAACAGGTCTTACCCGCCACGATGATCGGCTTGGTGCCGATCAGCCACTGCGTTTCCTCGATCAGCTTGCGCACAAACGTCTTGACCACCGTGTCCGCGTCGCGGGGCGCGTCGGGAATGCGGCACAGAATGATCTCGCCCAATGCGGCGGCGGTCGCCTGCGGCGCCAATTGGCCGGCGAGCCGCATGATGGAGCGGTGCAGTTCGGGTATAGTCTTGCCCTTTTCCGGCACAGTTTCCGGGAGGCCGATCGCGACCAGCCTGGCGGTGGCGTTTACGTCAATGCCGAGCCGGCGCGCCCGCGCCGTCAAATCGTCCACGTTGCGCCAGTTGCCGGAAACGATTTCCATGAACAATTCGCTGGAAGTCTGCGATTCCGTCTGGAACCGTAAATGGCTCCGCATCAACTGAACGCTGAGCGCGAACCGAGCGCTCTGAAGAAGAAGATGATCGAGGTCGCCGAAATTGGCGTCGAGCGAAAACACGATCAGCGCCCCTACCGTCTTGCCATCCACGACCAACGGCTCCACCGCCGCCGGCAGGTTGAGGTGATGGCCGCCGCAGTTCAGGTACAGCTTGCGCATTTCAAGCCCGGCCTGGTCCGAGATATCGCGAGCAAGACGGAGAAACTGGCGGCTCATGCAATCGTCCATCTCCTCGCGCCAGCGGTCGGTGTCGATGAGGTCCGGCTTGGGCGAACGTCCGGCAACGACCAGGTTGGCAGTCAGATCCACCACGACGATTGCGTTCGGCAGGAAGGTTTCGACCATGGAAGCCGCGGATGCGACGGAACCGTCCGACAGGACCTGGTGCATCAGGGAGGAATGCGCGGCAAGTGCGTTTTGGAGTTGCGCGGCGGCAGCATGTTCCGCCCTTAGCCTGTGGGCCTTGTCCACGGCTATGGCGCCCAGATGGACGATCGTCTGCAGGAATGCGAGATCGGCCGCTGACAGATCGACAACGTCGCGCGACTGCACCGACAAGACCATCGCGCGGTCTTCCATGTCCCGGCAGCCCAGAGGCAAAACCACGACAGTGCGATAACCGCGCTGGATTGCCTCTTCCCGATAGCCCGGAAATTCGATGCTCTCCTGGGCATCGCGAATGATCACCGGATCATTGCGGGTCAACGCGATGAGGGATGGACTTGTCGCCAGCGTCCAGCGGTTGCGATAGGACTTCGTCAACTGGCTAGGATCATGCCGGGTCACGACCACAGCATTGCCATCCGCCTGATCGATGCTCATCACCGCCGCCATCGACCAGGCATCGTGCTGGCATGCCGCATCGACAAGGTGCTGCAGCGTTGTCTCGAGGTCGACGCTGGAATTGATGAGGCTGGTCACGTCGCGCAGGACGCGTGACAGCGGGCGATCCAAAGCGCTCAACAGAACCTCGCTGCTTGCCGGTACTCGATCGTTACATAGCCTTCCTGGTCGATGGCGCGCCACAGTCATATTCGTTACCGGGGGTCATGCCGCCGCCATATGGCCGGCATGGATAGGATCGACCTTGCCGGCTGTTCGCGAAAGGTTTGGCAGGCCTTCAAAGCGACATGATGACCGACTTGGTCTCCGTATAAAGGTTCAGCCCTTCCTGTCCCCGTTCCCTGCCCCAGCCGGATTGCTTGAAGCCGCCGGTGGGTATCGCCGCGTCCACCGAGCCGTGTACGTTGACCCCGATCCGGCCCGCGCGAATTCGCCGTACCATCTTGTGGGCGACGCTCAGGTCCCGCGTCCAGACGCTGCCAGCTAGTCCGAAGATGCTGTCATTCGCCTGCCGCGCGATCTGTTCCAGGTCGTCGTCATCGAAGCTCATGGCGCACAGGACAGGACCGAAAATCTCTTCCTGCACCACCGCCATGTCGGGTCGGGTATCGGTCAGCACCGTCGGCGCAATGAAGTTGCCTTCATTGCCTATCCGCGTGCCGCCAAACGCCACCGTTGCACCGGCGCTCCTGCCCTGCTCGATATAGCTCATGACGCGGTCGCACTGGACCGGGGAAATGACCGGCCCCATCTGGACGCCTTCGCTGAGGCCATGACCGACGCGGATGTTCCCCGCCCGCTGGCCGATCCCATCCACGATCTGGTCGAACACCTTCTTGTGGGCGAACAGCCGCGATCCTGCGGTGCAGACCTGGCCGCTATTGGCAAAAATGCCCTGCGTGACACCGGGAATGGCAACCGACATGTCAGCATCGGGAAAGACGATGACGGGCGACTTCCCTCCCAATTCGAGCGACACTTTCTTCAAATTGCCCGCGGCAGCCTTGACGATGATGCGGCCGACCTCGCTGGAACCCGTAAAGGCAACCTTGTCGATCTGGGGGTGCGAGGCTATCGCTGCGCCCGCCGTAGGTCCAAAACCGGTCACGATATTGATCACGCCGGCGGGAATGCCGGCCTCCTGGACCAGTTCACCGAAGCGCAGCGCCGTCAGCGGCGTCTGCTCCGCCGGCTTGAGCACGATCGTGCAGCCGGTGGCCAGCGCCGGCGCTGCCTTCCAGGACAGCATGAGCAGTGGCGCATTCCACGGAATGATCTGCCCGACGACGCCGACCGGCTCGCGCACCGTGAAGGCATGGTACTTGTCCGGCGCGGAGATCGAAATGGTTTCCCCTGTGATCTTGGTCGCCCAGCCCGCCATGTAGCGGAACATATCCACGCTCAGCGCGACGTCGGAATTCCGGGCATTGGCAAGCGGCTTGCCATTGTTGAGAACCTCCAGTTCGGCCAGTTCATCGGCGTTCTGTTCCAGCAGATCCGCCAGTTTCCAGATGAGACGTCCACGTTCGCTGGGCGTGATGCGGCTCCATGGGCCTTCTTCAAAGGCCCGCCGCGCAGCTTTGACGGCATTGTCGATATCGGCGGCGTCGCCCTCCGGAACCTGTGCAATTATGCGTCCCGTGCCCGGATCATACGTGTCGAAAATCTTCCCGGACTGAGCCGGCACCCATTTTCCATCGATAAGGAGTTTTTTCTCCTGGCGTAAAAAGGACGCCGCCTTCTCTCCAATTCGGAACTGATCAGCATGTGTGTTCATCGAATTCTCCATAGGTATCGGGAAGCGCCTTGCCCGGATTCGTTCAAGGGCGTCCATCTGAAGCGCCCTCGTTAAAGCTTTTCACTCGATCACGAAGTGGTCGGGTCCGACCGCGCGAGGCTGCCGCTTCGGCGGAATGAAATCGAGCGGCCGCACGGGAGACGGCAATTCCGTCACCGGCTTGCCGATCAAGCGGTGCCTGTCCGCGGCCGGCTCTGGGTTCGGCACCGCTGCCATCAGCTTCTGGGTATAGGGATGTTTCGGATTCCCTATCACCTCGCGGCTGGGCCCGATCTCCACAATCTCGCCAAGATACATGACCGCCACGCGGTGGCTGACACGTTCGACAATGGCCATGTCGTGACTGATGAAGAGGTAGGACAACCGCAGGTCCTCCTGCAACTCAAGCAGCAGGTCGATCACCTGCGCCTTTACCGAAACGTCGAGCGCCGAGACGGCCTCGTCGGCTATAATGACCTTCGGGTCGAGCATCAGGGTCCGCGCAATGCAGATTCGCTGACGCTGTCCACCGGAAAACTCGTGCGGAAGACGGGTGATCATCGACGGTTCGAGGCCGACACGCTCCAGAAGATGTTTCGCCTTGTCCAGGGCCTTGGCCCTGGTCGCCAACCCATGGCATAGCAGGGGCTCCGCCAGGATCGCACCGACGTTTTGCTTCGGGTCCAGGGAACTGAAAGGATCCTGGAAGATCATCTGCACATTGCGCCGGAGATCCGAAAGATCGGACCTGTTGTCGCGCCGCACCGTGCGTCCGTCGAAGACCACCTCGCCGGAATCCGGAGGATTGAGAAACAGGATGCTGCGTCCGGTCGTCGACTTGCCGCAGCCGGATTCGCCAACCAGCGACAGCGTTTCTCCAGGCATGATGTCGAAGCTCAGACCCTCGACGGCA
Organism: Mesorhizobium sp. B2-3-7; assembly: GCF_006442695.1. NCBI lineage: Bacteria > Pseudomonadati > Pseudomonadota > Alphaproteobacteria > Hyphomicrobiales > Phyllobacteriaceae > Mesorhizobium > Mesorhizobium sp. B2-3-7. Next base: position 46,213 of record NZ_VFVV01000014.1, on the reverse strand, counting down.
TGGAGACGCCCCACCTTGCGACGCATCGCCCCGCCACGCACGTCGAACCGGGTCACCAGCTTGCGCACGCTCAAAACCGGCTTCGGCACAGCATCCTTGGCGGGCGCGCGGTAGGAGCGGGCGACGCCTTGCCCCAGGCGGGGGACCGCGTCGATCAGCATCCTCGTATAGTCCTCGCGCGGACGCTCGAAAACGTCCTTTACTGCTCCCGTCTCCACCACGCGTCCCTTGTGCATGACCATGACGCGGTCGGCGATGTTGGCCACTACGCCCATGTCATGCGTGATGAACAGGATCGCGGTGCCGGTATCGCGCTGGACCTCGTTCAGGAGATCGAGGATTTGCGCCTGTATCGTCACGTCGAGCGCTGTTGTCGGCTCGTCGGCGATAAGCAGCTTCGGCGAGCACGCCAATGCGATGGCGATCATGATCCGCTGCCGCATCCCCCCGGAGAACATGTGAGGATAGTCATTGAACCGCCGCCGCGCGTCAGGAATGCGAACGCGGTCGAAAAGCCGGATGCCCTCCTCCCGCGCCTCGGCATCGCTTAAGGGTCGATGCTGGCGCAGCATTTCCTTGATTTGGGTGCTGACCTGCAGAACCGGGTTCAGGCTCATCATCGGTTCTTGGAAGATCATGCTGGCAATGCCGCCACGCACCCGCCGCAATGTCGATGTCGACGCCCCCACCACTTGCTGGCCATCCACGATGACCGAACCGGTCACTTGGGTATTGCCGGAAAGCAGTCCCATGATCGTCATGGAGGTGACGCTCTTGCCGGACCCCGACTCGCCGACAAGCGCCAGCGTCTCGCCAGCATGGATGGCCAGATCGACATCATGCACCACCTGATGCTTGCCGAAAGCGACGTTGAGGCCTTTTACCTCGACCACTGGATCGGATTTCCGTTCACTCATGAGTTTGGCGCCGATGCAACAGTGAAGCCCGCCTGCGAGCGAGAGCGCTCCGAAGTTGGAGCCCAGGTGAGCATTTCGAGCGCGTACAGCGCATCCAGCGTCTCGCGCGACAGGGGAATGCCCTTCTGGTGCGCCATGGCGATCTTTTCCCGAGGCCGAACGACAACGTGCCCGGACGCCTTCAGTTCAGGCCTGCGGGCGCTGACCATGAGAAGCGCGCAGCCCGGCGTCAGCCCGGCGGCGTCGATCGATTCCAGAACCGCCGTGTCCTCACCGAGGAGCGCCGCCAGGGCATCCCGGCCCCGGCCCGAATAAAGCACACCCTGTGCGTCGGGTTCAGCCAACAGCCAGTCGAAGGTTCCATCCCTGGCGATGATGCCGATAGAGGAGAGATTGTAGTCCATCGCACCGACCAGCGTGGCCGGAACAAGCGACAGCTCGGTCGCCGCCAATATCCGGCACATTTCCCATTTGGCGCCGCCTGCATGCGCGGCGAGAGCATCGATCGCGGCAGGTCCCGTTTCCAGAAATGAAACGCCGGCGGCGTCCAGCATCGTGAGCCCGTTCGATTTCCGGTAGCGGAAGCCATGGGAGGGCCGCGGTCCCGCCTGGCGAATTTCATCCAGAATAGCCGGATCGAGCGCCGCACCTGTTGCAACGAGATGAGCGCCCCGGTCAGCGGTTCCGAACGCGTAGCCCAGCGCCCTGAGCGACCACGGCAGGACGCGAGTCAGTTCGGAATAGGCAACAAACATGCTCGTGCTCACAGGGCGACCTCATTCTCATGCTTGCGAACCCGGGAACCCGGCCTGCCAGGCTCGAGGAATTCCGAAGGCAGCGGCTGGTCTTGGAAGAAAGTCCCCCGCACATAGCGGATGCTGAGCGGCGTCGAGCCGCGAATGCCCAGCGACGCAAGGAAAAACCGTATGAGATCGGCGGGGACGAAATCGCGATGCGCGAGCGGATCGCGTATTTCCGCATAGAGCAGGCCATCCAGATATTGCACCCGCGAAATGGCGTAATGCAAGTCCGGATGGTCGAGGACGACGTCGCCGGCGCGCTCCTTGTCACCACGGCTGACCAGCACCGCCGCCAGCCTCTGGATCAATCCGATATGATCGATGAAGGATTCGAAACGCTCGTGCGGGTCGATGACCCGCTCGCCGCGCCTTTGTTCGCCATTGTCGATCGAATGGTACCAGAAGTGCTGATGGGTTTCGGCAAGCGTGCGGTCGGCGGTGAGAGCCCAGACGTAGTTCCTGCGCAGGATCTCGCGCAATTCAGCGACCGTCATTGCTGGCTGCAATTGCCGCTTGCGGGCTGCGCCGATCTGGAAATAGGGCGCGATGGCGTCACAAAAGTCCGGTACCACGTCGAGAAGTACGCTGTGGAACTGCTCACTGGTCTCGCCATCCATGACTTCTGCGACGTGCGCAGCAACGTCGCCCCAGCACCGAAACTGTCCTTCGCGCAGGCTTGCCGATATGCGTGTCAGGTTCTCGATGATGGTTTCGTTGGCCACCACGTAGTCCTGCGTCTGTGGGTCGGTCTGCGCATAGATGCGGATGGTGCTCTCTATCGAGCCGCGGACAACTGAAATGCTTCCCGCATCGACCGGCAGGCTTTTTGCGTAGCCAAGAGCCGCCTCGCGTACGGTCACCCATGTGGCGACCCAATGCGGCCAGCGCTGGAGGGCAACGCACATGCCCTGGCCTGAGGAGTTGCCTATTCCAAGCCCGCGCGCGATCGAAATGTCGAGCTGCGCTGCGTCCGGATTGCGCCGCCGCGCCACGGCATTGACGAGATCGATGGAGACGAGCCGCACCAGGTAGATGGCGAAGATATCCGCAAAGAACGGGTGCGCCAGCGGATGCCCCTCGGGAATGCCCGGATAGGAAACCGTGCCATTCCGGCCGCTGCTTTGAAAGCCACCGTTCCGCATGAGATAGGCGATGCCGAGCTCGGGGGCGGGCTGTTCGCCGCGGGACAGTGCTTCGACTACGGCGTCGAAATGCCGGCTGCTGCGATTGGCCGGGGTCCAGCCGACCACATCCGAATCCGTACGCATCTGGCCTTCAGCCTTGATGTCGAACGTTTCAAATTCCCGCTCGATACGCTGTTGGCTGGCAAGATTGACGAAGAGCGCGCCGAACATGTCACGGTCCGCGCCATCGGAGCGGCGTCCGACTTTTTCGATTCCGTCCCATGGATATGCTCGGGCAATATAGGAGAAGGAATGGCCTTCCGCGTCGATCCGGTAGACGAATCTCGCCGCGCCGTCATCGCCGCATTCCGCCGAGATCATCCTTATCTGCCAGCGTTCGCGAACGATCCTGCGCAACAACATGTCGGCAAAACTGACGCGCGAAGCCTTGAAGCAGCGAAGGTTCTCCACACGCATCAGAACATCCGCCGGCCGCATCCATCGCCGCGCTTTCAGGGCACCTTCCCGGCCGGCAAACTCCTGCAGGCGTTGTTCTATGAATGCCGGCAGCGGCGGCTCGATCTGGTTAGACGTCATTTCCCTGTTCCAATCAGCGATCATTGCGGGACGCGGCCTCGTTCATGCTCGACCCGACAAGATAAAATGTGAAAACTGTAAGGGCGACGGCAGCGCCCGGCCCCAGGCTGAGCAGCGGCAGGATCGGCAGGAACATCGAACCGTCGCGTACCATGCCGCCCCAGTCCGGAGCCGGCGGAGGAACGCCCAGCCCCAGGAAGCTGAGGCTTGCGGAGGTGAAGATCGCGAAGGCCACATTGATTGCGAACTGCGCCCACACCACGCGCATCGTGTTTGGCATGATATGATGGCGGATGATCCAGAAAGAGCTTGCGCCCGTGGCGCGCGCAGCTTCCACGAAGACCATTTCCCGGACGACGAAGACCTGACCACGAACCAGCCGGGCGACCGTCGGCGCGGTGACGACACCCAGCGTGACCGCCAGGTTGACCACCGATGGCCCGAGCATCGCGGTGATGATCAATGCGAGAACGAGCCCCGGCAAGGCGATGAAAATGTCGATGATCTGGACGAGGACAAAATCGATCCAGCCACGGAAAAATCCGGCGATCAGGCCAATGGGGGCGCCGATCAGCACAGCCACTATGGCCGCCGAAGCGCCCACCTGCAGTGAAACCCTTGTTCCGTAGATGACGCGCGACAGCACGTCCCGGCCAAGTTGATCCGTGCCAAGGATGTTTTCAGCCGAAGGCGGGCCGAGGACGTTTACCGTCGTGGCGGTCGGGTGCAGGGGCGCGATCAAGGGCGCGAACACCGCGATCAAAGTGATGATCACCAGAAGCGTCAGGCCAAGGACCAATCGGAATGGAAGTTTTCTCATTGGATGCTAAGCCGATGTTCGCACGAGCGGATTGACGAGGCTGTAGGTCACGTCCGCCACAAGGTTGAGGATCATCACGCCGACGATGATCACCATTCCAACCGACAGCATGACAGGAAAATCCCGGGACGAGATCGCTTCCACCAGAAGCCGGCCCATGCCCGGCATCGAAAAGACGGTTTCGGTGACGACCGCGCCGCCAACCAGTTGTCCAAGCGAAAGACCGGCATAGGTGATCAACGGCAATATGCTGTTGGGCAGAATGTGCCGGTAGGAAATGCGCGCCTCGGACAGCCCCTTCGAACGCGCGGCCTGGATGTAGAGGCTGCCTTTCACCGACTGGTATTCGGCTTTATAGACGAGCGTGAAGGAGCTGAAATAAAAGGTCGTAAGCGTGATGACGGGCAGGATCATGTGGATGAGATGCTGCCCGGCGCCCCGTGACCACGGCGACCATCCGGTCGTCGGCAGCCAGCGGAGCTGAACCGAAAAAAGGTAGATCAGCAGCAGTCCGAGAAAGAAATTGGGCACGGTGATGCCGACGATGCTGACGGCGGCGGTGAGCCGCTCCACCAGCTTTTTCATGAACGTCGCCGAATTGATCAGCGTGGCCCCCAGGAATGCGATGAGGATCGCCCAGGATGCCAGCTCAAGCGTTAGAGGAAGGGCATCCGCGATCATTTGCGCGACAGGCTGTTGGGTGGAATAAGACCGGCCCAGGTCGCCCGACAATGCGGCGCTGATCCAGTTCCAGTAACGCGACAGGATGGGCTGGTCGAAGCCTAGCTTCGCGTTGAGTTCGGCGATCGATTGAGGGGATGCGTTCTCCCCCAGCATGATCGCCGCCGGCGTCCCCAGAAAGGACGTCACCGACGTGAACAGCAGAAACGTCAGAACGATAACGTTCGGAACCATGATCGCTATGCGGGAAAGTACAAGCGCAAGCATGCCGGCCTCAGTTCATCGCGAAGGATTGAAGAAACGTCTCCGGGGAGCCCGTCTCGCAAAGCGGGCGGTTGGGGCACATCCGATGGGCGGCGGTCATAATGGCGATCAAGTTCCTCTACCGGTTGCAGGCGGGACCGGGTCCACCCGCGCCAGACGCCGCGGCGCGGCGCGCCGCGGCAAAGCATGAAGATCAGGCCTGCGTTTTCCAGACGTAACGGAACCGCGGGATCTCGTCCGGCATCGGAGCGAACCCTTTGACGGTGTTGCGCATGGCGTTGAATTCGATGCTGAACCCGACGGGCATGTAAGGCAGATCGGCAGAAATCTGACGCTGGATCTTTTCGTACAATTCCTTGCGGCGCGCCTGATCGGAAATTACCCGCGCTTCATCGATCCATTTGTCCACTTGGTCATTCTTGTAGCCCGTGGAGTTCGCGGTGCCTTTGCTGGAGAAGAGATAGTGGATCAGGCCGTCGGGATCCGCCCGTTGCGTCCAGCGCATCGGCGTGAAGCGTATCTCGCCTGAGACCGCCTTTGCGTAGTAGTCGCTTTGGGGGACCGGCTCGAGCTCAATGTTGAGGCCGATCGCGTCGAGGTCTTCCTTGGCAAGTTCGGCAAAGCGTCGCAGCGTATCGCCGCTTGGCGCAGCAAGCTTGATGGTGGTGCCCTTCAGGCCGGAATCAGCCACGATCTTGCGCGCCTTTTCCGGATCGTATTCGTAGTGCACCAGATCGGTTGGGGTCCACCACAGGCCGTCTGGCGTGAAGCTGTCGGAAATCTTGCCTTGCCCCGCCCATATGATCTGGTTGATGCGGTCGCGGTTGAGGCCATGCGCGATGGCCTGGCGCAGTTCCGGCTTGTTATATGGCTCGGCGTCCCACCGCCACTGGTAGGAATACCAGACGCCACCCTTCGACGGCACAAGCTCGATGTCCGGGCTGGCCTTGGAAAGGCGCGTATCCAACGGATCAAGCTGGCTTATGAAATCCAGTTCACCGATGGCCATGCGCTGAATGCCGACGACGTTCGTCGGAATGTCATGGAAGGTAATGCCGTCGAGATATGGCATTCCCTTCTGCCAATAGCTGTCGTTCTTGGTGAGCGCGATGCGCGACCCGCGGACCCATTCGCCGAAAACGAACGGACCGGTCCCGACAGGATTGGAACCGACGTCGCTGCCGTATTTCTTGGCCGCAGTTGGCGAAGCCATCAGCCCTGCGCGGTCGGCAAACAGCGCCAGCAGCGGCGGATAAGGTTCCTTCATGTCGATGGCGACGGTGAATTCGTCCAGCACTTCGACATTCTTGACGCCTTCCAGCAACTTGAGCTGCGATGAGTTGCCTTTCGGATCGAGACGTGCATCAAGGTTCCATTTCACGGCCTCGGCGTTGAACGGTGTGCCGTCATGGAACTTCACGCCTTCCTGCAGCTTCAGGACCACGCGCTTGCCGTCGTCCGAAAACTCCCAGCTTTTCGCCAGGGCAGGCTTCAGGGAGAAGTCCGCCTCGGTCTCGAGAAGCGTATCGAATATCAGGAAAAGGATCTGCCGCTCGGTCCATTGCGACGACTGAAGCGGGTCGAGCGTGCGGACGTCGCTGATGAAGCCGACGTTGAGCGTGCCGCCGGTGACCGGCTGGGTATCTTGAGCCAGCGCTACCGCCGGCAAAGAGGCCACGATTGCGAAGCCGCTGACGGCGGCCATAAATTGCCTTCTATCCATGACAAATCCTCCGTTGGTTCAGTTCCCGATATTATCGGCATTGCCGTTATTGGCCTCCGGGCAAGGACCCGGAGGCTTGCGCGTTATTTGCTCTCGGCTGGCAGCGGCCGGCCGGCCTGATCGACTCCCATGATCCGCATGTCGTTGAACCGATCGCCGATGCGATGGTGCGGACGCCCGCCGCTCGCGGCGCCCAAGGCGATGACGATCTCGTCATGCGCAGGCGCGTCGGGAATGGTGAATTCCACGGTCAGAAAATGAGCGCGGCTTCCCTTCTTCTCAGCGTCCTTGTGGGTCAAGGGAACGGTGAGCGCGGTGCCGGCGCCGGCACGCTTGTTCGTGAACGGGAGAAAGGAATCGCCACCAGCGGCGATGCGGAAGACATTGCCGAAATGCAGCGTGTGGATCAGGCCGGCCGCGTGTTCGACTTCGCCGTCCGTCCCGGTCACCGCGCACTTTCCAAACGCTTCTATCCTGTCCGGACCGCCCATGATCGCCACCAGGCGAGGCACGAGGGCATCCGTGAGAGCCTTGGCGTGCTCCATGATGTGCGGCTGCAGGTCCTCGACGAATGCCGATCCTGCCCAGGGATTGCGGATTACCGCCGCGCAGGCGGCCATGCGAAGCGGAACCGGCGCGACGCGCCCCCCTTCGATAAGCGTGTCCTCGACGAAATCGACGATCTTGCGGATCAGGACCCCAGTCATTTTTCCACTCCGCCGGCTGCGAGTTCGGCAAGCACGCGGTTGGCGATGCGATGGCATTCGACGCCGACAGGAACGCCGCAATAAATCGTGAGATGGGTTATCAACGCGTCCAGCTCGTCACGGGTGACCCCGTTGCGAAGGGCGCCGCGAAAATGCAGTTCCCACTCATGCATGCGGTTGAGCGCGGCAATCATGACGATGTTCAGCATGCTGCGGGTCCTGGCATCCAGCCTGTCGTCACCCCAGGCCGTTCCCCAGCAATATTCTGTGATAAATGACTGAAAACCCTTGGAAAACTCGGTTGCCTTGCTCAGCGAATTTTCAACATATTCGCTGCCGAGCGTCGCCTTGCGCCGCTCCAGCCCACGCTCAAATAGCGTCTCGTTCATTCGTCTTCCCTTCATTTTCAGCGTGGACGCAAAAGGAACTCGCGGACATGGTCGGACACCAGCTTGGATGCCTCGACCAGGACGCTGTGCTTCAGGCCGGCCAGAATGCGTAATTCCGAATCGGGGATCAGCCGGTGCATCGTCTCGGCCATCCGGACATTCGACCCCTGATCGAATTCGCCCGTCATCACCAGCGTTGGCTGTCTGATCTCGGGAAGCCGATCCACCAGTTCGGTAAGGCCGAACACCCGATACGCCTCCAGGTAAGACGGCACGTGGACAGCCTTGAGCTCGGCAATTCGCCGCTCGATCACATCGGGATGGCGCTCGGCGAATTCCTTGGTGAACCAGCGGTCGTGCGCAGCACCAACTACTGCGTCCATACCGCCGTCGCGGATCATCTGCAGGCGCGCCACAACCTTCTCACGTTCGGCGGGGGTGCGCCCCGCAACTGCGGAAAGAAGCACGACGCGCTCAAACCGGTCCGAATAGGAACAGGCCAGTTCTTGCGCGATCAAGCCCCCCAATGAAAAGCCGACCAGATGGGCTTTGCGCACGCCGGCGTCGTCCATCACCCGAACGATATCGGCGGCAAACTTCTCGACGGAATATTCCGAATCGATGTGCGCGGACTGACCATGACCGCGCAGGTCGGAGCGAATAATGTCGAAGCTGCCCTCCAATTGGAGGCTGACGTCGTCCCAGCTTTGCAGGTTGGCGCCGACACCGTGCACCAGCACGAGAGGATGGCCCTTACCGCTTCTCTCATAGGCGATGAGATCGTCTTTGGTGCGCATCGGCGCCATCCCAGGTCCCTCGTTCGAACTCGATTTTTTTGGTATACCGACAGACAGGCATATGGTCAACCGTATTTGAATCGGCTACTTGTGATGAAAGAGTCGAACGCGTAGCTGTCATGGAAGGAACGACGGGAGAGGACGCCGCGATGCATGAATGGACGGACTGGTCGATTGCGGATTCGCCGACATTGCGCGAGCAGACCGTTGTCACGCTGCGCGAGGCGTTGTTCAACGAAGTGTTCAAGCCGGGTGACAAGCTGGTGGAACGGAAGCTCGCCGAGCAGACCGGCGTAAGCCGCACAAGCATTCGGGAAGCGCTGAGCCAGCTTGAGTCCGAAGGGCTTGTGACTCGGGTAGCCGGCAAGGGCATGTTCGTGACCCGCTTGTCGGAACGGGAAGTCCGGCAGATCTACGAGGCCCGCGCAATCCTGGAATCGGCCATGGCGCGCCTGTTTGTCGAACGGGCCAGCCAGGAACAAATGGACGAATTGGCGCGGCGTATTTCGGAAGCAGGCGAAACCGACACCTCCGAGCTTGCCAGGCAGCATGCTGAGAAGCTCGACGCGGTGTGGGACATCATCATGCAAGGCGCAGGCAACGACATCACCAGGCAAATGACCTTTCTCCTGCATGGCCGCGTCACCTATCTGCGCACCGTCACCACCCGCGTCGCCTCGGCTGAACGGCGCAGGAATACGATGGCCTTGCTCCACGGCATTTTCGACGCGCTGCGCGCGCGCGATGCCGACCTCGCCGAAAAGCTCACGCGCGGGTATGTCGAAAGATCCGCGGCTTTCGCGCTGTCGCTGCTGCGGGACTCCGGGCAGAACGCCAAATCCTCATCACGCAAGCAACGGATCGACACATGAACTATGTCAGGCTCGGCAAGAGCAATCTGAAGGTATCCCGGCTATGCCTCGGCGCGATGGGATTCGGATCCGCGGGATGGCGGGCCTGGGTGCTCGATGAGAAGGCGTCGGCGCCGATCGTTGCGCGCGCCCTCGACCACGGCATCAACTTCTTCGACACCTGCGACTTCTATTCGGCTGGCGAGAGTGAACGCATTCTCGGCCAGATACTCGTTCTCAAGCAGCCGCGCGACAGCTTCGTCATCGCCACCAAGGCGGGAAACCCGATGGCCGCGCATTGCAACGGCCGCGGCTACTCCAGAAAGCACCTGTTCAAGGCAATCGACGATTCGTTGGTCCGCCTTGGAACCGATCACGTGGACCTCTTCCAGACGCATATCTGGGACAAGGACACCGACCTCGACGAACTGGTCGATGCCATGGCGGATATCGTGCGCGCCGGAAAGGCGCTCTATGTAGGCGTCACGACGATGCCCGGCTGGACACTCGCAAAATGCCGTGCGGCTGCCAGCGCACGCGACCTTCCGGCATTCATCTCGATGCAATGCGAATACAATCCCGCTCACCGGGAGTGCGAGCGGGAACTGCTTGCCTACTGCCGCCACGATGATGTTGCCCTGATACCGTTCAGCCCGATCGCGCGCGGCTTCCTTGCCGCGGATCGCCGCAATCCCGGCCAGCAGACGGCGCGCACGAAAAGCGACGACTATACGCAGAAATATTACCACCGCGACGGCGACCACGCCGTGCGCGAAGCCGTCGCTGCCGTTGCCGCCGACATCGGAAAGACACCGGCGCAGGTGGCTCTCGCCTGGACATTGGCGCGCCCCGGCATTACCGCGCCCATCTTCGGAGCGACCTCGACAGACCATGTCGACGAGGCAGTCGCGGCATTGGACATAGTGCTTACCTCCGAACATATCGACCGCATCGACGGGGCCTACGAGCCACGGCCGCTGAACGCCTCAGGCCACTGAATGAAGCACAATGCTTGCGGTAAGCTGATATGCTTGTGAAATTGCACTCGTTCGCGCACGTTTCAAAGGAGCAAATCCGCCGTGTATGATCTGCGAGTCCATGCTCCGCCGCGCCTGTACACGCAGGTGGCCGATACCATCCGCAACGCCATCGTCGTCGGAGAACTGGCGCCGGGAGAGCGGCTGGTGGAGCGCACGCTTTGCGAGCGCATGGGCGTTTCGCGGACGTCGCTCAGGGAAGCGATGCGCGAGCTCGAGAACGAGGGCCTTGTCACGAACCTGCCCAACCGGGGGCTTATCGTCTCTGTCGTCGATCCCAAGATCGCGAAGGACATTTTTGATCTTCGCGAGGCGCTGGAGGCGCTTGTATGCAGGTTGTTTTGCGAGAATGCGACTGACGATCATATCACGCGTTGTCGGGGCGTGTATGACGAGTTGATGGAAACCTATCGCGTCGGTGTGGCGCGCGAAATGATAGCTGCAAAGACTAGATTCTACGACGTCTTGGTAGCGGGCGCGAACAATTCCGAGGCGGAACGGATGCTTCGCAGCATCCATATGCGGGCCTCACAGTTGCGCATGATTTCTCTTTCCGATGCAGAGCGGCGAAAGGCATCTCAGGAAGAGCTGGCAGCCCTGCTCGACGCCCTTGTGAATCGCAGGGCATCGGATGCCGAGCGGCTTGCAAAAAAGCATGTACGCAAAGCCGCCCAGTTCGCGCTCGGGATGATCGAACAGCTTGAAAACCAATCCGTCAGCTGATCGGCGGCGCTTGAAAGCGCGAGACGCCGCCCGTCCGCCGCTACCCGCGGCGACGGTGAAGGAGAATTATGTCGTGGCGGGCGGCATCCGTACGCGCTATTTCGAAGCTGGCAGCGGACCGGCCGTGATCCTGCTGCACGGCTCGTCACTGGCGATCGATGCCTGGTCCACCTGGCACAACACCATCCCGGCACTCGCGCATGACTTCCGGGTGCTGGCGCCCGATCTGGTCGGCTTCGGTCTCTCGGATGCGCCGGTGGACGGGAAACACGTTCCCCGCCTCGAAAGGCGGCATCACGTTTCAGCCTTCATCGAAGCGCTCGGCGTCACCCGATGCGCGCTCGTCGGCCATTCCGAAGGCGGTTTCATCGCGGCAATGCTCGCCGTTGAAAAGCCAGGTCTGGTCGATAAGGTGGTCGTCGTGAGCAGCGGTGCGACCTCCCCGCGCCTCGGCGGAAATGAGGACCACGCTTGGCAGGCAGCAGCGGCAGCAGCGTATAATGTGCTCGAGGGATGCGACACCGAGGAAGACTTTCTGCGAACCAATGCGAGGCTAAGCACGAAGAATCCGCCGGAGTTCGTGGAGCTGCTAAAAAAGAACTACCGCCTGGCCTGCGAGTCCGGTCAGTTGGAGCGCTTCAAGCAGGCTGCCCGGAAAAAGGACGACACCGAATATACCCAGATCCAGGAGGACCATCTCCTTCCGCATTTGCCCACCATGCAGGCCAAGCTGTTCATAGCCTGGTCAGGCTGCGACGAAACCGTGCCGGTGGCGCGCGGCATCAAGCTGCTGGAACGCGCGCCGCAAGCCGACATGCACATTTTCGCCAATGCCGCTCACATGGTCATGATCGATCGCCCACGCGAATTCAATGGAGTTGTCCGGGACTGGCTTGGCAGCTAGCGCCGGTCAAACCGTCCAGCTTATGACCCACAGCAAGTCGTCCCAAGAGGCCCGCCATGCCGCGGGAGGATGTCCTCGGGCGTGCGCCCTCACTCCCTCGCCACCAGGTAACGCGCTTCCGAGTCATAGAGCAGCCCGCCATAGTGCTGCCCGAGGTCGGACATGCCAGCCGTGGCGCCCACCACCTCCTGGCCGCGTGCCGTAGAGCCGCCGGTAATGATGAACGAGGGCGCGCGGCATCCACGGCCATGTTTCGCATAATCCGTTGACGGAAGGCTCAAAGTCCGCGTTCGGCATGTTGCCGCCCGGCAGCGGCACACTCGCGGTCCAGTCGCCCCCCATCTGCGGAAAGATATGTTCGAGGCGATGGGCCGCGCTAGGCCAATTTCCGGAAGGTCGTGATCTTGCCGCCGAAGACATTGAACAGTGGCGTGCCCCCGGTCTCGTCAACGTCGAAGACGTAGTCGCGCGTAACCGCCGAAGGGTTCCCATTGCCGTCGTCGAACAACAGCCGCACGCCCCAGAACGCATACAGCAAGTCCTGGGGGCGCAGCTTCTCTTTGAAGTAGCGGTTCACGGCCGCGCTCAAATACTCGATCTCGGTCTGGTCGATCTGCACCGCTTCGGCAGCACCCTCATAGGCGCGGCAATTAGAGGTGCGGCTACGGTCGCGATTTTTATCTTGATATTTTTATCAAGCTGTGAAATTTTTTTCAATTAAATGCTGGAGGAAGTTTTCCGCACCTCAGAATGCCCTGACAATGGGCATCGGACGGAGAACACGATGGGAGGTTCAATATGCCGGTCCAAGCCGTTTCAACCGAGTGAGCCTTTCCTGCGGGAGACGCCGCGTCCTGGACCTAAAAATCCGACGTCGTCGTCACACCTTCACAGGCAGGGGAAAGAATGCGTCCGCCTTCAGGCGCTTCTTTCGACACGACGAGATCAACACCGCAAGACGCGGCAAAGGTTCCAGAACGTCCGATGACGCGAATAGTGCAGATTTCCGATACCCATCTCAGCCCTGGTAAGCGGCATTTCCTTGCCAACAGCCAGCCGCTCCTCGACTGGCTGAAGGAAAGCGATGCCGACCTCGTTATCCATACAGGCGACGTCACCGTGGATGGCGCCGATGTCGAGGAGGACATGCGCTATTGCGCCGAGATGATGGACTCCATCGGACTGCCCTATCTCGCCGTGCCGGGCAATCACGACGTGGGCGAGCCCAAGCATCTCTATCAGCCAGTCAACGCAGAACGCCTGGCCCGCTGGCGACGTCATTTCGGGCCGGACTGGTGGCATCGCGACATCGAGGGCTGGCGCCTGATCGGACTCGATTCGATGCTGTTCGGCAGCGACGAGCCGGCCGAAACGGAGCAGATCGCGTGGCTGGAAAACGCCATGCGCGAAGCGTCCGGGCGCCGGATCGGCTGGTTCACCCATCGCCCGCTCTTCATCGGCGAGCCGACCGAAGGCGACGTTGGATACTGGGCGCCCACTCCCGAGCCTCGCGCGCAACTGCTCGACATGGTGCGCCGCTACGACGTGGCCTTCGTGGCCAGCGGCCACCTGCACAAACTCTACGATCGTCAACTCGGCGGCGTCCGGTACCTGTGGGGGCCGTCGTCCGGCTTCCTCGTCGAGGCGCACTTGCAGCCGGAAGGGATGGCCGGAGAAGCCACCTTGGGCGTGCTCGTCTACGACTTTTCCGGGTCCGATTTCACCGTGCGGCCTCATGAAATTCCGGGCCTCACACCCTTTTTCATCGGTGATGTCGTGCATGAGGTCTATCCACCGAGATAGCGCCTCTACCCAATTGTTCGCGAAACGGAGCAACCCCAGTGGCTGCAGTGGAAATAAAGAACCTTTCGAAGTCCTTCGGGCCCCACCGGGTTCTCAAAGACATCAACCTGTCCATCAACGATGGCGAGTTCCTGACGCTTGTCGGCCCCTCCGGCTGCGGAAAATCGACGCTCATCCGCATCATCGCCGGCCTCGAGCCGCAAACCTCGGGCTCGATCCTCGTCGATGGCGCGCCGATCGATCATCTGAGGCCGCATGAGCGGCGCATCGCCATGGTGTTCCAGAGCTACGCGCTCTACCCGCACATGTCCGTCTTCAACAACATGGCGCTGCCCCTGACGATGACCGGGCTTAGCCTCTACGAGCGCCTGCCGCTCGTCCGCCTACTCTCGTCCCGGCGCCGCAAGGTGATGCAGGAGATCGGCAAGCAGGTCAGGGGCATCGCGGCGCAACTTCAGATTGAACCTCTTTTAGAGCGCAAGCCCGCCCAGCTCTCCGGCGGCCAGCGTCAGCGCGTCGCGCTCGGTCGCGCCATGGTGCGCCAGCCCGCCGCTTTCCTGATGGACGAGCCACTTTCTAACCTCGACGCCAAGCTGCGCGTCCACATGCGTAGCGAGCTGGCCGAGCTTCACCAGAGACTCGGCGCGACATTCGTCTACGTCACGCACGACCAGGTCGAGGCGATGACTATGTCAAGCCGGGTCGCCATGATGGAAGGCGGAGACATCCTTCAACTCGGCACGCCCGACGAACTCTACGACAGGCCGGCCAACGTCCAGGTCGCCCAGTTCATCGGCAGCCCGACGATCAACCTGATTCCCGTGACGGTGGGGGTCGGTGGGCGGCTGGAATTGCTCGGAAAGCCTCTGCCGATCGGCACCGCCCTCCCCGCCGGAGAGAAAGCGACGATCGGCGTCCGCCCGGAAATGATCCTGCCCGGCGCGGTCTCGGGCCAGTCGGCGGACCAGGTCCCGCTTCCGGCGAAGCTGCGGCGCAGCGAGCATCTCGGCTCCGAGAAGATCCTGCATTTCGATGTTCCCTCGCTCCCTGGGATCTTGGTGACCTCGCGCATAGGCGCGGGCGTGCCGGACGGTGAGGTCGAGAACACCGAACTCTTGTTCCATCCCTCGGCCTGCCATGTCTTCGATGCCGCCGGAAACCGCGTGGAACCCCAAGTTTCCCAAGACGCGGCCACCGCCGCCAAGGGAAAGCTGCGCCTCGCAGAGGGAGCGCGCGCATCATGAGCCTGACCGCGGTACCCGCTCCGCCCGCCCGGCCCGGTGCCCGGCAGGCCTTCATCGAGAGGCTGGTCGCCGGCGGCTTCGCGCTGCCTGCCCTGCTTTTGCTGGTGCTGACGATTCTCGTGCCGCTCGGCGTGCTCGGTTATCTCAGTTTCACCGACTACGAGCTCGGCGAGGTCGATGTCCATTATGTCGGCCTGCAAAACATCACCGACGCGCTGACCGATCCGGAATTCCGCCGCGCACTCAAGAACACGCTCGTCTACGTCGCGATCGTCCTGCCCGGCTCGGTGATCCTGTCGCTGCTCGTCGCCGTCCTCGTTCACCGCCGCAAGCGCACCCGCTCACTCTACGAAATCATCTACTTCCTGCCTGTGACCTCGACCTTCATCGCCATGGCGACCGTGTGGCAGTTCCTGCTGCACCCCAGCCTCGGCCCGGTGAGCGCGGTGCTGCGCTGGCTCGGCATCGGCGAGGTCGCCTTCCTGAGCAATCCCTCGCTGGCGCTGCCGACGCTTGCCGTGATCGGCATCTGGCAACTGGTCGGCTTCAATATGATCCTGTTCCTGGCCGGCCTCTCGACCATTCCAAAGGACCTCTACGAAGCCGCCGAGATCGACGGCTGCGGCGGCGAAATCGACCGCTTCCTGACGATCACGTGGCCGCTGCTGGGACCGACGACCATGTTCGTCATCGTCACCAGTTCGATCACCGCCTTCAAGGTGTTCGACACGGTGGCGGTGCTGACCCATGGCGGTCCGGTGGGATCGACCGAGGTCCTGCTCTACAAAGTCTACCTCGAAGGCTTCCAGTACTTCCGCATGGCGTATGCGTCGGTCCTCACCTTCATCTTCCTCATTTTCATTCTGGTCTTCTCGATCCTCCAGACCGTCGTCATGGACCGCAGGGTGCATTACTGATGACCGACACAACCATCACTGCTCCCGCGATGACGGGCACAACAACCACACCAGCTGGCTCCGCCGGCCGGCGCTTCGCCTCTCTGTTCATCACTCACGGCATCCTGATCACCGGCGCGGCCTTCATTCTCCTGCCTTTCCTGTGGATGCTGGTGACCTCGATCAAGCCGCCGGAAGAGGTGTTCAACGCCCAGCTCAGGATCTGGCCGAAGCATTTCTACGGCTTCGAGAATTATGCGATGGCGCTGACCAGCGCGCCGCTGCTGCGCTTCGCTCTCAACGGCGTCATAGTGTGCGGCGGCATCCTCATCATCCAGCTTCTGGTCGCCATCCCATGCGCCTACGCGTTGGCCAAGCTGAAGTTCCCGGGCCGCAACCTGCTTTTCGTCCTCGTCCTGCTCGGCCTATGCGTGCCCGAACAGGTGCCGGCGCTGCCGATCTACATCGCGCTGGCGAAGATGGACCTGCTGAATACCTATTTCGCCATGATGGTGCCCTTCTTCCTCTCAGTCTTCGCGATCTTCCTGTTCAGGCAGTTTTTCCGTTCCTTCCCCGACGACATCATTCATGCCGCGCGGCTCGACGGGATGAGCGAGTTCGAGATCGTGTGGCGCATCGTCACGCCCAGCGCCATGCCGGCGATCGCCGCCTTCGCGGTGTTTTCCTTCGTCGCGCACTGGAACGACCTCTACTGGCCGCTAATCGTCATATCCGACGTCAACCTGGCGCCGCCGCCGCTCGGCATGATGTTCTTCTCGGACGCCGAAGCCGGCACCAATTACGGCGCACTGACGGCCGCCGCGACCATCCTGACCGCGCCTCTGCTGCTCGCGTTCCTGTTCGCACGCCGCCGCTTCATCGAGGGCGTCACGATGACCGGCGTGAAATAAAACTGACAACTGGCGCGGCTAGAAGCCCGGTCGCGCCGTTCCCCCACACCTTTCGCGGGGCAAGGCGGCATCATCGCCTCAAGAGCATCGGGCAAATCGCATAACCGGAGGAAAGCCTTAATGAAATTCCTGTCAAAGATCATCGCGGCCTCGGCCGTATTGCTGGGAGCGGCGTCGACAGCGCTGGCCCAGTCTCCCGTGACGCTCGACGTCTACTACGCATTCCCGGCCTTCGCGAAGTTCCATGAGCCGCTGGCCGCGGAATTCATGAAGGAACATCCCGACATCAAGATCCAGTTCCGCGCGCCGGCGGCCAGCTACGACGAAGGCCACCAAGCCATGCTGCGGGCCTCCATCACCAACAACCTGCCCGACGTCTATTATTCGGGCTATCACGTCCTGCATGAATTGGTCGGCAAGCTGAAGGCGCGCAACCAGATATTGGACCTCGGCACGATGATGGACGCTGAGTCGAAGGAATGGCGCGACGCCAACTACGCCGACAACATTCTCGACCTCGGCCGGGTGGACGGCAAGCTCTACGGACTGGCCTTCAACGCTTCCATGCCGATCATGTTCTACAATGCCGACCTGGTTAAAAAGGCCGGCGGCGATCCCGACAACATGCCTACCGACTGGCCGGGCATTATGGAACTCGCCAAGAAGATCAAGGCCACCGGTTCCGGCATCGCCGGCCTCGCCTACAATATTCATGACTGGCCCGACGAATGGCTCTGGGACGCCATGTTGATGCAAGGTGGGGGCGAGCTGACCAAGGACGGCAAAGTGGCCTTCGGCGACGAGCACGGCCTGAAGGCGCTGGAATATTTCCGCAGCTTCGTCACCGATGCCGGCATGCCGTTGATCGACTGGGATCAGTCGCGCCAGGCCTTTATCGCCGGCCAGATTGGCATCTTCTTCGATACGCCTGCCCGTCTCAGCCAGGATACCGAACTGATCGGCGACCGATTCAAGCTGCGTACCGCGGTCTTCCCGGTCGACGACAAGGAAAAGGGTGGCCTGCCCACAGGCGGCAACGCGGCGGTGATCACTGCCTCCGACCCGGCAAAGCAGAAGGCGGCCTGGGAATTCCTTAAATTCGTCACCGGCCCCAAGGCGCAGGAGCAGGTCGTGAAGATGAGCGGCTACCTCCCGACCAACAAGGCCGCCACCGGGACCGACTATCTCGGCCCGTTCTACGAAGCGAACCCGAATTACGCCACCGTTGCCAAGCAGATGGCACTGTCGCGCCCGTGGCCCGGCTATTCGGCGGGCAACACGGTCCGCATCTGGCGCACCCAGCGCGAGATCATCAGCAAGGTCATGAGCGGCGACGTATCCATCAAGGACGGGCTCGACAGCCTCGTCTCCGAAACACAGGCACTCATGAAATAAGTCGCCATGCCACGCGCGCCGGCCTGCTTCGGCTGGCGCGCCCTTTTTAAGGTGGCGCCGATGTGGCGCCCTTCTTGTGTCAGCCCTCCCTTCACACTGCCGGACCTCCCGATGCTCATTGCACAGATCAGCGATTTTCATATCCGACCCGACGGCCAGATGGCCTATGAGGGTCTCCAGACCAACACCATGACTCGTCGCGCCATCGCGACCGTCGCCGCGCTCGATCCGGCGCCCGATTGCGTCCTCGTCACCGGCGATCTCGCCGATTGCGGTCGCCCGGAAGAGTATGCGCTGGTCGCCGACATGCTGTCGGCCCTGCCCATGCCCGTCTTCGTCATTCCTGGCAACCACGACCGGCGTGAGACAATGCGCGAGGTGATGGCGCCGAAATTCCCCTATCTGAGCCAGTCGCCGGATTTCCTGCATTATACGATCGAGGACCTTCCGGTCCGCCTTATCGGGCTGGACACGGTGCAGCCGGGCGAGGACGGTGGTGCGATCTGCGAGCGGCGCGAAGCCTGGCTCGGTGAGCGTCTCGCCGAGGGCGACGGCCGCCCGACCTTCGTCTTCATGCACCATCCGCCCTTTCCCGTCGGCGTGCACGGCATGGACATCATGATGTGCGTCGTCGGCGACGGCTTCCGCGACATGATCAGGTCCCACGCCGAAATTGAGCGGGTGGCCTGCGGGCACTATCACCGGCCCATCACCACGCGCTTTGCCGGCACGGTCGGCTTCGTCGCGCCGGGCGTCGCGCACCAGGTCGCGCTCGATCTTCGTCCGGGCGAGCCCAATCGCTTCATCTTCGAACCGCCGGCTTTCGCCCTGCACGCCTGGTCGCCGCAGACCGGTATCGTTTCGCACGTCGTCCCGATCGGCGATTTTGGCCCCGCCCACGATTTCATCACCGATGTCGACTACCCCGGGAAAAACGAAACATGAGCGACTACCGTCAAATCCTGAAAGACGCCGATGCCGTCGCACGCAAGGCAGCCGCGACGTTGATGTCGATGCGCGAGGAGCGCCTCGACGTCACTCGCAAGGAAGGGCTGGACATTGTCACCGCCGCCGATCTCGCTTCGGAGCGCATTGTCATCGACGGGCTGCGCGCGCTTACGCCGCAAGCTTCCATCCTGTCGGAAGAAGCCGGCACGACGGGAATCTTGGGCGAAAGCCGCTGGATCGTCGACCCGCTCGACGGCACGATAAACTACGCGTCCGGCCTGCCGTGGTTCTCCGTCACCATGGCCTATCAGGAGCAGGGTGCGACGAAGGTCGGCCTGACCGTCGCGCCCGCCGCCGGCTTCGAGGCGCACTACACCTGCGAGGGGATCGCGACCGTCAACGGCAAGACGGCCAATGTGTCGACAACTGCAAGACTGGCCGATGCGGTCATTGCCGTCGTGCTGACGTCGCACTTTTCGGCCGAGGAGGTGGCGCGCACCGCAGAGATCGTGCGGCGGCTCGGCGTCGGCGCGCGCGGCGTGCGCGTTATCGTCTCAGGGGCCTTTGAATATTCGATGGTCGCCGCCGGCCAGCTCGATGCGGCGGTTTCGATCAAGGCCGACGTCGTGTCCTACGCGGCTGCCATGCCGCTGCTACGCGCAGCAGGAGGCAAGGTCACCACGCTTTCAGGTGTCGACTCCACAGACGAGGACACGCAGAAGGTCGGCTCGAACGGGCTCATTCACGACGAACTTCTTGAAGCGCTACGCGGCCTGTGACACCTGGCGCGCAAACCGGAGCGAGCATGCAAGACACATTGATCATATTCGACTGCGACGGCGTGCTGGTCGACAGCGAACCGCTGGCGGCGCTTGCCTACGGGCGGGTCTATTCGAAACACGGCATGGAACTCGACCCGCAGGCGGTCCTGCAATGCGTCGGCATGAAGCAGACCGACATCCTGGAGCGCATCAGGCTCACGACCGGCCATCGTCTTGAGGAGCATCAGACCACGGATTTATGGGACGAGGTGAAAGCGCTCTTCACCGAAAGTCTGCAGCCGATGGCGGGCCTGAAGCCCTTCCTTGAACAGCTGTCCAATCCCCGCTGCGTCGCCTCATCCTCCTCGCTGGAACGGATACATCACAGCCTTTCGGTCACAGGGCTCGCGAGATTCTTCGGCGAGAACATATTCTCATCGTCAATGGTCGCGCGCGGGAAGCCCGCCCCCGACATCTTCCTGTTCGCCGCGGATCAGATGAGCATCGAACCGAAGCACTGCGCGGTTGTCGAGGACTCGCCTTTCGGCGTGCAGGGCGCAGTCGCCGCCGGCATGACGGCGATCGGCTTCATCGGCGGCGGCCACACCTATCCGGGGCATGCCGAGAAACTACGCGTGGCCGGCGCCCGAACCATCTGCGCCGACTGGGACGAAGTCGCGCGCGAACTCGTTTCTCTGGAGTTGATCGCACCCGTCTCCGTGTAGATTTCAGGCCCAGCGAAAGCCGGGCAGCAGATAATCCGGCACCGCCCTTTCCTGCTCAAACACCGTCGAAAGCGCCGCGTCGCCGAATGTAACAGATAGGTAGGATTCCGTAATTGGGGCCGGAACAAGAGCTGTTTCAGAATCTGCTTAAGGTCGAACGGAGAGCGAACACCCGGATGTTCGCTGTGGATGCGCGATTGCCAGCGAACTTTCGAAACTACCTGCCGGTGCCAGAGGTACCGCTCACATGATCATTATCAGGTAGCCGAAGTTGGTCCAAAAGGGGCCGTGCCGTTGACGATCACCGCACCGGCTGAGCCAACGAATCGTCCAATTGCACCGTCGCCGCCACGCCCTGACGAGCGCGAGGCCGCCTTAGATTTCTTTGCTTTCTCTTTTTCACTTGACGCGGTTCTTCGTTTGAAAGCGCACCCGTCACGCAGTCGACCACGTTGAACGCAACAAAGTCCGCTTCCAATTGCTCGGCGAGGCCCGCCGTATCCTCCCTGGGCTTGTCATGGGTGTCGTGCCAGAGCGCGATTCCGATGCGTGCACGCGGTGCGAGTCGCCTCAAGCGCCTCACGACGAACACCGCGTGTTTGAACGAATCGCGGTTGAGGAAGCCCACGACGACTGCGTCGCGAGCTTCAAGCGGAAGTTTCCGGATCCGCGCGGGGAGGAGGTCACGGTGGCTCGCGGCCACGCAATCCGCACCCTCGATCGAAATGACCTGCGCGAGCATCGCAGCGGCCACATCGTCGAGGTCTCCGCGCCCGCCGATACACAGCACTGACTTCCCAGCACCATCCGGGAGATCAGGCGCAAACTCGGCTTGATCCTCATCCTCTTCGCCCGGATCCGCGCTCGCGCCTTCTTTTTCCGCGTGCTCGTCTTCTTCCTCTTCTTCTTCCTCCGCGGCGATCTCGTTGAGGTTGGCCACCAGGGTGCGGGCGTTTTCGGCAAGGTTCGCCAACTGACTTGCCGTCAGTGCGCCCCGAGCCCGGTCCTGTTCACCAAGCAGCAACGCCGGAATCGCAACCGTGCTGTGGAACTCGATCAGGTATTTCTCCTCGAGCATTTCTTCCGCGTTGTCGGTGGCTTCGTCGATATCGTCGGCAAGAAGCCGCTGGTACAGACGCTCCTTCGGGTCAAGCACCGGCTCATCGCCAAACAGGATCTGCAGGAATTCGAACTGGGGCACGTGCCGTCCAAGCACGACAAGGCAGACGGTCAACGGCGTCGACAGCACCAAGCCGACCGGGCCCCATAGCCAAGCCCAGAAAACGGCGGCTACGATGATCGCCAGCGGCGAGAGGCCCGTGTGCGAGCCGTAAAGCCAGGGCTCGACGATGTTGCTGATTACGAGCTCTGCCAAGATGAAGAGAGCGCCAGTCCATACCAGTAAGCTCCAGCCGGGAGCCACTGCGAAGGCAAGAAACAAAGGTATCACCGCCGCGATAACCGGACCGATAAAGGGTACGAAACGCAAGACAACGGCCAACATGCCCCATAGCAGGGCATTGGGAATGCCAAGAAACCAAAGACCTATCGCAAGGGGCACGCCGTAGACGATGTTCACGACCAATTGCATGAGCAGATATTGTCCGACGCGACTGCCTGCATCCTGCAATGCCTGGGTCGTGCGATGGAGATCGCTGTAGCCCACAAGGCGGATGAATCGATCCCGCAATTCTTCACGCTCGAGCAGCATGAAAATCACCACGATGATGACAAGGCCGGTCGTGGCGAGTGGTCCGATCAGCGGCTCGATGATGTTCCTCAGCGTCTCTATCGGACGCTGGGGCGAGAATATCTGAACCAGAAGCGGATCCTGCTGCTTCGTGGTTTGCTCCACATCTGCCTGCCCGCTGGATTGGGATTTGTTTATCTCAGTGTTGACGCGCTCGAACACCTTGCCGAGCCGGCTGATAAGGCCGTCTTCGGATCCTGTTTCTTTCAAAGTCCGAATCTTCTCGAGGATGTTGGATTGGTATGTCGGAATGTCCTGCGCGACCTGGCTCACCTGCGTGGCAACGATCAGGCTGAACAGCGACACGAGGACGAAGGCCGATGCAACCGCGCCAAGCACAGCGATCATTCGCGGCAGCTTCAACTTTCGGAGCAAAGAAACAATCGGCGCCAACGCAAATGTGAGAAGGACCGCTATTGCCAATGGCAGCAGGACCTCCTTGGCGACGTAAAGAATGGCGACGGTAGCAATCATCGCCACGACGGTTGCCAACTTCGATGTCATAAAAGCAGGGGGCATGATGGGACCTATCTGCAATCTCGCGATTTAGAGGACGGCCATGGCCTAACCGCGCAAAGCGTGCGCTGGTCCATATACTGGCACCTCCTCAGCTTCTGGCCAATGACCTGGTTCGTTACACCGCATGTGTGATGATCTCGAACTTTTGCAGGGCATGTAGCCCAAAGGTGTGGATCATCGGAACATCCGCAGCGTCCCTCGCAGGCCCAAAAGATTTCTTTGGCGGCGTGCTTCCTACCCGGCTGGCAATGACCAAGGTCATCACGCATGGCGTGACCGGCGCGTCCGTATTTCGGCCAGGTGACTGGCCAGCGGAATTCGCTGAACGGATCAGCGCTGCGGTTTTGCCGGGCTACAACACGTTCTCCCGAGCCGACACTTTGAAAGCGGCGGATTCTCGGCCGCAGCCGACGCTACCGTGCATTTTCAGGATCCCGACGAGGGTGCCATCACGCGCTACACGGCGGTTACGCGGAAATCCGTTTAGCGATGATCAAGGGAGTGATTGACGAACTCAAAAGCAGGCACCGAAAACCGGTCGAAGCTCGAGTTTGGAAAAGGGCGGCAAGCCGATCGTCGATGGCGAACTCGACTTGGATGCGCTCTCGATGGGGTCGCCGGTTCGACGGCAGACGGCCGTCATATCGGCTTGCCTGGAATAAAGGAACATGGGGGGAGTCTTTTGTTCGGGAGTTACAGAACCGGATCGATGGGAGCGACTGAAAATGAGACAAGACATTGTGGCTGGCGCGAAGTTCCCCGACTACGTTCTTCCCGACCACACCAAGACACCACGGCGGCTGTCGGACCTGCAGGGCGACCAGCTGATGATCGTGATGCTGACGCGTGGGTTCTTCTGTCCGAAAGACCGGCAGCAAATGCTCGAACTGGTGCGGTTTCACTCGCAATTGGTCGTCGGCTACACACAGCTCGTCACGATCACCACGGATGATTGGCATACGACCAACAATTACCGCCAGCAGACCTCCGCGCCCTGGCCCTTTCTTTATGACGAGGAACGGCTCGTGCAGAAGGACCTGGACATCAAGGAATACACCGACACCACGCACGACGTGATGATCCCGCACACGATCGTGCTCGGGCGGGACCTCGAAGTCTTCAAGGTCTACAACGGTTACTACTACTGGGGCCGCCCCTCCACCGCCGAATTGCACGCAGAACTGCGCGAACTGGCGCAAAGGACCTATCGCGACTGGGACATCACCGAACCCGAGCTGCGGGAGAAATGGAAGAAAGGCGATAAATCCGACTTCTACCCCTATGGCGGGAATTCCATCTCCATGGACACACTCATGCTCCAGATGGCCGGCGCGGTCGACCAATATGCCGGTCGGGCAAAGAGAAGCTGAACGGAGGAAGCCAGCATCGCTCGCGGCGGTCTTCTCCCAGTCACGCTTTTTGTCCAGCCGCGCTTGGTAAACGAACCTTTTTCCGATCCGGGCCTGCTACTGGATTTCCGCTTCCGCAACAGGGCCATCCTTTTCTATCTCGGAGAGCTTTCGACGCTTTCGCTGCGCGAAATCCTGCGAATCTCGCACGTCTTCGTGACGCATATGCACATGGATCACTTCGGCGGTTTCGACAGCCTGAGCAGGCTGTCGCTTTACAGAGCAAGCCCGGAAGTCCACGGTCAAAATTTTATTGAGCAAACCAGTTGTTTAGAGGAAAGCCGATGGTACCGTTGGCTGGGATCGAACCAGCGACCTCCGGATCCACAATCCGGCGCTCTAACCAGCTGAGCTACAACGGCACGTTTGCCTGAGCGGGATCGGCGGAACGTAGTCCCCTCGAGTGCTCTGTCGTTCGGCGATGCGTCCTTACGGGCTTATGGATTTTAATTCAAGGCTTTTGCAAAGCAAAGGTCACTTGCCCACATGGAAGCGGATCTGCCGACAAGAAAAAGGCCGGCGGGAGGAGGTGCCGGCCTTTTCCTGTTACGAGCCAGCGGGAGGAGGTGCTGGCTGGTCACCCCGGAGGCGGAGGGAGGAGGTTCCGCCGACCGGGTATTCGTTGATGGCTGCCATCATACACACGATCATTTCGAAGAAAATGCGACCTTTTGTTACATCTTCTGATCATGCGCAAATATTAGGCGGCCTTGATGTCCTTCATCGCCTTCTCGAAAACGGTCTTGATCGGCTTGGAGACATCCTCGGCCGCCTTGGAGGCGACGGTCTGGAACTCCTTGGCTTGCTCGACGGTCATTTCGACGCGCTTGCGCAGGAACGCGGTCTGCAGCTCCACGACTTCCGACAGCGATTTGGCGCCGATCAGCGCCTCGAGATGCGAAAAGCCCGCTTCGGCATTGGCGCGCAGTGCGGCAACGGTCTTGAGCGACAGGTCGCTGGAAACGGTCTTGGCGGACTCGTATGTGGATTCCAGGGCCTTCTGGGTCTCCTCGGCGCCAGTCTTGAGCTTGGCGTAAGCCTCCTTCGACTGCTCAACGCCCTTCTCGGCGAAAGCGCGGATCTGGTCGGTGGCTTTGGAAGCGTCAAAGCTCGGGAATTCAACGTTTTCGATGGTCTCGGCAGTCTTGGTCCTGGACATTTTCCATCCTTTTCAGCGGTAGCGGCTTTGACGGAAAGCCGTCTCGTTCATGTATGATGGCAATATAAAGGCAATTTTTGTGCATTGCAATATCTTTGTTGCACTGCACCATAGATTCCCGTCTCGGCCGTTAACCAAGAGCCGAAATTCAGGCCTATGCACGTTCTGGCTTGTGGACCTTCGCGCCGCCGGCTTTTATTAACAAAGCGTTAACTGCAAAAATGCCCGCTGCATGAGGATTTCGCCAGCGCATGCCGTCCGAATATTCCTTTCTTGACGTCGCCGTGCTCGACGCGGTCCGCCAGCGCTTCGCCGCCGGCGACGCGATCGCGATCCTGTCGGCGAATCTGGAGCAGGTGATCTGGGCCAATGGACCGGGTGCCGCGGTGTTCGGCTATCCCGACATCGAAAGCATCATCGGCGCCGAGGCACGGCTGCCGCTGATCGCCCGCCGCCAGATCATGGCAACCAGTGGATTTCCCGACATCGGCAGCGACCGAAGCATCACGGTCAGGCTGGCGACCGGCATGACCAGCCGCGCCATCGGCTTCCTTGCAAGCGCTGTGACGCTGCCCGACGGCGAGAACGCCATCATGCTGGCGGTGCGGGCGGCCCAGACCGGCTCGCGCAGTGCGGCCGAAATCGCCGGCAGGGCCATCAGCGGCTTCACGGAAGATGGTCATTTCATCGCCTTCATCGACGCCAGCGGCAATGTCGAAGCGGCATCGGAGAGCTTTTCGCAGCTCGGCATCGAGCCCGCGACGCTGGCCGCGCTGGTGGCCGACGTCGCGAATGAGGGCGACCGCATCGTCAAGCGGCTGGTTCCGGGCGGCGGCACATCCTATCCGGCGGGTCTCGCCCGGCTGACGCCTGAGCGGCATTTGCTGGTGGTGATCGACGAGAACAGGCTGGACGACGGTGCGCCTGGGCAGGGAACTCCAGCGGCCGAGCGTTCCGAAGAACGTGACCGCTCACAGGCCGTCGCCAAGGATATTTCGGAACCGGCAGCGCGAATCGCTGCCGAAGCGGCCGTGCAGGAGCCGGAGGCGGCAGAACCCGGACAACCGGCGGCAAGCGGCACGCCGGCACAGCACGACCATTGGTATTTCAATGCCGGCGAGGACGGGAGGCATGCGCGCGGCCCAGCCGCGCCGGACGCCGAAGCTGCACCTTCGCCGGCTGCCGCCGAAGGTCCAGCCGAGGACGCGAAGCACGATGCCCAGGCTCCAGTTGTTCCGGCAGCCCCGGCCGCCAGGACCGTGGACCGCACGGCGGCGCCGCTGCGTTTCGTCTGGCGAACCGACGCCGAGGGCAGGTTCAGCGCGCTGTCGCCGGAATTCGCCGACGTCGTCGGCAAACCGGCCGCGGACGTCATCGGCAGGCGCTTCAGGGACGTCGCGGCGGCCTTCGGGCTGGATGCGTCCGGCGAGATCGCCGGTCTCCTGGAGCGGCGCGACACCTGGTCCGGCCGTTCCGTGTTGTGGCCGGTCGTCGGCACGGACCTGAAGATCCCCGTCGACCTGGCGGCCCTGCCCGTCTATGGCCGCAGCCGTGCCTTCGAGGGTTTCCGCGGTTTCGGCGTCGCCCGCGCCGGCGACGCCGTTGTCGATCCTGAAGCGATCGGCATGGCGCTGGTGTCCAACAGCGAGGCCCCCCAGGCGCCGGAACCGGTCGAACCCGCACCCGAGGAGCCGAAGGCCGAGGAGTTGAAGCCATCGGACCCGTTCCGGGGCGAGGTGCCGGCGCTGACCATCGTGCCGAAGCCTGAACGCCGCTTTGCCGACAAGGTGATCCGTCTGGCCGAACATCGCCAGCCGGCTAACGACAAGGGTCTGTCGACCCTGGAACGCAGCGCCTTCCGCGAAATCGGCGAGCGGCTGAAGAAGGAAAGCAGCCCGGACGAGCCGGAGGCTGAAAGACCGGGTCCGGACGATGCCGGGCAACCGGAGGCGGCAACGCCGGCGGGGCCGTCCGAGAAACCAGCGGACGCCCGCAAAAACCTTGCGCCAAAGGGCGAAGCCGCACCGGCTGAGCCGTCCGAAACCGATGTCGATGCCGAGGATGCAGAGGATCTCGCCCGGCTTGATGGCGAACGGCCGGACAAAACGGCTGATGAGGAGCCCGCCGACACGGTGGCCGGAGTGACGGGTTCGCTGCTCGACTATGCCGAGCGGAGCGAGGAACCAGCGCCGATCGCCGACAACAATGACGAGACCCCGGCTTCCGAACCGGCGGCGGCGCAGACGGAACGGGAGAGCGAAGAGCCCGTCGCGGCGGCAGGCGAACCGACCGTCGCCGGCGCCAACGATGACATTGCCGACGACGAGAGCATGACATCGGCCGATTTTCGCGATGCCGAGGACAGTGAGGACTGGGTCGGGGACGAGGAAGCGTCCGCATCCGATGAGCAGGCCGCGACCGCCGAGGGGGCCGCCGGCACAAGCGACGCGGTGGAGGCTCCGGTCGAGCGGCCACGCCTCAAAGTGCCTCCGCTCAAGCTCGAAGGGTTCGTGCCGTCGGCCTTTGCGGTCGGAGACGAGAGCAAGGCTCCCGACACCTCGCTCCTGAGTAAGCTGCCCGTGCCGCTGCTCATCCATTCCGGGGATGAACTTCATTACGCCAACGAGGAGTTTCTCGTCCTGACAGGCTATGAGACGCTCGATGAACTGGCGGATGCCGGCGGGCTGGGCGCGCTGTTTGCCGACCCCTATGGCCATGATGGCGCCGCCGAGGGCGCCGACCGGGCGTTGCGGCTGAAGACGCATGGCGGGCAGGAATTTCCAATCGAGGCTATCCTGCGCTCGGTGCCGTGGCGCGACGGCAAGGCGCTGATGCTGGTGGTGCGCCGTTCGGGCGAGGATGAGGCACCGGCGGCACTGCATGCGGCCGGCGACGAGCAGACGCAGCCCGATATTTCCGAGCTCAAGGCGCGCATCGCGGAGATGCGCACCATCATCGATACCGCCACCGACGGTGTCGTGCTGATCGGCCGTGACGGCGCGATCCGTTCCATAAGCCGTCCAGCCGAGGCGCTGTTCGGCTTCGACAGCGACGACGTGACCGGCAAGCCGTTCGCCTCGCTGTTTGCCATCGAAAGCCAGCGCGCAGCGCGCGATTATCTCGACGGCCTGTCCGAGCCCGGCGTGGCGAGCGTCCTGAACGACGGCCGCGAAGTCATCGGCCGCGAGGCGCAGGGCCGCTTCATTCCGCTGTTCATGACCATCGGCCGGCTGCCCAACGACAGCGGGTTTTGCGCGGTGGTGCGCGACATCACGCAGTGGAAGAGGGCCGAGGAGGACCTGACCCAGGCGCGTGCGATGGCCGAGCGCGCCTCCTCGCAGAAGACGGATTTCCTCGCCCGCATCAGCCACGAGATCCGCACGCCGCTCAATGCCATCATCGGCTTTTCCGAACTGATGGTGGACGAGAAATTCGGGCCGGTGGCCAATGACCGCTACCGCGATTACCTGCGCGATATCAACCGATCGGGCAATCATGTGCTCGATCTCGTCAACGACCTTCTCGATATCTCCAAGATCGAGGCCGGCCAGCAGGAAATGGCCTATGAAGCGGTGTCGCTCAACGACACACTGGCCGAGACGGTGGCGATGATGCAGCCGCAGGCCAACCGCGAGCGCGTCATCATTCGCTCCAGCTTCGCGTCGCGACTGCCGGAAGTGGTGGCGGACCTGCGCAGCGTGCGCCAGATTGCCCTCAACATCCTGTCGAACGCCATCCGTTATACCCAGGCCGGCGGCCAGGTGATCGTCTCGACCGCCTATGAGACATCAGGCGATGTCGTCATGCGCGTGCGCGACACCGGCATCGGTATGAGCCAAGCCGAGATCGAGCAGGCGTTGAAGCCCTTCAAACAGATCAATGCATTGAAACGGGGGCGCGGCGACGGCACCGGTCTCGGGCTGCCGTTGACCAAGGCGATGGTTGAAGCGAACCGCGCCCGTTTTATCATCACCTCGACGCCTGGCGAAGGAACCCTGGTCGAGATCGCGTTCCCGTCGACGCGCGTGCTTGCGGAATAGGCAAGCTCCCGTCCATCCAACCGCCTGAAAAAGAAAAGGCGCCCAACAGGACGCCTTGAAAGATGGGATTTGCTGTCACAACGGGGGCTTGAGCGAATTCAGATCCTCCGGGGGCTGAGGAACGGGATTTCTCCCTCAAGTTACGTGCGACTATCGACGCCGGGCCTTAACAAGTCCTTACCAGGTCCCGAAAAAATTTACGAATGTGTACCACTCGTGAAATCTAGGTAAATTCGCGCGGCAGATTTGATTAACCATGCCGGGCGGGGCGGTCACTCGGCCAATTGCGGCAGGTTTCTGAACAGCTCGAGCGCCTCGGGATTGGCGAGCGCCTCCTTGTTCTTGATGGCGCGGCCATGCACGACGTCGCGCACCGCAAGCTCGGTGATCTTGCCCGATTTGGTGCGAGGAATGTCTGACACGGCGATGATCCTGGCCGGCACGTGGCGCGGGCTGGCGCCAGCGCGGATTTTCGCCCGGATGCGCTTCTCCAGATCCTCGTCGAGCTGAACGCCGGCGGCCAGCCGCACGAACAGCACCACGCGCACGTCATTGTCGAAATCCTGGCCGATACAGAGCGCCTCCAGGATTTCCGGCATCTGCTCGACCTGATTGTAGATCTCCGCCGTACCAATGCGCACACCACCCGGATTGAGCGTCGCGTCGGAGCGGCCATGGATGATCATGCCGCCATGAGCGGTCCACTCGGCGAAGTCGCCATGGCACCAGACATTGTCGAAACGCTCGAAATAGGCAGCCCGGTATTTCTTGCCCTCGGGGTCGTTCCAGAAGCCGATCGGCATTGCCGGGAACGCCTTGGTGCAGACCAGTTCGCCTTTCTCCTGCCTGACCGGCTTGCCGTCGTCGTCCCAGACGTCGACAGCAAGGCCGAGGCCTGGTCCCTGGATCTCGCCGGTCCATACCGGTTCAGTCGGGACGCCGAGGACGAAGCAGGAAACGATGTCGGTGCCGCCGGAGACCGATGCCAGATGCACATTCTTCTTGATCCCGTCGTAGACGAAGCGGAAATCCTCGGGCGACAGCGGCGAGCCCGTCGAGGAGATGGCGCGCACGGTCGACAGATCATGGCTTTGGATCGGCTTGAGGCCGGCCTTGCGTACCGAATCGATGAATTTCGCCGAGGTGCCGAAGAAGGTCATCTTCTCGGCGTCGGCGAAGTCGAACAGCGCATTGCCGTTGGGATAGAAGGGCGAGCCGTCATAGAGCAGCAGCGTCGCGCCCGAAGCGAGGCCCGACACCAGCCAGTTCCACATCATCCAGCCGCAGGTGGTGAAGTAGAAGAAGCGGTCGCCGTCGAGCAGGCCTGCGTGCAGGCGATGTTCCTTGAGGTGCTGGATCAGCGTTCCGCCGGCCGAATGGACGATGCATTTGGGAATACCGGTCGTTCCGGACGAGAACAGGATGTAGAGCGGATGCGCGAACGGCAGCCGCTCGAAGGTGACCTGCCTGACCGCGAAGGGCGACAGCGCCTCTTCCATCGCCACGGCCTTATCGATCGTATCAGCGACATCGGCCGAGGTGCCGAGATAGTCAACGACCACCACCTTGCGGACAGTGTCCAGCTTTGCGGCCACCGCGGCGATCTTGTCGGCGACCTCGATCGCCTTGCCGTTGTACCAGTAACCATCGGGAACGATGAAGACGACGGGTTCGATCTGCCCGAACCGGTCGAGAACGCCCTGCTCGCCGAAATCCGGTGAGCAGGACGACCACACCGCGCCGATAGAGGCGGTCGCGAGCATCGCGGCGACTGTTTCCGGCATGTTGGGCATCATCGCAGCGATACGGTCGCCTTTCTTGACCTTGAGCGACAAGAAGAGTTGCTGGAAGCGCGAGGTGAGCGCATGCAGTTCGTTCCAGGACAGCCGGCGCTCGACCTTGTCCTCGCCGCGAAACACGATCGCCTCTCCTGCTCCGGTCTTCTTCAGGAGGTTCTCGGCGAAATTCACCATCGCGTCGGGAAAGAAGGCCGCTCCCGGCATCTTCTCGCCAGCGACGAGCACACGCTCGCTTTCGGCGCTGCCCTTGTCGCCGACGATGCCGCAAAAATCCCAGACCAGGCTCCAGAACGCTTCGCGGTCCGCCACCGACCAACGGTGAAGGTCGGCATAGGAAGTCACGGATATGCCGCTTTTTGCAGCGGCGGCCTTCATGAAGGCGGTCAGCGGCGCAGCGTCAATCTGGTCCTGCGTCGGGGTCCAGAGTGGTACTTCGGCAGCCATGATGGGTCCTCCCAGGATCGCCACCGCTTATGCATATTGCGCCGCAGCAGAGCAAGATTTTGTTCGGCCGAGGCGTCCAGATGTGCGCAAATGCCATCGCCGGGCCATAAAGACTTGAAATGCCTCGACCCTAAGTCGTAGTGACGACTAGAAGTCGTAGTGACGACTGGAAGTCGTGGTGACGACCGGGTTTACACCCGCCGGACGATTTTTGTCGGAACGAAAGCATACGGGGCGATATGCCATCATCTTTGATCCGACGCGGAACATGGGCGATCGGCGCTGCCGTGATCGTCATCGCGCTGGTGGTCGCCGCCCTGCCGCTGATCGCTTCGACGCGTATCGTGCGCGATCGTATCGCCTGGGAATTGAGTGCCTGGAGCGGTTTCCGGGTTGCCATCGAAGGCTCGCCGCGCATCGAGGTCTGGCCGAACTTCCGGGCGATCCTGACGGATGTGACGCTTTCGAAGTGGACCGACGTCGACGCACCGCCGGTCGTCGAGGCCGAACGGGTCGAGGTCGACCTCTCGGCCATGGCGGCGCTGCGCGGCGACGTGGTGTTTTCCACGGCGCGGCTGGTGCGGCCGACGATCAGGGTCCAGCGCACGGCGAGCGGCCTGTTCCTGCCCACCGCTCCGACCGGCGGCCGCATCGCACGCGCCATCGACGTGGCGCGCGGCGTGGTCGGTGCGGACCCCGCCAAACCCGATCTTGACAAGCTACCGGCCGACACTTTCGGCACGGTGGAGTTCAGGGACGGCCGCATGGTGGCGTCCGTCAACGGCAAGGACGAAGAGGTGCTGAGTAGCCTGAGCGGCCAGGCGACATGGGCGGCGATGAACAGCAATGCGACGCTCTCGGCGACCGGCATCTGGCGCGGCGAAAGCGTCGCCGTGGATGCCGCATCGCCGAAGCCGCTGGTGTTGTTTGCCGGCGGCATGGCGCCGCTCACCCTGTCGTTCAAGGCGGCGCCCGCCACCTTCTCCTTCGACGGCACGGCCAGCATGTCCGAAAACGCCTATTTCGACGGCCAGGCCAAGTTTTCAGCGCCCTCGCTGCGGCGTGTGCTTGAATGGTCGCAGGCCGATATCGCGCCGGGCGCCGCGATCGGCTCCGTCAGCATCTCGAGCAAGGTGACCGCGACGGCGGGGCGCGTCAAATTCGAGAACACCGCACTCTCCCTCGACAATAACCCAGGCATGGGTGCGCTGGACCTGTCGCTTGGCGACGCACAGCCGGTGATCTCCGGCACGCTCGCCTTCGACACGCTCGATCTGAGGTCGTTCCTGTCCGCCTTCACGCCGCTCGGGCCGGCAAGCGGGGCAGGTCCGAGCGAAGTCGACACGAATTTCGCCGACCGGGTCAATCTCGACCTCAGGCTGTCGGCGGCGCACGCCACGGCAGGCTCCATCCAGCTTGCCGACGTCGCCGCCACGGCGCAGGTCAAGGATGGCCTGTCCGTTTTCGACATTTCCGATGCCTCGGCCTTTGGCGGCAACATCCAGAGCAGCCTTCGCTTCGACCGCAAGCCCGAGGGCAGCCAGGTCGAGATCCGGCTGCTGGCTTCCGATATCGATGGCGGCGCTTTCGGCACGGCGGCCGGGATGACGCGGCTGGTGCCGGT
The DNA here is from genome assembly GCF_006442695.1 of Mesorhizobium sp. B2-3-7. NCBI lineage: Bacteria > Pseudomonadati > Pseudomonadota > Alphaproteobacteria > Hyphomicrobiales > Phyllobacteriaceae > Mesorhizobium > Mesorhizobium sp. B2-3-7. The sequence continues at coordinate 12,452 of NZ_VFVV01000014.1, read as the reverse complement.
CGGCACGGGGACCGTGTCCGTCATCCTCAAAGGGCCCGGCAGGACCTGGGACTCGATCTTCGAAACCGCCGACGGCTCGGTTTCGGCGACCTTCGGGCCAGGCGCGCTCAGCAAATTCAACCTGCCGGCCTTTCTCAAGCATACCGAACAGGGCGGCTTCTTCGCACTTGACGACGTCTCGGACGGGACACTGCCGATCGATGGCGCCGAACTGAAGGCCACCATCTCGAAAGGCGTGGCGAGGCTGGACAAGGCCGAAGCCAATTCGGCGAAGTACAAGATCTGGCTTTCCGGCATCGCCTCCTATGCCGGACGGGGGCTGGCGCTGTCAGGCGGTGTCATCCAGCCGGACCAGGTCGCCACGCAGGCAAACGGCCAACAAGGCCCCAAGCAATCGTCCTTCTTCGTTGGGGGGACATGGAGCACGCCGTTCATTTCGCCGATCAACCGCGGCGTGTCGGGCGAATAAGCAGCCTTTCGGCCTCGTTGTTCAAGCATGATCTCTGGACAAACGGAACCGTTTGTCCGCGAAAACCGGTTCCCACTTTTCGGGATCATGCTCAGCCTATTCGGGCATGATCTCTGGACAAACGGAACCGTTTGTCCGCGAAAACCGGTGCCCACTTTTCGGGATCATGCTCAGCCGCGTTGGGCGGCCTGCTCGTCGCGCTGGCGCTGGACCTCGCGACGCTTGTTGGCAAGCGAAGCGACGATGACGCCGACCGCGACGACCGCGATCAGAATGGTGCAGGCGGCGTTGATCTCCGGCGTCACGCCGAGACGAACCTGGCTGTAGATCTTCATCGGCAGCGTGGTCGCACCCGGCCCCGAGGTGAAGCTGGCGATGACCAGGTCGTCGAGCGAGAGCGTGAAGGCAAGCATCCACCCCGACACGATCGCAGGCAGGATGACGGGCAGCGTGATCTGGAAGAATGTCTTGACCGGCGGCGCGCCGAGATCCATCGCCGCCTCCTCCAGCGAGCGGTCGAAGGAGACAAGGCGCGACTGCACGACCACGGCGACGAAGCACATCGTCAAGGTGGTGTGTGCGAGTGTGACGGTGAGGAAGCCCCGGTCGAGGCCGACAGCGACGAAGAGCAGCAACAGCGACAGGCCGGTGATGACTTCGGGCATGACCAAAGGCGCGAACACCATGCCGGAGAACAGTACCCTGCCCCGGAAACGCGTGTAGCGTGTCAGCGTCAGCGCCGCCAACGTGCCGAGCACGGTCGCCGCCGTGGCCGAAATGACGCCGACGCGCGCCGTCACCCAGGTGGCGTCCATGAGGCCCTGATTGTGGAACAGCGACACGTACCATTTGGTCGAAAAGCCGCCCCAGACGGTGACCAGCTTGGATTCGTTGAAGGAGAACACGATGAGCAGCACGATCGGCAAATAGAGGAAGGCGAAACCGAGCACGATCGAGGTGATGTTGAAGCGGCTCCAGCTGCTGTTCATTTGTCCTGCTCCTGCGCCTTCGCCTGGGCTTGCTGGAAGATCATGATCGGGACCGTCAGCAACAGCAGCAGGATGACCGCAACGGCTGAAGAGACCGGCCAGTCGCGATTGGCGAAGAACTCGTTCCACAACGTCTTGCCGATCATCAGCGTCTGCGAACCGCCAAGCAGATCGGGAATAACGAATTCGCCGACCGCCGGAATGAACACCAGCAGGCAGCCGGCGATGACGCCGGGCAATGACAGCGGGAACGTGATCTTCCAGAATGCACTGGTCGGCGGACAACCAAGGTCCTTGGCCGCCTCGATCAGCGAATAATCCATTTTTTCCAGCGACGAATAGAGCGGCAGCACCATGAACGGCAGGTAGGAGTAGACGATGCCGATGAAAATCGCCGTATAGGTGTTGAGGATGACCAGCGGCTGGTTGATCAGATGCAGCGACAGAAGCAACTGATTGAGCAGCCCCTCGGGCTTCAGGATGCCGATCCAGGCATAGACCCGGATCAGGAACGAGGTCCAGAACGGCAGGATGACCAGCATCAGCAAGGTCGGGCGGATCGTCGCCGGCGCGCGGGCTATGCCGTAGGCTATGGGATAGCCGACGATCAGCGTCAGCACGGTCGAGATCGCCGCGATGATCAAGCTGGTGACATAGGCGTTGAAGTAGAGCGCGTCCTGCGTCAGCCAGGCATAGTTGTCGAAGTTGAGATCGCGAAAGCCCGCGAAGAAGCCGGAGACGCCATCGCTGAAATCAAGCACCGGCGTATAGGGCGGCATGGCGATCGCCGTCTGCGACAACGAGATCTTGAAGACGATGATGAAGGGGACGAGGAAGAAGAACAGCAGCCAGAGATAGGGAATGAAGATGACGAGACGGTTGACGAAGCCGGCGCCCAGCCGCGCCAGCAACGGTTTTGCCGCGGCCGGTAGGGCGGCGTCGGTGGCGGCGATGTCGGACATGTCAGCCCCCTACCGCGTCAGTACGACGCCGGCATCCGGCCGAAAAGAGACCCAGGCGCGGTCGTTCCAGGTCAGCGGGTCCTCGGTGATGCGCGCCGCGTTCAAGGCGCTTGCCCGCACGAGTTGCCCGTCGTCCAGCCGGACGTGATAGACGGTCATGTCGCCGAGATAGGCGATGTCGTAAACCTCGCCCTCCAGCGCATTGACGCCATCGGCCGGCTTCTTGGACGACACCTTGATCTTCTCCGGCCTGATCGCGAAGACGATATCGGCGCCCGCGGCGGCGGCATTGCCGGCATTCTCGACGAGGATCTGGGCGCCGGTCGCTCCGGTGATGCGCGCCGTCTTGTCCGTCCGTTCGGCAACCTTGCCCTCGAACATGTTCACGTTGCCGACGAAATGCGCGACGAAGCGCGACGCCGGGGCCTCGTAGACTTCCGCCGGCGTCGCGACCTGCATGACCTCGCCCTTGTCCATGATGGCGATACGGTCGGCCATGGTCATGGCCTCTTCCTGGTCGTGGGTGACGACGACGAAGGTGAGGCCGAGTTCCTGCTGAAGGTCCATCAGTTCGAACTGCGTCTCCTCGCGCAGCTTCTTGTCGAGCGCGCCGAGCGGCTCGTCGAGCAGCAGCACCTTCGGCCGCTTGGCGACCGAACGGGCGAGCGCGACACGTTGGCGCTGGCCGCCGGAGAGCTGGTGCGGCTTGCGCTTGGCGAACTGCTCGAGCTTGACCAGCTTGAGCATCTCGGCGACGCGCTTTTCGACGTCTGGCTTGGCCATCCCTTCCTGCTTGAGGCCGAAGGCGATGTTGTTCTCCACAGTCATATGCGGAAACAGGGCATAGGACTGGAACATCATGTTGACCGGCCGGCGATAAGGCGGGATGCCGCGCAGATCCTGGCCGTCGAGCAGGATGCGGCCGGCCGTCGGCTCCTCGAAGCCGGCGAGCATCCTGAGCAGCGTCGATTTTCCGCAACCGGAGGCGCCGAGCAGGGCGAAGAACTCGCGCTCGAATATGGTCAGCGAGAGATTGTTCACGGCGGTGAAGTCGCCGAACTTCTTGGAGACGTTGTCGAACTGAATGTATGGCTTGGCGTTCGGATCGTTCCAAGGCGCGAAATCCCTGCGGATGCTGCCAAGCGATTTCATGTGCCACTCCGCTGCTGTTTTGCCCCATCGAAAAGAAGGAGACCCGGCAGGGTGACTGCCGGGCCTCCTCGGACTGACTACTGACCGGTGACGATTTTGGTCCAGGTGCGCGTAATGACGCGCTGGGTCTTGGGATCGTAGGGCGAGATCGTAAAGAGCTTCTGCAAGGTCGCGGCGTCCGGGTAGACAGCGGGATCCTCCAGAAGCGCCTTGTCTACGAATTGTTGGGAAGCCTTGTTGCCGTTGGCATAGAGCACGGCGTTCGACGATTTGGCGATCACCTCCGGCTTCATCATATAGTTCAGGAACTCATGCGCCTCGGCGACATGCGGCGCATCGGCAGGGATTGCCATCTGGTCGAACCACATTTCGGCGCCTTCCTTCGGCACGGCGTAGCCGATCTCGACGCCCTGCTTGGCCTCCTCGGCGCGGTTGCGCGCCTGGAACACGTCGCCCGACCAGCCAACCGCCAGGCAGATATCGCCATTGGCCAGAGCGTTGATGTATTCGGAGGAATGGAACTTCCTGATGTAGGGCCTGATCTTCATCATCAATTCCTCGGCCTTGGCAAAATCGTCCGGCGACGTGGTCTCAGGATTGATGCCGAGATATTTGAAGGCGGTGGGGAAGATGTCGGTCGGCGAATCCAGGACATAGACGCCGCAATCCTTCAGTTTGGCCAGCTTTTCCGGATTGAAGAACACGTCCCAGCTGTCGATCTTGTCGGTGCCGAGCGCTGCCTGCACCTTCTTGATGTTGTAGCCGAGGCCGACCGTGCCCCACATGTAATTGATCGAATATTCATTGCCGGGATCGTATTTGGCGGTCCGTTCCGAAACCGTGTCCCACATGTTGGAGAGGTTCGGCAGTTTCGACTTGTCGAGCTTCTGGAACACGCCGGCCTGGATCTGGCGGGCAAGAAAATTGCCGCTCGGCACGACGACGTCATAGCCGCTGCCGCCGGCAAGCAATTTGGTTTCCAGGATCTCATTGGAATCGAACGTGTCGTAGACCACCTTGATGCCGGTCTGCTTGGTGAAATCGTCGATGACCGTGGGGTCTATATAGTCCGACCAGTTGAAGACATTGACGACGCGGTCCTCGGCGTGGCCGCCGAGCGTAAAGAGCGCCAGAAATGCCGAAGTCGCCGAAAGCCAGAGCGCTTTGCGGATCATGCTATTCTCCTTTGGTGAGTGTTCCATCGCCGGCGCGTCGCGGTATCCGCGCGGCCGGGCATTTGCTTCAGACTATTGAGCTTTCCAGGAGGCGACAAGCGCCAATTGCCGCGCCGCCGGCTGTCGCAAGCGATGCTCGCGCGCCACTGTCCTGGGCTGGAAGGAGTCGCCGCATCGTCAGAAGCTTTCGCCGCCGCGCAGGCAGAAATACTGGGATGTGATCCGGTCTCGATCGGGTCGCCGGGGAGACTTGGCAAGATAAGCCTGTCTTGTTGTTGCCGTGGTCCCAGCCTGCCCGCGCGGCAGCGAACTTGTCAATGGCAAAGCTAGGGCGCCGCATCAATTCGGCGACGGCACGCCGGTGACCCCTGCCCTGACTGGCCGCGTCTGTCGCTTGAACTCCAGTCCGATATGGACGAGCAGCGCCGTGACCACCACCGCGCCGCCGACGATGGTGCGGCCCGACGGCACCTCGGAGTGGATCAGCCACACCCATATCGGCCCGAGGATCGGCTCGAACGTACCCAACAGCGCGGCGACGGCGGCCGGGATCAGCCTCGCGCCGGTGGCGAAGAAAGCGAGGCCAAGGCCCAGATTAACCACCCCGAACACGAAGAGAAAACCCATGTCGATGCCCGATACGGCGAAGGTCGAAGCCTGCGAGGCGGCAAAACCCGCCGCCAGGATCGTGCCGAGGCAGGTCGCCGGCGTCATGCGCACGCTGGAAAAGCGCCGGGTGATGACCGTGGCGATCGAGAACATGACGGCGATCAGCAGCGCCAGCCCGTCGCCCATGGGCGAAACGGCGCCATCGAGCGATTCCGACACCATGATGGCGACACCGGCGATGACGGCGGCAATCGCCAGCCAGGTCGCGACCGCCACTCTTTCGCGAAAGAGCGCCCAGGCAAACAGCGCCGCAAGCAGCGGCACGCCGGCCTGCATCAACAGGATGTTGGCGACGGTGGTGTAGGCAAGCGCCACGACAAAAGAGGTCGACGCGGTGGCGAAGCAGAAGCCCACGGCAAGGCCAGGCAGGCCCATGCCGCGAAACGACCTCAGCATGCCGCGCCAGCCGTCACGCCAGACCATGAAGCAGAGCAGGAAGGCGGCCGCCCACACGGAACGCCAGAACACCACCGTCCAGCTGTCGCCGGCGGTGATGAAGCGGGCGATCGTGCCGCCGAAACTCCACATCAATGCCGACAGGAACACGAGCAGGAAGCCGATGCGCTCCTCCCGCTGCGGGACGGTCGATGAACGAGCGATCGGCGATGATGCTGTGTCGGTCATGGGTACGACTGTCGATGTTTGAGAACGGCACAATGCGCAAGGGACGACAAAAACGTACCTCATTCGCGTAACGCAAAGGCGCGTGCCCGGCGTGATCCAGAGACCGCCGGCGATTGTGGCAAGTCCGCCTTGCGAAGCGTCACTGGAAATCGAAGGCGCTCAGGCCTGTCACCATCTCGTCGAGGCCAAGCGGGCGCGTCACCGGCGGCTCGGCGCGCGTCAGGCAGCCGACGCGCTCGCAAAGCCGGCAGGCGGGCCCGACCGGCGTCGCCGCTACCGCGCCAGCTCCGCCTTTTCCGGCCGTCGGGCCGGGAAGTGCCGCACCGTAGACGATGTCGTCGCGAAAGCCGATGTCGCACCCCAGCAGCAGCGCAGTACGGCGCGGCCGCTCGGAGAACGCGCCTTGCGGCCCCTCCAGCGTGCGGGCGATGCAGAGGAACTCGGCGCCGTCGGGCATTTCCACCGCTTCCACGAAAATCTGGCCGGGCTGGCTGAAGGCGACGTGCACGGGAAGCTTGGGACAAGCGCCACCGAAGCGGCTTTGCGGAAAGCCCAGGCTGCCGGCTTTGCGGAAGCGATTGCCGGCATTGTCGATCTCCAGCATGAAGAACGGCACGGCCGAGGCGCCTTGCCGCTGCAGCGTGGTCAGCCGGTTGGCCGCCTGCTCGAAGGAAACGCCGAAGCGCGAGCGCAGCACGTCGATATCGTAGCGGGCACGAACGGCCGCCGCGTGGAAAGCCTGGTAAGGCATCATCAGCGCATGCGCCGCGTAGCGCCCGAGTTCGAACCGCGCGAGGCGGCGGGCCTCATCTGTGGACAGTTTCAACGCCTGGATCTCGCCGGCTATCGCGACGGTCATGCGGATCAGGCATGCCTCCATCGCCATTTCGCGTAACTGGTCGAACGGCGACAGGCGCTCGGACAGGAACAGGCGCTGCGAATGGCGATCGTAACGGCGGCGCCAGTTCGGCATGGTGGCGACCGGCAGCACCTTGACGACGATGCCGTATTCGCGCTTCAGCCAGCCCTTCAGCGCAGCAGACAAATCATCGCCGGGATCGAGCACCGAAGTGAACGCTTCCGCCTCTTCCTCGATATGCGCAAAATGGTTCGGCCGACGCTCGAAAATCTCATGCACCTCGTCGATCGGCAGGCGGGCGCTGGAAAGCGCCGTCACCCGCCCCTCGCGCGCAAGAAGCTCGTTGAGATCGGACAGGCGCTCGGCCTGTTCGCGATAGGCACGGAACAGTTTTATCACGGCCGCGGAGGCATTGGGCGCGGCTTCGGCAAGCTCGATCAGTTCCTGGTCTCCCGGCAATTCGCCAGCCAGCAGCGGATCGGCAAACACTTCCCTCAAGGCCGCGACAGAGCCGCCCGCTTCGCCCTGCAGCTCATGCGGATCGACCTTGTAGACGGACGCCAGCTTCAGGATCAACTGCACCGTCAGCGGCCGCTGGTTGCGCTCGATCAGGTTGAGATAGGATGGCGAGATGCCGAGGCCTTCGGCCATTGCCGTCTGGGTCAGGCCCTTGGCGTTGCGGATGCGGCGGATACGCGGCCCGGCAAATATCTTCTGGTCGGCCATAGGGCTCCTTGACAGGAATTTACATTGCCGTCGCTGCTACGCTTCCATGCGATTTTTACAATAATTACAAATTTACCTCGCCTATCTGTCAAACACAATACAGATTTTCCCTTATTGACGGCCTGACTCTTCGATTTCCATGGTTCTTTTCGCCTCGCGCTGTAAATTCGGTCACATTCGAACGCGGCGAGGAATGCCGCCGAGCCGCAAAGAAACAATCCTCCGGAGTAGAGCATGACTGATTTTTACAACCTCGTCCCCTCGGCCCCCGAGGGCCGCTTCGATGGCATCGAACGCCCCTATTCGCCGGAGGATGTGACGCGACTGCGCGGCTCGGTGCAGATCCGCCAGAGCCTGGCGGAAATGGGCGCCAACCGGCTGTGGAAGCTCATCCACGAGGAGGACTTCGTCAACGCGCTCGGCGCCATGTCCGGCAACCAGGCCATGCAGCAGGTGCGCGCCGGGCTGAAGGCGATCTACCTGTCTGGCTGGCAGGTCGCCGCCGACGCCAACACCGCCTCGGCCATGTATCCGGACCAGTCGCTCTACCCGGCCAACGCTGCCCCCGAACTCGTCAAGCGCATCAACCGCACCTTGCAGCGCGCCGACCAGATCGAAACCTCCGAAGGCAAGGGGCTTTCGGTCGATACCTGGTTCGCGCCTGTTGTCGCCGATGCCGAAGCCGGTTTCGGTGGGCCCCTCAACGCTTTCGAGATCATGAAGGCGTTCATCGAGGCAGGTGCCGCCGGCGTCCATTACGAGGATCAATTGGCATCGGAAAAGAAGTGCGGCCATCTCGGCGGCAAGGTGCTGATCCCTACCGCGGCCCACATCCGCAACCTCAATGCCGCACGCCTGGCAGCCGACGTGATGGGCACGCCCACCCTGGTCGTGGCGCGCACGGACGCGGAAGCGGCAAAGCTGCTCACCTCCGACATCGACGAGCGCGACCAGCCCTTCGTCGACTACGACGCCGGCCGCACGGTGGAAGGCTTCTACCAGGTGAGGAACGGTATCGAGCCCTGCATCGCGCGCGCCGTCGCCTACGCTCCCCACGCCGACCTGATCTGGTGCGAAACCTCGAAGCCCGACCTGGCGCAGGCGAGGAGATTTGCCGAGGGCGTGCACAGGCATCACCCCGGCAAGCTGCTGGCCTATAATTGCTCGCCTTCGTTCAACTGGAAGAAGAACCTCGACGACGCCACCATCGCCAGGTTCCAGAAAGAGCTCGGCGCCATGGGCTACAAGTTCCAGTTCATCACGCTGGCCGGTTTCCACCAGCTCAATTACGGCATGTTCGAACTCGCCCGCGGCTACAAGGAGCGGCAGATGGCAGCCTATTCGGAGTTGCAGGAAGCCGAGTTCGCGGCGGAGGCCAACGGCTACACCGCGACCAAGCACCAACGCGAGGTCGGCACCGGCTATTTCGATGCCGTGTCGATGGCGATCACCGGCGGACGGTCATCGACCACGGCCATGCATGAATCGACCGAGCACGCCCAGTTCAAACCGGCTGCGGAATAGCAAACCAGGGATCTCGGCAAACGCCCAAGGGCATACAGCAAGGAGAAGACCAATGGCATCGATAAGCCGCGTCAAGGAACGGGCCGAAGAGCAGTCGACCACGATGAGCATCGACCAGCAAGCGACGATCCGCATGCTGGCCAACGATCTGCACCGGCTCAACCAGTCGGTGATGAAGGCGGTGGAAGCCGGCGTCTCGGTCGAGCTGGTGCGCTCGGCACGACACCATGGCGGCGACGGCAATTGGGGGGACCTGTTGATCCCGGTCATCGTCACGCAGCAAAGCCATGGCTGATCGAAGATCGCGCAGGCCCGCCTCTCACCTGCGCAGTGTATGCGCAGGTGAATTTTATTTTCATGCAACCAAGGAATGGACAGAGCAGTACAGTACTGTTGCTTGAATTGACTGCTGCGGGAATGCTTTCCCCAGCTTTTTATTTCGGCTTGACAGGGACCGCGATCTCACGCCAATTGTCGCCTGATTTCAACTCTGCATTGAAATGGGACGAGTTTCTTGGCTGACTTGGGTGCCCAGTGAAGCGTGACGACGAAAGCGCGAGACATCCGAATCTGGTGAGCCGGGATTCAGCCACGGAGACGATCCGTCAGACCTCGCAGGTGCTCGTTGTCGGCAAGTCGCCGATCAATCGGGTGGTGATTTCCAAGATCGTCGAGCGGTCCGGGCTCAAGCCGATCTCGGAATCACCCGACATGGCGGCGAAGACCTTGCGCTTGCTGGTCCTGGCCGTGATTGTCCTGGACGGCGGCGCCGATAACAGGGACTGCGACACTCTGATGCCCGGCATCGAGATGTTGCGGCGGGCTTCGGGTAAATCGCTCCCGCCCGTGGTACTGCTTTCAACCAAGAACGGCACGCCGGAGAGCCTTGGCCTTTCAAACGTCGTCGACGCGGTGGTGGCCAAACCGATTACGCCCGAGCGCTTGCAGCCGGTGATTGATCGGCTGGTCAACCGCTGAAGGCGGCAAGCAAGCCTATCCGGCGAGGCTTTCGATCAGTTCGGGCAGTTGTCCGAGATCGGAGATCTGCCGGAAGCGCGGTTCGGCAATGGGCGCTTCGACATGTTCAAGCACCCAGGTCAATTCATGCGGCACATGAACGCCCCAGCCGCCGGCCTCGATGGCCGGCACCACATCGGACTTCAGCGAATTGCCGACCATCATGCTCCTGGCCGGGCCGTCGCCATGGCGACTGAAAACGCGCGCATAAGTAGCCGCGTTCTTGTCGCTGACGATCTCGATCGCGTCGAACAGATCGCCGAGGCCGGACCCGGCCAGCTTGCGTTCCTGGTCGAACAAATCACCCTTGGTGATCAGCACGAGGCGATAGGCGCCGGCGAGCCGTTCCACCGTCTCGCGCGCATGCGGCAAGACCTCGATCGGGTGGCTCAGCATCTCGCGGCCGGCGCCGAGGATCTCCGATATGACCGAAGCCGGGACGCGGGCTTGCGTGACCTCGATCGCCGTCTCGATCATCGACAGCGTGAAGCCCTTGATGCCGAAACCGTAGACGGCAAGATTGCGTCTCTCCGCCTCCAGCAGCCGTGCCGAGATATGTTCCTCTTCGCCGTGATCGGCAAGCATGGCGGCAAAGCGCTTCTCGGTCATGCGGAAGAACTGTTCGTTCTGCCACAGCGTATCGTCGGCATCGAAGCCTATGGTGGTCAGTTCGCCGGTCTTCTGCATCGACGCATCTCATATGTGAACGAGGCTGAACCTAGTCTCGCAGCCGCGATTTTCAACCGCAACGGCCAATGCCGGCTGCTCCCCTTCCCTTCGGTCGCCGGGCACAGCTATACTCCTAAATCCGCAACCCAATCTGGTGAATGATGCCGCCTGCAAAAAAGGAAGTCCGTCCGTCGAGCCGCGGAGGGCGCGCCCGCACGCCTGCCTTCGTGAAAAACCTGCGTGGTGTGAAGAACTGGAAGGAAGTCAGCGAATGGCTGCAATGGCGCGGCATCGAAGACATCGAATGCATTACGCCTGACCAGGCCGGCGTTGCCCGCGGCAAGATGATGCCGTCAAAGAAATTCACCTCCAACACCTCGCTGGCGCTGCCTTCAGCCGTATTCATGACCACCATCTCAGGCGGCTATCCCGAAGACGGCAACGGCTTCCATTATCCGGAGGACGACGGCGACCTCAAGCTCATGCCGGACCTGTCGACGCTGACGGTGGTGCCTTGGGAGGAAGACCCGACGGCGGCCGTCATCTGCGACCTCGTCCACCAGGACGGCCGTTCGGTGGAATTCACGCCGCGCAACGTGTTGAAGCGTGTTCTGGCCGCCTATGACAGGCGCGGGCTGAAACCGGTGGTGGCGCCCGAGATCGAATTCTATCTGGTGCGCAAAAACCCGGATCCGGATTACCCGCTGACGCCGCCCGTCGGCCGTTCGGGGCGGGCGATCGGCGGCGGCGCCGGTTATTCGATCGCCGGCGTCAACGAGTTCGACGAGCTGATCGACGACATCTATCATTTTTCCGAAAGCCAGGGCCTGGAGATCGACACGCTCATCCATGAAGAGGGCGCCGGCCAGCTCGAGATCAATTTGCGCCACGGCGATCCCGTCGAACTCGCCGACCAGGTGTTCATGTTCAAGCGCACTATTCGCGAGGCGGCGCTGAAACACGAAATCTACGCCACCTTCATGGCCAAGCCGATCCAGGGTCAGCCGGGCTCCGCCATGCACATCCATCAGTCGATCATCGACAAGAAGACGGGCAAGAACATCTTCTCGGCCGAGGACGGCTCGGAAACCGAGGACTTCTTCCATTTCATCGGGGGCATGCAGAAGCATGTGCCGAACGCGCTGGTCATGTTTGCGCCCTACGTCAATTCCTACCGCCGGCTGACGCAGTCCGCCTCGGCTCCGGTCAACAACAAATGGGGCTACGATAATCGCACAACGGCATTCCGCGTGCCGCGCTCGGATCCGGCGGCGCGGCGCGTCGAAAACCGCATCCCCTCCTCCGACGCCAATCCCTATCTGGCAATGGCCGCTTCGCTCGCCTGCGGGCTGATCGGCATCACCAACAAGATCAAGGCCGAACCTCCGGTGCTGACCACCGCCAATGCCGACGAGATCGACCTGCCGCGCAGCCTGCTCGAAGCCGTCGACCTGTTCGAGGGGGACGAGGAACTCTGCGCGCTTTTGGGCAAGTCCTTCGCCGCGACCTATGCGGCGATCAAGCGCGCGGAATTCGAGACGTTCATGGAAGTGATCAGTCCTTGGGAGAGGGAGTATTTGTTGCTGAATGTGTAGGGGAGTAGGGGAGTAGGGGAGT
>NZ_VFVV01000013.1:0-177759 GCF_006442695.1 Mesorhizobium sp. B2-3-7 | reverse complement strand
CACGGTCACTTCAACCGAATGCCGAAATTACTTCACTGAGGCCGGATATGCCCAACCTAAATTCATCCCGCTCTAGAGCGGTCGTTTCACGGAAACTCAGGTCGCCCTGTCTTTTCGTTTTCGGTGCGATTGCGGACGCGGGTTCACGCGCTTGCGGAGTGCGCCAGTCCCATCAGTAGCCGAGCGCCTCGCCGGAAGCGGCGCGGCTGTCGATGGCGCCATTGTAGCGCGCGCCGCCACCCTTCCCGATTTCCGCAAGGCTCTTGCCGCCGACCAGGATGCCCGCCGCCTGGCCCCAGGTCTTGTCGCTGAGATCGAGGTGATAACCCATGCCGGCCAGCAGCCTTTCGGTGTCCGGCGACAGTCCGAACGGCTCGATATAGACCGTGTCGGGCAGCCATTGATGATGGATGCGCGGCGCGTCGATCGCCTCCTGGATGTTCATGCCGTGGTCGATGACGTTGACGATGGCTTCCAGCGTAATGGTGATGATGCGCGAACCGCCGGGGCTGCCGATGACCATGAACGGCTTGCCGTCCTTGGCCACCACGGTCGGGCTCATCGACGACAGCGGCGTCTTCTTCGGCTGGATGGCGTTGGCCTCGCCCTGGACCAGGCCGTAGAGGTTGGGCACGCCGGGCTTCTGGGTGAAATCGTCCATCTCGTTGTTGAGCAGGATACCGGTGCCGTCGGCGACGACGCCGGCGCCAAACGAGCCGTTGAGCGTGTAGGTGACCGCGACCGCGTTGCCGTCCTTGTCGATGATCGAATAGTGGGTCGTCTCCTTGCTCTCGCCGAACCCCTTCGGCATCAGGTCCTGAGAGACGCCGGCCCGGAACGGGTCGATCTTGTCGCGAATGTCCTTGGCGTAGGCCTTGTCCAGCAGTTTCGAGACCGGATTGTCGACGAAATCGGGATCTCCGAGCGCCGAGTTGCGATCGACATAGGCGTGGCGCATGGCTTCGATCATGACATGCACGGTCTCTGCCGAACCGGCGCCGAGATAGGACAGCGGGTAGCCTTCCAGCACGTTGAGGATTTCGCAGATGATGACGCCGCCGGAGCTTGGCGGCGGCGAGGAAATGATCTCGTAGCCGCGATAGGAACAGGTCACCGGCTTGAGCTCGCGCACCGCATATTGTTCGAAATCGCCCTTGGCCAGGATACCGCCCTTGGCGCCGCTTGCCTTGACGATGGCATCGGCGATGGCGCCCTTGTAGAAGGCGTCGGGGCCTTTTTCGGAAATCGCCGAGAGCGACGCGGCTAGGTCGGGTTGGACCAGCCGCTCGCCGATGCCATAGGGCTTGCCATCCGGCTTCAGGAATATGGCCGCCGCAGCTGGATCCTTCGCCAGCCTGTCGGCACCTCCGGCAAACGAGGCGGCGTCACCCTGATTGAGGATGAACCCGTCCTTGGCATAGCGAATGGCCGGCGCCATGAGGTCCTGCCGGGACAAGGTGCCGTATTTTTCGCGCGCCATCTCGAAACCGGCGACGGAGCCCGGCACGCCGACGGCGAGGTAGCCGTCGAGGCTGGCGCCTTTCACCGGTTTGCCGTCCTTGTCGAGATACATGGTCTTGGTCGCGGCCAGCGGCGCACGTTCGCGGAAATCGAGGAAGGTCGACTTGCCGTCCTTGAAGCGGACAGTCATGAAGCCGCCGCCGCCGATATTGCCGGCATTGGGATAGACGACGGCGAGCGCATAACCAACGGCGACCGCCGCATCGACGGCGTTGCCGCCCTTCTTCAGGACTTCGACGCCCACCTCCGACGCCAGATGCTGCGCGGTGACAACCATGCCGTTCTCGCCTTTGGCAGGCGCTGGCGAGGCGGCGAAGGCGGCCGCCCATGGCGCGAAAGCGATTGTGAAGGAGAGGCTGACGGCGATCAGCGTGCGGCGAGTGATATGCATGGCGAGGCTCCTGGCGGGGGACGCCTAGGAAACCGTGTTGGGGTGATCGAGTCCACTAACAATTGAGGGAGCACGAGAAAGAGCCCCACCCGGATTGCCATCCGACCTCTTCCCTAGTCTAGTGGAGAGGAGGCTGTCAGCGCTCGCGCCAGTCTCTTCTCCCCAGCGGGGAGAAGGTGGCCGCGAAGCGACCGGATGAGGGGCGGGCTCGGCCTCAGACAATGCCACCGCTGCCGCCGGCAACGGCCGGGCGTTCCGCCGCGACCTTGGCGCGGTAGCCTGCCGCCCGGTAAGCGGCGACCGGATCGATGGCGCCGCCGGTGTTCAGCCGCGCCATGGCCAAGATCGGCTCGACATCGGTGCGGTAGGCTGATTTTAGCGTCTGCGTTGCCATCAGCGCGTCATTGCCGTCCTGAAAACCTTCAAGCGCCTTGCGGTCGACCAGCAGCGCCTGCGCGTAGGCGCGCTGCACCTCGACCGCGGACAGCATCAGGCTCTCGATCGGATCGGTGACGTTGTGGCTCTGGTCGAGCATATGGGCCGGATCGAAGCCGTCGGCGCCGGACAGTTCGGCGTCGACCAGTTCGTTGAAGACCAGGAACAGCCGGTAGGGGTCGATCGAACCGGCATCGAGGTCGTCGTCGCCATATTTCGAATCGTTGAAGTGGAAGCCGCCGAGTTTCCTGAACTGGATCAGCCGCGACACGATCATCTCGATGTTGACGTTGGGCGCGTGGTGGCCGAGATCGACCAGGCAGAAGGCCTTGTCGCCGAGTTCCTTGGCAATAATGCAATTGGTGCCCCAATCCTGCACGACGGTGGAATAGAAGGCAGGCTCGTATATCTTGTGTTCGGTGAACAGCTTCCAGTCAGCGGGCAGCCCGACATAGACCTCTTTCATGGCATCGAGATAGCGCTCGAACGCCTTGGCGAAGTTGACCTGGCCGGGGAAGTTCGAGCCGTCGCCGATCCACACCGTCAGCGCCTTGGACCCAAGCGTCTTGCCGATCTCGATGCATTCAAGATTGTGCTCGACCGCTTGCCGGCGCGTTCCGGCATCGGCATGCGAGAGCGAGCCGAATTTGTAGGACAGCTTTTGGTCCCGGGCGTCGGAGAACGTATTGGAGTTCATGGCGTCGAAGCCGAGGCCGAAACGCGAGGCCGCCTGCTTCAGCCGGTTCGGGTCGGCCTTGTCCCAGGGAATGTGCAGCGACACCGTCGGTGTCGCCTGCGTCAATTGCTTGATGACGGCGCAATCCTCGATCTTGTCGAAGATGTCGCGCGGTTCGCCGGCGCCGGGGAAACGGGCAAAGCGCGTGCCGCCGGTACCGACACCCCAGGAGGGGATCGCCACCGCGAATTTCTCGACCTTGTCTCGGATCGCGTCGATGGCGATGCCGCGACGGTCGAGCCGTTCGCCGAGCGAGGCGTAGTCACGCTCGAGGTCGGCCTTGCGCGCGGCGTTGTTTTTTTCGACGACGTCGGCCGAGATGATGGTTTCGGACACTGCTGTTCCTCCCAGATTTCGTTCGGCTGGCGCTGCCCCTCATCCGCCTGCCGGCACCTTCTCCCCGTGAACGGGGAGAAGGAAGGCCTAGCGCGTAAAGCTTTGCGCGTTACCGGCGTCGACATTGACGATGTTGCCGGTCGACTTGGCCGACATGTCGGAGGCGAAGAAATAGATCGCTTCGGCGATGTCCTCGGGAAACACCGAGCGCTTCAGCATCGAGCGCGAGCGGTAATGTTCCTCGAGGTCGTCGGTCGACATCTTGTAGGCGGCGGCGCGCTGTTCCTTCCACTCGCCGGACCAGATCTTGGAACCGCGCAGTACGGCGTCCGGATTGACGACGTTGACCCTGATCTGCGCCTCCGCGCCCTCCAGCGCCAGGCAGCGGGCGAGATGGATCTCGGCGGCCTTGGCGGTGCAATAGGCGGCAGCGTTCGGCGAGGCGGCAAGGCCGTTCTTGGAGGCGACGAAAACGACGTTGCCGCCGATCTTCTGCACCCTGAACAGCCGGAACGCTTCCCGCGAGACCAGGAAATATCCCGTCGACAGGATGTCCATGTTCTTGTTCCACAGCGCCAGCGTCGTGTCCTCGATCGGCGCCGAGGAGGCGAGGCCGGCGTTGGAGACCAGAATATCAATGCCGCCGAACTCGACCGCCGTTTCGGCAAAGCCGGCGACGACCTGATCCTCCGACGTGACGTTGATGACCACGGGGCGGACAAAATCCTTGCCATAGGCCTTGGCCAGTTCGTCGTTGGCGCTGGCAAGTGCTGTCTCGTCGATGTCGGCGAGCACCACGCAGGCGCCTTCGCGCAGCAGCCGGCTCGCCGTCGCGCGGCCGATGCCGCCCGCGCCGCCAGTGACGAGCGCGATCTTGCCGGCAAGAGCCTTGGGCTTCGGCATGCGCTGCAGCTTCAGATCCTCGAGCAGCCAGTATTCGATGTCGAAGGCTTCCTGCGCAGGCAGGCCGACATAGGAGGAGACGGTCGAGGCGCCGCGCATGACGTTGATGGCGTTGACGTAGAACTCCCCCGAAATGCGCGCCGTGGCCTTGTCGCCGGCGAAGGTGAACATGCCGACGCCGGGCATCAGATAGACGACGGCGTTGGGATCGCGGATGGCGGGCGAGTCCGCATGCTTGCAGCTGTCATAATAGGCCTGGTAGCCGACGCGGTATTCGGCAATGTCGTCGGCCAGCCGCGCGATGACGGCATCGACATCGGGCTTGGCCGGATCGAACTCGATGACCAGCGGCCGGATCTTGGTGCGCAGGAAATGGTCCGGGCATGAGGTGCCGAGTGCCGCCAGCGGGCGCAGATCCCTGGAATTGACGAATTCGAGCACGGCGGCGGAATCGTCGAAATGGCCGAGCTTATGACTCTTTTCCGAGATGAGGCCGCGGATCCTCGGCATCAGCTTCGCGGCGATGGCGCGGCGTTCGGCGGCGTCGAGCGACTTGACCGCTTCGCCACCGAAAATGGCGACGCCCTCGGAACGCCGCTCGAACCACTCGATCGCCTGGTTGATCACCGAGATCGTCGTTTCGTAGCATTCCTTCGGGCTGTCGCCCCAGGTGAACAGGCCGTGGCTTTCCAGGATCACGCCCTTGGCGGCTGGATGGTCGAGGCAGAATTTCTCCAGCCACAGGCCAAGTTCGAAGCCCGGCCGCTTCCACGGCAGCCAGCCTATGGCGTCGCCGAAGATTTCCTTCGTCAGGGCCTTGGAATCTTTGGCGGCAGCGATGGCGATGATGGCGTCGGGATGCATGTGATCGACATAGGGCTTCGGCACGTAGGCATGCAGCGGCGTGTCGATCGAGGCCGCGCGCGGATTGAGATTGAAGGTGCAATGGGGTAGATAACCCACCATCTCGTCTTCATGCTCGACGCCGCGATAAAGGCCTTTGAGGGCTCGCAATTTGTCCATGTAGAGCGTGGCAAAACCATCAAGCTTGATCGAAGCGCTGTCGCCGCCGGAGCCCTTCACCCACAGCACTTCCACGTCCTGTCCGGTGAGCGGATCCTTTTCCCATATTTTGGAAGAGGTGTTGCCGCCGCCGTAATTGGTGACACGCTTGTCGGAGCCGAGCGTGTTCGAACGATAGACCAGAAGCTCGGGATCGCTCATCCCCCTTGCCTTCGCATCATCCCAAAGATTGGCGAGGCGCGAGCCGGAGCGCTTGTCGAGCATGGGTAATCCTCCCTTGAAGCGCGGACGGTGCGCTCCTCTTTTCGTCGGGAATGTCTACGCAAGACGTGGCTTTGTCAATCACAAACGATCAACATCAATCATATTGCACTGCACAATGAAATTATATGATCGGAAATGATTGACACTGCGCGATTTCTAATGCCAGATGGCCATGCAGGGAGGAACCATGCACGAAAAAGAGCGCCACAGGATCATTCTGTCCGCCGTCCAGGAAAAGCCTGTGGTGACGGTGCAGGAAATGGTCGATCTGACGGAGTCTTCCGAGGCGACGATCCGGCGCGATATCGCGGCCCTGCACGTGCAAAAGCGACTGCGCCGGGTGCGCGGCGGCGCCGAGGCGATCACGCCGCCACAGTTCATCGGCCTTGCCGGCAGGCCTTTTTCCGTCAACGAGACGCTCAATGCCGCGCAGAAGCGGGCGATAGCGCGGGAAGCGGTGGAGCTCTGCAAGGACGGCGAGCCGATCATCATCAACGGCGGCACCACCACCTTCCAGATGGTGCATTTCCTGACCGGCCGCCGCATGCCGATCTTCACCAATTCCTTCCCGATCGCCGAAAGCCTGCTCAAGCACTCCAAGAACACGGTAATGCTGTCCGGCGGCACCATCTACCGCGAGCAGAACATCATCCTGTCGCCCTTCGACAATGACGTGACGCGCAATTTCTACGCGCGCCGCATGTTCATGGGCGCCCAGGGGCTCGGGCCGCTCGGCCTGATGGAAGGCGATCCGCTCTTGATCCAGGCGGAACAGAAGCTGATCGATCAGGCCGACGAGTTGGTGGTGCTGGTCGATTCCTCAAAATTCCGCAAACGCTCCAGCCTGATCCTGTGCGGCCTGTCGCGCATCGCCACCGTCATCACCGACGACGGCATCGAGGACCGCGAGGCAAAGATGCTCGAAACAGCGGGGGTAACGCTGATCGTCGCCCGCAAGTCGGCAAAGGAAGAATCTTCGCTGCAAGCCTGAGACACCCTCACGCCCGCAGCGGCGATGGAATGCAACGCTCAAGGGAGGAATATTCGATGAGCTTTCTGAAGAAACTGATGGTTACGGCGGCCTTTTCCGCCGCCATGGTCGTGAATGCCGCCCATGCCGAGAACGTCAAGATCGCGCTGGTGGTGAAGTCGCTCGGCAACGGCTTCTTCGACGCCGCCAACAAGGGCGCCGAAGAGGCGGCCAAGGAACTGGGCGATGTCGACATCATCTACACCGGCCCGACCAAGGCGACCGCCGAAGCGCAAATCGAGGTGGTCAATTCACTGATCGCGCAAAAGGTCAACGCCATTGCCATCTCGGCCAATGACGCCGACGCGCTGGTGCCGGTGCTGAAGAAGGCCATGGAGCGCGGCATCACCGTCATCTCCTGGGATTCGGGCGTCGCCAAGGAAGGCCGCCAGCTTCACCTCAACCCGTCCGATACCGGCCTGATCGGCGAGACCATCATCAAGCTCGCTGCCGACTATTTGCCTGAGGGCGGCGACGTCGCCATCCTGTCGGCCTCCTCGACCGCGACCAACCAGAACGCCTGGATCGACGCGGCCAAGAAGGTGCTGCCGGAGAAATTTCCGAAGATCAAGCTCGTCGCCACCGTCTATGGCGATGACGACTCGGCCAAGAGCACCGACGAAGCCAAGGGCCTCTTGAAGTCCTATCCGAACCTGAAGGCGATCATCGCGCCGACCACTGTCGGCGTCGTCGCCGCTGCCCAGGTCGTCACCGATGAGAAGCTGATCGGCAAGGTCAACGTCACCGGCCTCGCGCTGCCGTCGGAGTTCAAGAAGTTCATCGACAACGGCGCTTCACAGGCCGTGGCTCTTTGGAACCCGATCGACCTCGGTTACTCCGCCGTCTACCTCGCCCACGATCTGGCGGTGAAGAAGGAAGAGGCCAAGCCCGGTGCGACGCTGTCGATCGGCCGCGTCGGCAAGGTCACGCTCGACGACACCAATTCGGCTGCGATGGCTCCGCCCTTCCAGTTCGACAAGACCAACATCGAGAAGTTCTCCAAGATCTACTGATCCGGAGCTTCAAGCTGACGCGGCGGGGTTCACGCCCCGCCGCAACTTCAAACGCACCTTGTTTCAGGGCTTGATACGACCATGGACACGACAGCCCAACACGGCACGGTGAAGGACGGGCCCCTGGCCTCCACGCCGCGCCTGACGCTGTCCGGCATCTCGAAGAGCTTTCCCGGCGTGCGCGCGCTGCACAATGTCAGCCTCTCGCTCTATCCGGGCCAAGTGACGGCGCTGATCGGCGAGAACGGCGCCGGCAAGTCGACGCTGGTCAAGATCATGACCGGCATCTACCAGCCCGACGCGGGCACGATCAGCATAGACGGGCAGGACGTCACCCTGCCCAGCGCGCACGCCGCCTTCGGCCACGGCGTTACCGCCATCCATCAGGAAACCGTGCTGTTCGACGATCTGACTGTCGCCGAAAACATCTTTCTCGGCCATGCGCCGCGCACCCGCTTTGGCACCATCGACTGGCGCACCATGCGCAGAAATGCGCGCGAAGTGCTCGACACCATGCATGCCCGCCATATCGACGCCGATGCAAGGCTGAAGGACCTCGGCATTGCCAACAAGCATCTCGTTGCCGTGGCGCGGGCCATGTCGATCGACGCGCGGATCGTCATCATGGACGAACCGACGGCCGCCCTTTCGATGAAGGAGATCGAAGAGCTCTTTTTGCTGATCGAGTTCCTCAAGAGCGAAGGCAAGGCGATCCTGTTCATCAGCCACAAGTTCGACGAGATCTACCGCATCGCCGACCGCTACACCGTGTTCCGCGACGGCGAGATGGTCGGCGAAGGGCTGATCAAGGATGCCGCCCAGAGCCAGATCGTGCGCATGATGGTGGGCCGTGCGGTCGATCACATCTTTCCACAGCGCAAGGCCGAGATCGGCGCGCAGGTGCTGTCGGTCTCCGGCCTGTCGCACCCCACCGAATTCAACGACATCGGTTTCGAACTGCACAAGGGCGAGATTCTCGGCTTCTACGGTCTTGTGGGCGCCGGCCGCAGCGAGGTGATGCAGGCGATTTCAGGGATCACTCGCACCTCCGGCGGCACGATCACGCTGGACGGCAAGTCGATCGTGCCGAAATCGGCGGCGGATTCGATCGAGGCCGGCATCGTCTACGTGCCGGAGGAACGCGGCAAGCAAGGCGTGGTGATCGGCCTGCCCATCTTCCAGAATGTTTCTCTCCCGTCGCTGGCACGCACCTCCAAATCCGGCGTGCTGCGGCTGGCGGAGGAATTTTCGCTCGCCCGCTCCTACACCGAGCGGCTCGACCTCAGGGCCTCCTCGCTCAGCCAGGATGTCGGCACGCTGTCGGGCGGCAACCAGCAGAAGATCGTCATTGCCAAATGGCTGGCGACCACGCCCAAGGTCATCATCCTGGACGAGCCGACCAAGGGCATCGACATCGGCTCCAAGGCCGCCGTGCACGGCTTCATGGCCGAGCTGGTGGCGCAAGGCCTGTCGGTTATCATGGTGTCGTCGGAGCTGCCCGAAATCCTCGGCATGTCCGACCGCGTCGTCGTCATGCGCGAGGGCCTTGTCGCGGCCGTCTACGACAACAACGGACTGGACGCCGAGACGCTGGTCCGGACGGCGGCGGGGATTGCGGCATGAAGGCTTTGCTGAAATATCGCGAAATCTGGTTGCTGGCGGCCATTCTCGTGCTGATCGGGCTGATCTCGACGCGTTTTCCCGCCTTCGCCGACCCCGGCAATTTGCGCCAGGTGTTCAACGACACCTCGATCCTGATGATCCTGGCGCTCGGGCAGATGGTGGTCATCCTGACCCGTTCGATCGACCTGTCGATGGCGTCGAACCTCTGTTTCACCGGCATGGTGGTGGCGATGCTGAACGCCGCTCACCCGGCGATCCCGATCCCGCTGCTGATCGTCATTGCCCTGGTCGTCGGCCTGGTGCTCGGCGCCATCAACGGCCTTCTGGTGTGGCGGCTGAACATCCCCTCGATCGTGGTGACATTGGGCACGCTGACCATCTATCGCGGTGCCACCTTCGTCCTGTCCGGCGGCGCCTGGGTCAATGCCGACAAGATGAGCCCCGAGTTCATCGGCTTCCAACGCGCGGCCTTCCTCGGCATTCCGGTGCTGTCCTGGATCGCCATTCTGGTCATCGCGCTGTTCTTCATCCTGATGACGCGCACCGCGCTCGGCCGCTCGATCTATGCCATCGGCGTCAATCCGACGGCGTCGGTCTATGCCGGCATCGATGTCGGGCGGACGAAATTCATCGTCTTCTGCATCTCCGGCATGATCGGCGGGCTCGCCGGCTATCTCTGGATCTCACGTTACGTGATCGCCTCGGTCGAGGTCGCCAACGGCTATGAGCTCAACATCATCGCCGCCTGCGTCATCGGCGGCATCTCGATTGCCGGCGGCATCGGTTCGGTCGGGGGCGCGGTGTTGGGGGCGCTGTTCCTGGGCATCATCTCCAACGCGCTGCCGGTCATCAACATCTCGCCCTTCTGGCAGATGGCTATTTCGGGCAGCGCCATCATCCTCGCCGTCGTGCTCAACGCGCGCGGCGAACGCCAGCAGGGCCGCATCATCCTGAGAAAAATGGAGGCGGCATGACCGACGTCCCTGCCCCGCGCCATATTCCGGACCGGCTCGACAAGCCGTTTCGTTCGGCGATCTTTTCCTGGGAAGCGCTGCTGGTTGTGGTGGCGCTCGCCATCTTCGCCATAAACAGCTTCGCCTCGCCCTATTTCCTCGACCCCTATTCGCTGTCGGACCTGACCTTCAACTTCACCGAGAAGGGCCTGATCGCCTTCGCCATGGCGCTGCTGATCATTTCGGGCGAGATCGACCTGTCGGTCGCCGCCATCATCGCGCTGGCCTCGACCATGATGGGCATGGCGGTGCAGGCCGGCGCCGGCACGCCAGTGCTGGTGGCGATCGGCATCGTCGTCGGGCTCGGCTGCGGCGCGTTCAACGGCCTGCTGGTGACATGCCTTGGCTTGCCGTCCATCGTCGTCACCATCGGCACGATGAGCCTGTTTCGCGGCATCGCCTTCATTATCCTCGGCGACCAGGCCTACAAGGGTTATCCCGAGAGCTTCGCCTTCTTCGGCCAGGGTTATGTCTGGTGGGTGCTGTCGTTCGAGCTGGTGCTCTTCCTCATCGCCGCCGTCATCTACTGGTTCGCGCTGCACCGCACGAGTTTCGGCCGCCGCGTCTTCGCCATCGGCAACAATCCGGTCGCGGCACAGTTTTCCGGCGTGCGAGTGGGCCGCATCAAGTTCATCCTGTTCTGCCTGACCGGGCTGATGTCCGGCATCGCCTCTGTGCTGATCACCTCCCGGCTCGGTTCGACCCGTCCCTCGATCGCGCAGGGCTATGAGCTGGAAGTCATCACCATGGTGGTGCTTGGCGGCGTCAGCATCCTTGGCGGCGCAGGCAGCATTGTCGGCGTCGTGCTCGCCGCCTTCATCATGGGGCTGGTGACCTTCGGGCTCGGCCTGCTCAACGTGCCCGGCATCGTCATGTCGATCTTCATCGGCCTGCTCCTGATCATCGTCATCGCGCTGCCGATCGTCTGGCGGCGGCTGCGCGGGGGACGCTGATGGCCGAAAAATACGCGTTCAAGATGATGCTCAAGCCCGGCATGAAGGCGGAATACAAGAAGCGTCACGACGAGATATGGCCATCGCTGGTCGCGCTGTTGAAGCAGGCCGGGGTTTCCGACTATTCCATCCATCTCGACGAGGAGACCAACATCCTGTTCGGCGTGCTGTGGCGGCGGGACGACCATGGCATGGCCGACCTGCCGAAGCATCCGGTGATGCAGCGCTGGTGGGCAGACATGGCCGACCTCATGGCGACCAAGCCTGACAATGAGCCGGTGGCCGTGCCCCTGGAAACCATGTTCCACATGGCATGAGTGCCCCGCGCCACATCGCCGTCATCGACATCGGCAAGACCAACGCCAAGGTGGCGCTGGTCGACCTCGCCACGCTGCGCGAGGTCGCGCTGCGCCGAGTGGCGAACGCGCCGGTGCGGCAAGCCCGCTACCCGCATCACGACGTCGAGGCGCTGTGGGCCTTCATCCTCGACAGTCTTGCCGATCTCAACCGCGAACAGACCATCGACGCCGTTTCGATCACTACCCATGGCGCGACGGGCGCTCTGGTTGAGGCCTCCGGCGAGCTGGTGTTGCCCGTGCTCGACTACGAATTCGACGGCCCCGAGGAACTCGCGGCCGAGTATGACGCGATCCGTCCGCCCTTCGCTGAAACCGGCACGCCGCGGCTGCCGCTCGGCCTCAATCTCGGCGCGCAATTCTTCTGGCAGCAGAAGCGCTTTCCGGCGGAATTCGCCAGGACAACGGCGATGTTGATGTATCCGCAATATTGGGCGCTGCGGCTGACCGGCATCGCCGCCAACGAGGTGACCTCGCTCGGCTGCCACACCGATCTGTGGAACCCGTGGAAAGCGGATTTCTCGGCGATGATCGACCGCCTCGGTTGGCGCGCGTTGATGGCGCCGGTGCGGCCGGCAAGGGACCGGCTCGGCCCGCTCCTGCCGGCGCTTGCCGCGCGAATCGGGCTCGATCCGCAGACGCCCGTGTTCTGCGGCCTGCACGATTCCAACGCCTCGCTGCTGCCACATCTTCTCGCGGACGCGCCGCCTTTCAGCGTCGTCTCGACCGGCACCTGGGTTGTGTCGATGGCGGTCAGCGGCAGATCGGTGGCGCTCGACCCGGCGCGCGATACGCTGGTCAACGTCAACGCGCTGGGCGATCCCGTGCCATCGGCGCGCTTCATGGGGGGCAGGGAATTTTCCATACTGACGGAAGATCAGCCGGAGAACTGGACCGAAGACGATGTCGGTGCGGTGCTGGCAAAAAGGACGCTGCTGCTGCCGTCGATGCAGCAGGGGTCGGGACCGTTCCCGCATCATGCGGCGGCATGGCTCAACGCCGACGGCATGAACAGCGGCCAGCGCTTTGCCGCCATTTCTTTTTATCTGGCGCTGATGACGGCGACCTGCCTCGATCTGATCGGCGCCGACGGCCCGACCATTGTCGAAGGCCCTTTCGCCCGCAACCGGCTGTTTGTCGGCATGCTGGCGGCGGCGACCGCCAGAAGCGTCGTCGCCTCCGAAGCCGCGACCGGCACCAGCATCGGCGCCGCATTGCTGGCATCGGACCAGGCAAAGGCGCATGGCAAGGACTCGAGACAAGAACCGCCCGCCGACCCCGCCTGGACGGATTATGCAAGCACCTGGCGCGCGGCAGTCGAAAGGCGGGACTGACTACGGATCCGCTCGCCTAATTTTCATAGACCAGCCCTTGCGGATCGATTTCGGGCTTTCGGCCGGCGACGAGGTCGGCGAGGAATTTGCCCGAGCCGCAGGCCATGGTCCATCCGACATGGCCGTGGCCGGTGTCGAGATAGAGATTTTTGTAGCGGGCCCGGCCGATGACCGGCACGGAATTGGGCATCATCGGCCGCAGGCCCGCCCAGAACATGGCCTTCTTCTCGTCGAAGGCGCCAGGGAAAAGATCCTTGCCGGTGCTGATGATGGTGTTGAAGTCAGCGGGCTTGAAGCTTCGGTCAAAGCCGGTGAACTCGGCCGTCGAGGACATCCGCAAGCGGTTGCCCAGCCTGGAATAGCCGATCAGCCGGTCCTCGTCGGCGCCACCCATAGTCGGCCCGTTGCTTTCGTCCTCCAGGGGGATCGTCGCGGTATAGCCTTTCACCGGATAAACCGGCAGGTCGATGCCGTAGCGGCGGCCGAGTAGGCCGCTTTCCGGGCCCATTGCGATGACAACCGCATCGCCGGCCACCGGGCCTGACGAGGTGATGACGGCCCGCACCCTGTCGCCTTCGATATCGAAACCTTCGACCGTGGTGCCGAACCGGAACTCGGCGCCAAGCCTCTCGGTCGCATAGGCGGCGAGCCTGTCGACAAACAGTTTGGAATCGCCAGTCTGGTCAGTGGGCGAATAAACCCCGCCGGCTATCTTGTCCTTCACCCCGGCAAGCCCCGGCTCCAGTTCGACCAGCCGGTCGCGCCCGACGATCTCGATCGGCAAGCCATGCTCGGCAAGATAGCGATAATTGTCGGTCCCGGTGTCGAGACTCTTCTGCGAGCGGAAGAAGTAGAGGATGCCGTTCTTGCGCTCGTCATAGTGGATGCCGGTCGCCTCCGACAGCGCATTGATGCAGTCGCGCGAATAGAGCGCGAGCCGCAGCTTGATGTCGGTGTTGGCGCGCAGGCGCGCCACCGTGCACTGGCGCAGGAAGCGCAGGCTCCAGGCGAGAAAATAGGGATCGAAGCGCAGTCGCACCTTGATGCCGAGATCGTGGTTGTAGAGCCCGCGCAGGAAGGTCTTCAGCGCCGCCGGGGAAGCCCAGGCGGTGGCATCGCCCGGCGACACCAGCCCGGCATTCGACTGGCTGGTGCCCCGCGCCGGCGCCGGATGACGCTCGATGACGGTGACCTCATGGCCGTCGCTCGCCAGATAGTAGGCGGCCGCCGTGCCGACGACGCCGGCTCCGAGCACCGTTATCTTCATGTCGTCCCCCCAAAAAAGGTCGAACCGGGCAGCGCGCTTCCGCACCCTCCGCGAACGCTTCCATAGCGCTTCGCGGAGCGGCTTGCGAGCCCTTGGGAAAACCCGCTCAACCGCGTGCGGAATTCTTCCCCGTCAGGATACGCTCCCAGGCGAGCGCATCTGCAACGATCTGGTCGAGATCGTCGCGTTGCGGCGTCCAGCCGAGTTCCGTCCGGGCGAGATCGGAATTGGCAACCACCGCGGCGGCGTCACCGGGGCGGCGCTCGCCCGTCCTGACCTCGAAATCATGGCCGAAGGCGCGGCGCACGCTCTCGATCACCTCCAGCACCGAGTAGCCGTGGCTGTAGCCGCAATTGGCGACGAGGCTCGCGCCCCCGGCGCGCAGCCGCTCAAGGGCCAGGCGATGCGCCGCGGCCAGGTCGCTGACATGGATATAATCGCGCATGCAGGTGCCGTCGGGCGTCGGATAATCGGTGCCGTACACCTGCATGAACGGCCGCTTGCCGAGCGCCGTCTCGCAAGCGACCTTGATCAGATGCGTGGCGCCCGGCGTCGACTGGCCGGTGCGCCCCCTGGGATCGGCGCCCGCGACGTTGAAATAGCGCAGCGCCGTATAGCGCAGGCCATGCGCGATCGCCGCATCGCGCAGCATCCATTCGCTCATCAGCTTGGAGAGGCCGTAGGGCGATTCCGGCGCCAGGCGGGCATCCTCGCGCACCGGTTCCAGCCCGGCGCCGCCATAGACGGCGGCGGTCGAGGAGAAGATGAAGTTCGGCACGCCCTCGCGCACCGCCGTTTCGATCAGCGTGCGCGTCTTGCAGGTGTTGTTCTCGTAGTAGCCGAGCGGATCGGCGACGGATTCGGGAACGACGATCGAGCCGGCGAAATGGATGATCGCGTCGACATTGTTGTCGCGGATGATGGAGCCGACCAATTCCTTGTCGGCGACGTCGCCGACGACCAGCTTTGCCTCCGGTGCCACCGCCCATTCGAAACCGGTCGAAAGCCGGTCGAGAACGACCACGCTTTCGCCCGCATCCAGCAATTCCCAGACCATATGGCTGCCGATATAGCCGGCGCCGCCTGTCACCAAAACCGTCATTCCGCGTCCTCGCATTCAAGATCTATCGGAAACTGTCTCAACACCCGCTCTACTGGAAAGCCCGCCCTATGACCAATAAAACCCTGCGTAACCGACTTGGCCGGCATATGGCATCATGTCGAAACAAAAGCGCCCTACAGGCCGTTATCGCCAGGAAATAGGCCATGATCCGCCCCTCGTTAGGAACAGGTGCGGGGCGTGGCATTTTGACCAAAACGGGCCGGTGGACGGCCAATCGGGCAATGATTATGATCCAGCGCAAAACTGGGAAGCCGACATGAATTATCAGCGGTTCTTCGAGGACGCGATCGACCAGCTCCATGCGGAACGACGCTACCGCGTCTTTGCCGACCTCGAGCGCATAGCGGGCAAATTTCCGCGTGCCATCTGGCGCGCCAACGGCCGCGCAGAGGAAATCACCGTCTGGTGCTCCAACGACTATCTCGGCATGGGCCAGCACCCGGATGTCATCGCAGCGTTTCAGAACGCGGCGGGCCGGATGGGTTCGGGCGCCGGCGGCACCCGCAACATCTCCGGCACCAGCAATCCGCTGGTCGAACTCGAGCATGAGCTCGCCGACCTGCACGACAAGGAAGCCGCGCTGGTCTTCACCTCCGGTTTTGTCTCCAACGAGGCCTCGATCTCGACCATCGCGCGGCTTTTGCCCAACTGCCTGATCATCTCGGACGAGTTGAACCATGCCTCGATGATCGAAGGCGTGCGGCGCTCGGGCGCGGAAAAGAAGATTTTTCGCCACAACGATGTCGCGCACCTGGAAAGCCTGCTGCAGGCGGCGGGCCGCGAACGCGCCAAGCTGATCGTGTTCGAGAGCGTCTATTCGATGGATGGCGATATCGCGCCGATCAGAGAGATCGTCGACCTCGCCGAGCGCTATAACGCCATGACCTATATCGACGAGGTCCACGCCGTGGGCATGTATGGTCCGCGCGGCGGCGGCATCACCGAGCGGGAAGGCCTCGCCGACCGCATCGACATCATCGAGGGCACGCTCGCCAAGGCTTTCGGCACGCTGGGCGGCTACATCACCGGCACGAGCGCTGTCATCGACGCCGTGCGCTCCTATGCGCCGGGCTTCATCTTCACCACCGCGCTGCCGCCGGCCATCGCCGCCGCTGCCACTACCTCGATCCGTCATCTCAAGCGCTCGCAGGCCGAGCGTGACGCCCAGCAGCAGCAGGCGACGCGGACCAAGCAGATCCTCTCCGCCGCCGGCCTGCCGGTGATGGAATCGGCGACCCACATCGTGCCAGTGCTGGTTGGCGACCCCGAGCTTTGCAAGATGGCAAGCGACCGGCTGCTCGGCGTGCACGGCATCTACATCCAGCCGATCAACTATCCGACCGTGCCGCGCGGCACGGAGCGGCTGCGCATCACGCCGACGCCGTTCCATTCGGATGCGCTGATCGCCGAGCTGCAGGACGCCC
Organism: Mesorhizobium sp. B2-3-7; assembly: GCF_006442695.1. NCBI lineage: Bacteria > Pseudomonadati > Pseudomonadota > Alphaproteobacteria > Hyphomicrobiales > Phyllobacteriaceae > Mesorhizobium > Mesorhizobium sp. B2-3-7. The sequence continues at coordinate 161,014 of NZ_VFVV01000013.1, read as the reverse complement.
TGGTCGAGACCTGGGACGCGCTCGGCATTTCCTATGGTTCAGCAGGACGACCTTCCGTGGCCAAGACCGACCGGGTCATTCCCCTGCTGGTGCCTAAGTCCGGCGGCTGAAGCCGTTTGAAACTCCACTCCGGCGGCCATCTGGCGCGCCGGAGCGACTTTCAATTCGGGCTTCGTCAACCTCTCAAACAGCCGTCATCCACTTCGCCAGCCGGTGCGCCGCCTCCTCGAGTTGGTCGAGGCGGCGGTGGAAGCACAGCCTGAGGAAGGCTTCGCCGCCCGGGCCGAAGGCCGTGCCCGGCGCCAGGCCGACATTGGCCTTGTCGACGATCTCGAAGGCGGCGCTGCGCGAATCGGTGATGCCGTCCACCCTGAAGAACAGGTAGAAAGCACCTTGCGGCACGGTGAACCGGGCGCGGTCGGTGGCGCCGAGAATGCCGCAGACCAGATCGCGCGCCTTCCTAGCCCTCTCCACCTGTTCGGCGACGAAGACATCGCCTTCATCGAGCGCCGCGACCGCGCCGCGCTGCATGAACTGGGCGACACCTGAATTCGAATACTGGATCAGGTTCTCGAACACCTGCTGCAAGCTCGGATGGGTCTTGATCCAGCCGACGCGCCAGCCGGTCATCGCCCAGTTCTTGGAGAAGCTGTTCACGAACAGGATGCGGTCCTCTGCGGTCGCGATGTCGAGGAAGGACGGCGCGCGGCCTTGGCCATAGTGGAACAGCGAATAGATCTCGTCGGCGATGATCCAAAGGCCATTTGCCCGGGCGAGATCGAGAATGGCGCGCAAAGTCTCATGGTCGGCGGTCCAGCCGGTCGGATTGGACGGCGTGTTGATGAACAGCGCCCTGGTCCTGGGCGTGATGGCGGCCGCGATCTTCTCGACGTCGCACGACCAGCCATTGCCGGATTGATCGAGCGTGACCGGCACCGGCACTGCACCGGCGATGGCGGCGGCGGCGTCGAAATTCGGCCAGGCGGGCGACAGATAGATCACCTCGTCGCCGGCACCGGCGAGCGCGTCGAGCGCAAGCTGGATCGCATGCATGCCCGAGCCGGTGACGATGAATTCGTCCTCGGCGAAGTGTTTGCCGAAATGCCTCTGGTAATAGCGGGCAAGCGCCTGCCTGAGATCGGGGATGCCCCTCTGCCAGGTGTAGAACGTCTCGCCACCGGCCAGCGCTTTGGACGCGGCATCGGTGATGAAGGACGGCGTCGGCAGATCGCCCTCGCCGGCCCAGAGCGGGATCAAGCCGTCGCGCAGCCTGCCATAGTTGACGACGGCGACGATACCGCTTTCGGGCGCAGCCAGGGCCTCGGGGCGCAGGTTCTGGATCAGGGTCATGGGCGGGTCCGTTCGAATAGCGACAGCATGCCGGCTGTTCTACTACGGGCGAAAGCAAAAAACCCCGGCCGTGAACGACCGGGGTTTTGGTCCAGAAGAACCTGATGCCTCTACTTCCTGGCGAGCAGATCGCGGATTTCGGTCAGAAGCTGCACATCGGCAGGCGGCGGCGCGGCGGCAGGCGCGGGCTTTTCGGCCTCCAGGCGCCTGCGCAGGTTGTTCACCGCCTTGACCATCAAGAAGATGATGAATGCGAGGATGAGGAAGTTCAGCACGACGGTGATGAAGCTGCCATAGGCGAAGACGGCGCCCTCTTTCTTTGCCTCCGCCAGCGTGCCCGAGTGGACGTTCGAGGACAGTCCGAAGAAGTAGTTGTTGAAGTCCAACCCGCCGAAAATCGCGCCCACGATCGGCATGATGATGTCGTTGACAAGGGAATCGACGATCCTGCCGAAAGCAGCGCCGATGATGACGCCGACGGCCAGGTCCATCACATTGCCCTTGGAAATGAATTCCTGGAATTCTTTCAGCATTTCGACCCTCCTTGCCATGATCGGCCGCGTTCTCCAGCGCCGGCCAAGCCCACAATAGCAAAAACCTCCGGTTGCAAAACCGGAAAAAGGGCCAAGGCACCGGTTTGTTTTTACCCGCATCATCAGACGTCCATGCGCCGAACGCCGCGATGGACTCAGCTTCCAAGCTGTGGTTGCGTGCGGTGAGCGGGCGTCGAGCCGGCCAGGGAGGAAGCGCGAGCCGTGCAGGGCTTGTTCATCGTTGTCATCGCGATCGCTTATGTGACGCTTCTGTTCGCCATCGCCAGCCTTGGCGACCGCCGCTCGGCCAGCTCCGGGCCCGGTCGCGCACGTCCGTTCATCTACGCGCTCAGCCTGGCCATCTATTGCACCTCCTGGACGTTTTTCGGTTCTGTCGGCCTGTCTTCCGAGCGCGGCCTGGAGTTCCTCGGCATCTATACCGGCCCGGTGCTGGTGTTCGTGTTCGGTTTTCCCTTGCTCAACCGTCTCGTGCGGCTGGCCAAGACCGAGAAGATCACCTCGATCGCCGACTTCCTCGGCGCGCGCTATGGCAAGAGCTTCACCGTGGCCGCCATCGCCACGCTGATCGCGACCATCGGCGCGGTGCCCTATATCGCGCTGCAGCTGAAGGCGATCTCCGGTTCCGTCAGCCTGATGGTCGAGCATTACACCGGCTCGCCGCCCTCGTTCGATCCTTTCGTCAGCGACATCTCGCTGGTGGTCGCCATGCTGCTGGCGCTGTTCGCGGTGCTGTTCGGCACGCGCCACGCCGACGCCACCGAGCACCAGGACGGGCTGGTGCTGGCGGTGGCGGTCGAAACCGTGGTCAAGCTTGCCGCCTTCCTGGCGATCGGCCTGATGGTCACTTTCCTGATCTTCGGCGGGCCCGGCGACATGTTCGGCAAGCTGGCCGAAAACGGCCAGGTGCGGCAGGCGATGAGCTATTCGACGTCACTCGCCACCTGGCTGGTGCTGACCTGCCTGAGTGGCTTCGCTATCATCCTTCTGCCTCGGCAATTCTACGTCACCATCGTCGAGAACCGCAGCGAGGCGGAACTGCGCACCGCGACATGGGTGTTTCCGCTCTATCTGGTGGCGATCAACCTGTTCGTGCTGCCGATCGCCTTCGCCGGACTGTCGCTGGTCGGCACGAAGACGAGCAGCGACCTATATGTGCTGTCGCTGCCCTTGTTCAGCGGTCACGATTTCCTGGCCATGGCTGCCTTCATCGGCGGGCTGTCGGCGGCAACCGCCATGGTCATCGTCGAGAGCGTGGCGCTGTCGATCATGATCTCCAACGACCTCATCATCCCGCTGTTCGTGCGGCGGCTGCTGAGGACAACGTCTTCCGAAAACGAGGACTGGTCGACGCTCATCCTCAACGTGCGGCGGGCATCGATCTTCATCATGCTTTTCATCGCCTTCCTCTACTATCGCGAGAGCACCGACAGCGCGCGGCTGTCGTCGATCGGCCTGATGTCGTTCGCGGCGATCGCGCAATTCGCGCCGGCGCTGATCGGCGGGCTGATCTGGCGCGGCGCCAATGGCAGGGGCGCGGCCCTCGGCATGGTCGCCGGCATCGTGATCTGGGGCTACACGCTGCTGTTGCCATCGCTCGTCGCGCCCGAAACCGGCATATTGGTGCATGGCCTGTTCGGCTTCGAAGCGCTGCGGCCGCAGGCGCTGTTCGGCACCGTTGCGGAGCCGTTGAACCACGGCGTGCTGTGGAGCCTGTCGATCAACGCACTGTTTTTCGTACTGGGCTCGCTGTCACGCGCCGCGGTGCCGCTGGAGCGCATCCAGGCGTCGATCTTCGTGCCGCGCGAAGCCGGGCCGATGCCCAGCCTGCGCCGTTTCCGTACCGCCGTCACCGTCAACGACCTGAAGGACACCATCGCGCGCTATCTCGGCGTCCAGCGCACCGAGCGGTCGTTCCAGTCCTTCGAAAAGACCACCAACGTCATCCTGCATGGCAATGAGCAGGCCAGCATGGACGTCATCCGCTTTTCCGAGCAGCTTTTGGCCAGCGCCGTCGGCTCTTCGTCGGCGCGGCTGATCCTGTCGCTGCTGTTTCGCCGCCACGACCGCGAATCCAGGGATGCCTTCCGGCTGCTCGACGACGCCACGGAAGCATTGCAACACAATCGCGACCTGTTGCAGATCGCGCTCGACCAGATGGAACAGGGCATCACCGTCTTCGACCGGGATTTCAGGCTGATCTGCTGGAACCGCCAGTACCGGGAGCTGTTCGACCTGCCCGACGACATGGGCCAGGTCGGCGTCTCGCTCGACCAGATCCTGCGCCATCTGGCGGAGCGCGGCGATATCCCGACCGACCAGCGGGTGACGATGCTCAACCGGCTGACCAGCTTCGTCAGCCCCTGGCAGATGGAACTGAAGACCAGCGGCCGGATCCTGGAGCTGCGCTCCAACCCGATGCCGGACGGCGGCATCGTCGCCACCTATGCCGACATTTCCGGCCGCGTCGAGCAGGACCTGGCGCTGAAGCGGGCGAACGAGTCGCTGGAACAGCGGGTGAAGACCCGCACCATCGAACTGACCAGGGTCAACGAGGAGTTGACCCGGGTCAACGAGGAACTGGCGCAGGCGCAGATGCTTGCCGAGGAGGCCAATCTGGGCAAGACGCGCTTCCTCGCCGCGGCCGGCCACGACATCCTTCAACCGCTCAACGCCGCCAGGCTCTACTGCTCGTCGTTGATCGAAAAGGCCGGCAAGGGCCCGGCCGGCAAGGCCGCGGTCAACATCGACTCCTCGCTGGAATCGGTCGAGACCATTCTGGGCGCCGTGCTCGACATTTCCCGCCTCGATGCCGGTGCCATGAAACCGGACGACACGGCCTTCAACCTAGACGCATTGCTGCGCCAGATCGGCAATGATTTCCGGCCGCTTGCCGCGGAAAAGCAACTCAAGCTGACGATCATGCCCTCGTCGCTGACAGTGATGACGGATCGCAACCTGTTGCGCCGCCTGATCCAGAACCTCGTTTCCAACGCCATCAAATACACACGTCACGGCCGCATCCTGGTTGGCGTGCGGCGGCGCGGCGAACTGGCGGAAATCCAGGTGATCGACACTGGCATCGGCATTGCCGGCGACAAGCTGAACACGGTGTTTCGCGAATTCACCCGGCTGGACGAAGGCGCGCGCGAGGCCGAAGGCCTCGGCCTCGGCCTTTCGATCGTCGATCGCATCGCGCGGGTGCTGAGGCTTGAAATCCGTATTTTCTCCAATCCGGGCAAGGGCACGCGCTTTTCCGTCATCCTGCCGGTGGCGGCCGTGCAGGAACCGAAACGCGAGGTCGAAACCAGGGCGCCGGCCCGCGCGGCGGCTTCGCTGGCCGGACTGAGCGTGCTGTGTATCGACAACGACGCCCGCATCCTGGAAGGCATGCGGCTGCTGCTCGAAGGCTGGGGCTGCGCCGTCGAGACCGTGTCCGGCACAACGAACCGGGATATCGCGATCCGCCGCCCGGACATTGTCCTTGCCGACTATCATCTCGATGGCGAAACCGGCCTCGACGCCATCGTCGGGCTGCGAGCGATCCACGGCGACGACCTGCCCGCCGTGCTGGTCACCGCCGACCGTTCCAACGAGGTACGCACGGCGGCGGCCGGGCTCGACGTCCCGGTGATCAACAAGCCGCTCAAACCGGCCGTGCTGCGCTCGATGATGGCCAGGGTCAGGCCGCTGGCGCCGGCGGCGGAGTAACTGTCAGATCTGCTTCATTTCGGCCCCGCCGACGGCGCCCAGGCTTCGAGATAGGCGCAAAACATGTCGGCCATCGCTTCGGCATGGCTTCTATCTCTGCCGACGGGCGAGGCGTTTCCGAAAAACTGGTCGCCGGGCCGACATCCGCATAACCATCCGCCAGGTTCGGGTGCTCAGCTCACCGGCTGCAGCGGATCGCTGCCGATCTTGGACAGCAGGATCACCGCCTGGGTGCGGCTGTCGACGCCGAGCTTCTGCAATATCGCCGAGACATGCGCCTTGATCGTCGCCTCTGAGACGCCGAGCTCATAGGCGATCTGCTTGTTGAGAAGGCCTTCCGCCAGCATGCCGAGCACGCGGGTTTGCTGCGGCGTGAGCGCCTGCAAGCGCTTGATCAGGTCCGATATTTCGGGATCGCGCTCGACACCGAGATCGATGCCGGCCGGTGCCGCGATATCGCCCGCAAGGACCGATCGCACGGCGTCGCGGATTTCCTCCATGCTGGCCGATTTGGAGATGAAACCGGACGCGCCGAGGTCGAGCGCGCGCCGGATGGTCGCCGGGTCGTCATGGGCGGAGACCACCACCAGCGGCGCCGCCGGATGGATGCCGCGCAACGAGATCAGGCCGGAAAGGCCGCTCGCGCCCGGCATCGACAGGTCGAGCAGCACCAGATCGACCTCCTCGTTGGCCACGACCAGCGCCTTGGCGCTTTCGAAATCGCCGGCTTCGTGAATAGCGGTGACATTGCCGATGCCGGCAAGCGCTTCGCGCAACGCACCGCGAAACAGCGGGTGATCGTCGGCGATGACGAAAGAATAGCCTGATGGCAAATATCCCTCCCCGGATCCCTTGATGGTCTTCTGTTTTCTCGGGACCTGATGCAACGATTATGAGGCGCTTCGCGCTGTTTTCAAGCAGCAAAGCCGGCGCACCGGATTTCCCCAGACGGCCTGTCTTCAGGTCTTCTGCGAGTTGGGTTTGGCGCCGTCGCCGCTGTCCTTGTCCATATCTTTGACGATGCCCATGAAGCCCTTCAGGAAACGCTCCATGTAGCTCATCGTCTTGTTGAAATCCTCCTCGCTCGGCAATGTCGATTCGAGGCGGGCCGAGAGCGAATTCTCGAGCCTGGTGACGCGCTCGTCCATGGCTTTCATCGAGGTTTGCAGGCGATCGACCTCGTCCTGGAAGGCAGCGCGTTCATCGGCCGCCATCTTGCAGACGAGTTGGCCGGAGCGCTCCTCGCAGATCGACATCGCGCCCGTCTGTGTGTCCATGCGGACATAGCCGTTGGCGGATTTCTCCAGACGGTAGCGGTCGGCCTCCTCGGAAAAGGCGGACGCCGCGACCAGCGAAACGAGCGCGGCGGGGATCAAGATGTGCTGCAGACGCATGTTGTCCTCCATGGCCAAAGCCTGAGATATCGCATGTTTGCGCCGGAAATGGGGAAGATCCTTGGCACGGCCTTCCCCGCACGGCTGGTTCGGACTATAGCGCAACCATGTCTCAGATTATCTACAAGATAACCCCGGAAGGGCCTTGGCGCGAGGCCGAAGCGAACGGCCGCTTCACCGGAGCGCCGATCGATGTCGCCGACGGCTTCATCCATTTCTCCACGGCGGCACAGGTCAAAGAGACGGCGGCGAAACATTTTGCCGGCCAGGCGGGGCTTCTGCTGGTCGCCATCGACGGGACCAGCCTGGGCGATGCGCTAAAATACGAGGCCTCCCGCGGCGGCGCGCTGTTTCCGCACCTCTACGGCGTGCTCGACCTGAAAGCCGTGCTGTGGGTTCGGCCGCTGCCGCTCGGCGCCGACGGCACCCACCAGTTCCCGGCGCTGGAGGCCGAATGAGCGTGCTCGACCGGATTGGCCAGAAGCTGCTCTTCACGTTCGACCCGGAAACGGCGCATGGCCTGTCGATCGCGGCGCTGCGCTGCGGCCTGCCGGTCGGCGCACGGACGGCGCGCGACGCACGGCTGAAGGTCAGCCTCTGCGGCCTCGATTTTCCCAATCCGCTCGGCATGGCTGCCGGTTATGACAAGAATGCGGAGGTGCCCGATGCGCTTCTCGGCCTCGGCTTCGGCTTTGCCGAGGTCGGCACGGTGACGCCGCTGCCGCAGCCTGGCAATCCGAAGCCGCGCATCTTCCGGTTGCCGGCGGATGAAGCGGTGATCAACCGGCTCGGCTTCAACAATGAAGGCCATGCGGCCGCCGAGAAACGCCTGGTCGGCCGCGAGGAGCGCTCCGGCATCGTCGGCGTCAACATCGGCGCCAACAAGGACAGCGCCGACCGCGTCAACGACTATGAGCGCGGTGTCATCCGCTTCGCGCCTTACGCCAGCTATCTCACCGTCAATATTTCCTCGCCCAATACGCCCGGCCTGCGCACCATGCAGGCGCGCGAACAGCTTGGCGAGCTCCTGTCGCGCGTCATGGCCGCGCGCGCGGCGGCGGCAAGGCAGCCGCCGGTGTTTCTCAAGATTGCGCCGGACCTGGTCGAAGCCGAGCTGGAAGACATCGCCGCCGAGGTCACCCACAACGCCATAGACGGCATCATCGTGTCCAACACCACCATTTCTCGCCCGGCGCTACGCTCCAGCGGCGCGGCAAGCGAGACCGGCGGGCTTTCCGGCCGGCCGCTATTCGAGCGCTCGACCATCGTGCTGGCCCGTATGCGCAGGCTGCTGGGGCCGGACATGGCCATCATCGGCGTGGGTGGGGTCAACTCCGCCGAGACGGCGCTCGAGAAGATCCGCGCAGGCGCGGATCTCGTCCAGCTTTACACCGGCATGATCTATGCCGGGCCGGCGCTGCCGGGACGCATCGTCGCCGGCATGGCGCGTTTCGCCGACACGGAACGGCTCAACTCCATCAGCGATTTGCGCGACCGCCATCTCGACCAATGGGCTTCAAGGCCGCTCAACTGAATGCCGTCCGCAGCCGCAACCGCAGGATGGCCAGCAGGCTGAGGCCACGCACCAGCAGGAAGACATGCAATGCCGCCCACAGCCCATGATTGCCGAAAGCGGGCGCCAGCGTAATCAGCGCGGCGGCGAAGGCCAGGAAAGACAAAAGCATCATGTTGCGCATGTCGCGCGACCAGGTCGCGCCGATGAAGACGCCGTCCATCTGGAAAGCCAGCACGCCGCTCAGTGCGGTGAAGGCCGCCCAGGGCAGGTAGGTGTCGGCCACCGAGCGGACTTCCTGCGACGTTGTAACGACGGCAACCAGATTGGCACCGGCCAGCAGAAGCACCAGGGTTGCGGCGCCCGCCAATCCGAACCCCCAGAACAGGGTCAACCGCACCGCGCGCCGGAACGGGTGCTCAGCCCGCGCACCGACGGCGCGGCCGGCGAGCTGTTCCGCGGCGGTGGCGAAACCGTCGAGGAAATAGCCTGCGACGAGGAAAAAATTCATCAGCACGGCGTTGGCGGCCAGCGTGACCGTGCCGAATTGCGCACCCTGGCGGGTGAACAGCGCAAAGGCGGCAAGCAGCGAGAACGAGCGGATCATGATATCGCGGTTGAGCGACAGCATGCGCAGGAACGCGCTCATGTCGAGCAGGCGTTGGCGTGGCACGGGCGGGCTTGCACTGAACCGCCTGATGACGATGGCGAGGCCAAGCAACATGGCCAGGAATTCGCCGGTGACGGTTGCCCATGCGACGCCGGCGACGCCCCAGCCAAGCTCCAGCCCAAGCAGGATGCAGAGCGCGATGTTGATGCCGTTCAGCACCAGCTGCAGCACCAACCCGAGCCCGCCCTCGCCTCGGCCGAGGACATAGCCGAGAATGGCGTAGTTGATCAGCGAGAAAGGTGCCGCGAGCAATCTGATGCCGATATAGACGCCCATCGCCTCGCTGACGCGCGGTCCGGCATCCATGAACCACCGCCCGCCGGCCGCGATCAGCGGCGAAAGCGCAGCCAGCACGATGCCGGCGACAACAGCGATCAGCACCGCGCGCCAGAACACCGCCTGTTCCTCCAGCACGTCGTTGCGCCCGAAAGCCTGGGCGACCAGACCGGTGGTGCCGGAGCGCAGGAAATTGAAGGTGGTGAAGACGACGTCGAAGACCAGCGCGCCTGCCGCCAGGCCGCCAAGCAAGGCGGCGTCGCCGAGCTGTCCGACAACAGCCGTATCGACCATGCCGAGCAGCGGCGTCGTCAGGTAGGCGAGCGTCATCGGTACGGCGATGACGAGCACCGTGCGGTTGGTGACGACAAAGGATCCGGGAACGATTGGGGATCCGGCGTCGGCTGGGATTGCACCCTTCTCCAAAGAATTGCTGCCTTGCTGATTGCGGCTTGATCGAACAGCCGGTGTGCCCCATTTTCCGGCCACCGCGCAATCCACCCTTGCCATGGCGGCCAACCGAAATTCCGGTCTGGCGCGAGCCGCCGGATCCGGTTCATGTCCCTCCAGATCGTCCATCATCCCGACTACGACGCCGGCTTCGCCGTCAACCATCGCTTTCCGATGAGCAAATATCCGCTGCTGATGGAGGCCTTGCACGCACGCGAACTGGCCATGCAGGGGGCGCTCAGCATGCCGGAAGCGGCGCCGGCGCCATGGCTGAAGCTTGCCCATGCGGCCGACTATGTCGACCAGGTCATCAGCTGTTCGGTGCCGGACAAGATCGAACGCGAGATCGGCTTTCCGGTCGGCCCACGCGTCTCGCTGCGCGCCCAACTCGCCACCGGCGGCACCGTACTGGCGGCCCGGCTGGCCTTGCGCCACGGCATCGCCTGCAACACCGCCGGCGGCAGCCATCATGCGCGGCGCGCGCAAGGCGCGGGCTTCTGCACCTTCAACGACGTCGCCGTCGCTTCGCTGGTGCTGCTCGCCGAAGGCGCGGCGCGGAACATACTCGTGGTCGATCTGGATGTGCATCAGGGCGACGGCACGGCGGACATCCTGGCCGGCGATCCGCGCGTGTTCACCTTCTCCATGCATGGCGAGCGCAACTACCCCGCGCGCAAGATCGCCTCCGACCTCGATGTCGCACTGCCCGACGGCACGGGCGATGCCGCCTATCTCGAAAGGCTGGCCGCCATCTTGCCGGAACTGTCCGCCCATGCGCGCTGGGACATCGTTTTCTACAATGCCGGCGTCGACGTCCATGCCGAGGACCGGCTCGGCAGGCTGGCGCTTTCAAACGATGGGCTTCGCGCCCGCGACGCCATGGTGATCGGTCACTTCCGCTCGCGCAGCATCGCGCTATGCGGCGTCATCGGCGGCGGCTATTCGACCGACGTGGCCGCGCTCGCGGCGCGCCATGCCATTCTGTTCGAGGCGGCGGCGGACTACGCCTGACCGCTATTTCCTGTAGTTGGCTATTCTGAGCAGGATGAACGCCGGAACCACGATCGCCGCACCCAGCAGAATATAACCCAGGAAGCGGTCGATGGCATGGAAGCCCAGATTCCAGAGATCCAGGACGAATTTGCGGATGCCATAGAGCACGTCCATCGGCGACCAGCCGAAGGCGGTCATGACGAGGCCGACGAGGAACGACACCACCAGCAACTTCAGGAGTACCCTGAGCGGGGTGTCGCCGAGAAAGCGCGTCAATGCGGACAAGACCTGTCTCCGGCTCTGATCGCCCGATTCGGCGACAGGATCAGAAATACGCACTTGGCCGCCCCGCTTCAAGCCGGGCGGGCCAAGGCTCTGAACCTGGCTGACAAAGCCTATGACGGCCGGTCCGGCGGTGCCGCCGGCTTTTCATGATAGGAATTTTTTCCTTGACGGGGTGAAGGCAACTATGGTAGATATTTGGCTATGGTGCTGAGTTGCGCCAGGGACCCGCCGCACAGGCGGGTTTATCCGTTCAAGGCTCCGTCAACAGCGCACCGTCGAAGGCTCCGAAGGAACACGTTAACGCGGATCGTGCCCTGGTACCAAGCCGGCGACCATAGGCGCATGGCAGGCGAGCAGCCGGCGGCGGCTGATCGCGGCCGGCTTATCTGTTTTCTAACCAATTGCCGCTATTGCCATTCCTGGAGCGGGAGCTAGGCTTTGATGGAAGCGGAAAAAATCGGCGCGCGCCGCGCGGTCATGCTTTCGGTTGTCGTGCCGTGCTATAACGAGCGGGACGGCGTGGCTGAGCTTCACCGACGCGTCACCGCCGCTTGCCTGGCGCAAAACCCTTCCTACGAGATCGTGCTCGTCATCGACGGGGCGACCGACGGCACCCGCGAGGCCGTTTTCGAACTGGCGCAAAAGGACGACCATGTCGTCGCCATCGACCTTGCCCGCAACTATGGCCACCAGATCGCGCTGAGCGCGGGGCTGGAGTTCTGCCGGGGCCAGCGCATCCTCATTCTCGATGCCGATCTCCAGGATCCGCCTGAACTGCTCGGCGCGATGATGGCGAAGATGGATGAAGGCTTCGACGTCGTTTACGGTCAAAGGGCCAAGCGTGATGGCGAAGGCTGGTTCAAGCTGGCTTCCGCGTCGATGTTCTACCGGCTGCTGCGCCGGATGGTCGACGTCGAGATCGCGCCGGACACCGGTGATTTCAGGCTGATGAGCCGCCGCGCCCTCGACCATCTGAACGCCATGCCGGAGCGCTACAGGTTCATTCGCGGCATGGTGAGCTGGATCGGGCTGAGACAGGCCGCCTTCTCCTATGAGCGGCAACGGCGTTTCGCCGGCGCCACCCACTATCCGCTGAAGAAAATGGTTCTCCTGGCTGTCGACGCGATGACCAGCTTTTCCATCGCGCCGTTGCGGTTTGCCTCGCTTCTGGGAATGCTTTCCGGCGTGCTGGGGATGGTCGTGCTCGGCTATACGCTGCTCGAGTGGTCGCTGGGAAACGTGCTGCCGGGCTGGACCAGCCTTGCCGCGATCATGCTGATCCTGGGCAGTGTTCAGCTTCTGGTGCTCGGCATATTCGGCGAATATCTCGGCCGGATGTACATGGAGACGAAGCGGCGGCCGCTCTATTTCGTCAACGAGATCGTTTCGCGAAGCGATGTGGCCGTCGAAAACCAGGACCTGCCTGTCCACCGCCTCCAGGAAATGGTGAAGAGAGCCGCGCGTGGCTAAGGCCACGATCGACCGGCCGCGACGGGACCTCTCGACCGGAACGAACGCGAAATGGCCGGGAGCCGCGACATGAACCAAGCCACGGCAATCGCGATGGCTACGCCGTCGCTCGAGGATGCACAGCGCAGCAGGCTGTTGTTCTGTCTTTTCTGCGCCTGCACCGTTGCCTACGTGCTGATGAGGCATGCCAACTCCCTCCTTCTGGATCCTGACAGCTGGTGGCAGGTGAAGGTCGGGCTGGATTTCCTGGCGAACCGGACATTTCCGACCGTCGACCCCTATTCCTATACCTTCGCCGGCCAGCCCTGGATCGCCAAGGAATGGCTGGGGCAGGTGCTTCTGGCGCTCGCCTATGGCGCCGGTGGCTGGAATGGCGTCGTCACGCTGATCATCGCCACGATCGGCCTGACAGTCTTCCTGATGGGATGGTTCCTCAGCGCATGGCTGAAGCCGGTGTTAGCGGTGGTGCTGGCTTTCGTCGCGGCTTTCCTTGTCGCCCCGATCTATACGGCGCGCCCCCACGTCTTCACTTTGCCGATCATCGTCATTTGGACGGCAATGCTGTTTCGCGCGGCGCAGGAGGAAAGAGCGCCATCCCCGTGGCTGCTCGCGCTCGTCGTGTTGTGGGCGAACCTGCATGCCACATTCACCTTGAGCTTCGTCATCGCCGGCTTTGCCGGTCTGTATCTCCTGTCGCGCATAGGCCTGTCGAAACCGGTTCTCTTGGCGAAATGGGTCGCGTTCGGCCTGCTCTGCCCAGTGGTCAGCCTGGTTCATCCCTATGGCGTCAAGGCCATCCTGGCGACGCTTACCGTCGCCTATGGCAACGAGGCGGTGCCGCTAATCCTGGAATGGCGGCCCTTCAACGCCCAGGAAGAGCTCATCAAGGAAGCCGTGATGCTGCTGGCGCTTTTCGGGCTGTTGGTGTCACGGCTGCGGATCGGCTGGGCCAAGGCGCTGTTCATCCTCTTCACCTTGCATGCCTATCTCAGTCACCAGCGGTTCATGTACCTGTTCTTCCTGCTGGTTCCGCTGGTGATCATGGTTGAGGTCGCACAGCAATATCCCGCACTTTCAGCCGCGACCTGGCTGGCGCAAAAGCGCGACGGATTGGAAAAAGTCCTCGCCAGGCATTACTACGCCATCTCAGGCGCGGTGGCCGTCCTGCTGATCGGCGCGGTCTCGGTCCTCGGCAGCGTCCAACAGATCGCGCCGAGCCCGAAGACGTCCGCCAGCGGAGCACTCGCCTTCGCAAGGGATCAGCAGCTGTCCGGCAACGTGCTGAATTCCTACAATTTCGGCGGCACGCTGATCTTCCACGGGATCAAGACCTACATCGACGGCAGGACGGACCAGCTGTTCCTGGACGGGTTCACGAAAACCGACGACGCGACCGGACACAGTGACGGCAAACCACTGCTCGAGGCCCGGCTGAAGAAATACGCCATAGGCTGGGCGCTGCTCGCGGCCGGCGACACCCGCATTCCCTTCTTCGAGGAATTGGGCTGGAAGCGGGCCTACGCGGACGAATACGCCGTGATCTACCTGCCCGGCGCCTGATCCGCGACGCCAGCCCAAACCGGCTTCGGCCCTCCAGCATTCGCCTTGACACCGATGTTGCGGTGCAGCAAATTGCACCGGAGAGGACGAACAAAGTGGGATCGAGAATCAAGGCTTTCTCGCATCGCGGCAATGCCGCCGCATGGGCCGGTGAACCGGGTGCGCCACGACTGCCGCCGGCCACGGCGCGCGAACCGGTCGCATGAACTACAGACGCGACATCGACGGCCTGCGGGCCATAGCGGTGCTGCCTGTCGTCCTCTTTCATTTCGGCTTGTCCGCCATCCCAGGCGGCTTCACCGGCGTCGACATCTTCTTCGTCATATCGGGCTATCTGATCAGCGGCAGCCTGCTCGACGATCTCGAACGCGGCCAGTTCTCGATCGGCCGCTTCTATTGGCGCCGCGCGCGGCGCATCCTGCCGGCGCTGACCTTCGTCATCGTGCTCGCAGGCACTGCCGCCTGGTTCATCCTTTTGCCATCGGACCTGCACGAATTCAGCCTCAGCGTCATCGCGGCCTCGACCTTCTGGTCGAACATCTATTTCTGGAAGACGACGAACTATTTCTCAATCGACGCCGAACTGCGGCCGCTGCTGCACACATGGTCGCTCTCGGTCGAAGAGCAATATTACATCTTCGCGCCCATACTGGTGTACCTGATCTATCGCTATGCCTCGAAACGCTGGCTGACGATATTGCTGCCGATCGCGATCGGCAGTTTCGCCCTGGCGGTCATGGCGACCTCGATGGCGCCCACGGCGGGTTTCTACCTGTTGCCGACGCGCATCTGGGAACTGGCGCTGGGGGCCATGCTGATGCTGAGAAAGCCGCCGGCACTTGCCAACCGGCCGGCAATGGAACTGATCGGCCTCGCCGGCTTTGCCATGGTCGCCTTCGGCTTCGTCACGATTTCGGAGAGCGACCCCTTTCCGGGCTACAATGCCTTGTTCCCCTGCATCGGCACCGCGCTGCTCATCTATGCCGGCCACGAAAGGGCGCGCGAACAGGGGCCGGCAACCATCGCCACGCGGGTGTTGCAGTTTCCGCCGCTGGTCTGGATCGGCCTCATTTCCTATTCGCTCTACCTCGTTCATTGGCCGATCAATTCCTTCGTCCATTACGTTTCGCTGAAAGCCATCGGCGTGCCGACGATCATCGCCATGACCGTGGCAAGCTTCGCCCTGGCGGCGTTCTCGTGGAAATATGTCGAGCAGCCGTTTCGGCGGAAACGGGCCTACACCGCACCGCTGCCTATCTTCGCCTTTTCCGCGACGGCAATCGTCCTGCTCTGCGTCGGCGGCGTGGCCGGGGCGCTCGGCAACGGTTTTCCGCAACGCTTCCCGGACTTTTCAACGGAACGGATCCAGGTTGGCGACTGGCGCAACGGCATCTGCTTCAACGAAGGCTCGAACCGGATCGAGGACTGGAACCTTGCCGCCTGCACCCGAACGAGCGGCTTTGCCACCAATGTGCTGTTGTGGGGCGATTCCTTCGCCGCCCACTATGTCTCGGGACTTGAAGCCAACGCCCAGAAAATCCAGGCTAACGTCATCCAATACACCTATGCCGGCTGCCCCCCGGACCTGACCTATTTTTCCTATGCCCGACCTGCCTGTACCAGCTTCAACGAGCGGGCCCTGTCGATCATCCGCAAAGCCAACATTCAGGCCGTGATCCTGAGTGGCCGATGGACCGACTACGAGGTCAGGGGCTTCGGCGGTCTCCAGAAGACGATCGACCGGCTTCGCCAGATGGGCGTCAAGGTCTACGTCATCGGCCAGTCTCCCGAATTCATCGCCGACGTCCAGAAAATCGCCTTCTTCGCAAGACGAGGAGATACCGCGAACATGTCCTGGCCGATGGCCATGGATCCGGACATCAACAAGCGGGTTCTGCCCTTCGTCAAAGGCGCTGACTTCATAGACCCGCTGACCTATCTGTGCGACGCCGCAGGCTGCTCGTATGCCGATGCCGGCAACAAGCAATTTCTCTATTTCGACTATGGTCACTTCTCTTCCGCGGGCGCAGCACTCGCCATCTCGAGATACTGGCCGAGCTTTGCAGCCGGCACCGAGATCGCGAAAGTGAGATAGCAGGCGTGACCGGCATGCGGCGCGCCGGTCGCTGGGACGGTACCGTGTGAAAAGTGAGCCGCTTTGCGATTGCCCGATGGCCAGCCCTCATGGTAACGAGGCTGCTGCGCGGGTATGATGTAATGGTAGCCTGTCAGCTTCCCAAGCTGAACGCGCGGGTTCGATTCCCGCTACCCGCTCCAGCATATGCCGCAAGGGTTTGCGCCTGATTTGGCGAGTGCCGAAAACCAGCGGTTTTACAGGTAGTTTTACACAGCACGTTCACTTTTTGGCCTGATCGAGTTTTCGGATGCGCTCCTTGATTGCGGCTCCGCGGCTCACATAACGCCTTATGATGCGCGAAACATGGTCCTCTTCCCAGCCCATGATCTCGGCGATCTCGCGCTCGGTCAGGCCGGCGGTGTAAAATTTGGTCGCGGCCGTGCCCCGAAGATCATGGAAGTGCAGGTCATCGCCTTTCGGCCATGCGATCTTCTTGGCGTCGGAGAACGAGCTAGCCAAACCGTTGACAGTCCATGGGCGCTTCTTGCTGCTGGTCAGGATGACAGGTGAGCGCTTCGGTATCCGCCCGAGGGCGTCGCGCAGTTCCCGATAGAGCGGAATGATGCCTTCGCGCTGGTGTCTGCTTTTGCCGGTGGTGATGGTTATGGCATCCTCGTCGACATGGGACCATGACAGGCGGACGAGATCGCCTACCCGAAGACCAGTGCATGCAGCGAGATCGACGGCATGAGCAATTTCGGCCGAGCACGTCTTCTTCAGATGCCCGACGTCGCTGTCTGTCCAGATGATCTCCGAGCGAGAGCCGCTGTAAAGTTGTTTGACGCCTTCGCAAGGGTTCGAGCCAATCTTGCCGAGTGGATCTACCGCGTATGAGAGCACGCGAGAGAGAACCTGCATGCCGTAGTCGGCAGACCTGGGCGTCTCGGCATATGCCGCGCGCCACCGGCGGATTATTGGTCTGATCTTTTCCGGCCGATCGAACTGGGCGATGCGCAGTTCCCCGAAATGGCCGGCAATCCGGTCGAGCCAGGGACCCCAGTTACGTCGCGTCGACTCGGCGAGTTTCTTGTAGTCGGCGCTCGCCTTGTATTGCGTGACCAACGATCGAAAGCGGTTGTTGTCAGGCGACGTGCGGCTGGCAATCGCCTCATTGTAGGACGCGAAGAACTCCGGTGTGCTCGGCATCCCAACAAGGCGCGGACCACCGCGCCAAGCATACCAATAGACATTACCCTTAGCCTTGGGCAATTATCAGTCTAGGGTTGTGCTTCTAGGTTGACGGCGCAACCGCAAACAGTCAACTTGGATCCGAAAACTGTCAACCTACGGCCATCAAACAGGCCATTTCGGTCATCAGGCCGCCATCTGTCAACCAAAACGACAACCAAAACAGCCAAAACCCGCGGCTAAGTTGTCGTAACTTTACATTTGGTTGACACATTTGAGCCGATTCCAGCTTTTTCAGATCAACGTCAACATCTTGATCGGCTAATGGACCGATCAGTAAAGACACATAAAAGGTCCACTAGCGAGCGGGAACAGCTTCGACCGACCAGTGAAGCGTAGCATCTACCGGAACGCGTAGTGACTCGCTGTTTACGAATGATGAGACCCCTTGCACCGCAAGCTCCAAAACATATTCCGCAGACTTGACGGCACAGTTCGTTATCGACTTGGCGCCGGATGCAAAGACATCGGATCGACCATCGTGAAATGATGCAATGTGCATAATCGCGATGTCTTAGGCGTTTTAGAACGAATAGACGGACCAATTAGGGAAGGAGGTGTCCGGGCGCGCCTTCATTATTTCGCCCACAACTCCGGAGTCCCGTTACCTCCTTCGGCCCGATTATCAGCAATCCGGCGCCAACTCTTGATGGATAGGTCTTGCTCGCCGCTCATTTGCCGAATATCCCTCGGAGAGCAGACCGCGCCTTCGAGGTGAGGCTTGGATTGGTCTGATCGGACGCGCGGCGAATTTCCTCGAGCCATGCCACTTCGTTCTCGGTGACCGGCGTCCCGAAGATCTGCCGGACGGCAAGCTCGGTGGTGTCGCCGCCGAGCTGCTCGATCGCCAGCTGGAATAGCATCACGGGATCGCAGTCGAGGGCAGTCGCCAAAGCCGACACCCTGTCGAGAGGCAGCTTTGCCGTGCCGGCCTTGATCATGGCGAGCATGTTGGGGTTGACGAATCCGGCTTCGGCGGCAATCGCAATCTGGGTCTTCTTCGGCCTCAGCTCGAGGATGCGCTTTTCAAGATACTTTGCGAGCCTGGTGCCTGCGAAGGGCTTGCCGGAGCGGTTACTCATCGTCACTTTCCTCTGAAATCGCATCTTCGATGTGCTGCTAATTTCTTTATAGCGACGGTCTGTCGGGGATTTCGTGGGGGGTGACGGGTATTCAAGCGAGCCAGCTCTCGCAGTGGATAAAGTCATTACGGAGAGCAATTGTATGTGATATAACCTCTTCTATTACGCCTAGACGTCGAGGATATGTCACACAAGCCTACACAACGCGATCAAGCCCGTGCACTGCTGCTGGATGGCAGTCTGGTCCGTCTGCGCGACCTGACCGGGGCGGGAGTGAGTCCGGAGACAATGGCCCGTCTGGTTCGCGAGGGTGAGGTCGTGCGGCTCGCGCGTGGCCTCTACCAACTGGCAGAAGCCATGCCAGATGCGCGTCGCTCAATCGCTGAAGCTTCGGCGCTGGTTCCCAAAGGGGTGGTCTGCCTCACCTCAGCGCTGCAATTCCACGATCTGACGCTGCAGATGCCCTCAGCCATCTGGATGGCCATTGATCGAACGGGTTGGAAACCGAAAGTCGATTATCCGCCCATCCGTTTTGTCCGCTTCAGCGGCCGTGCCCTTACGGAAGGCATCAAACGCCACCGCATCGAAGGCGTCGACGTGCCAGTGTTCGAGCCCGCGAAAGCCATCGTCGACTGCTTTCGCTACCGCAACAAGATTGGACTCGACATCGCGCTCGAGGGGCTCCGAGAGGGGCTCAGGACGCGACAGGTTACGCCAGATCAACTGTGGAAATTCGCCCAGCCTGGCCGGGTCTGGTCGGTGATGCGCCCCTACGTCGAGGCAATGGTCGCCGATGGCGCATGAGCTTCGCAACGTTGGCGCCTCGGTCAGAGCCCGCCTGCTCGATCGCGCTCGCGAGGAGCGGGCCGACTTCCAGCTGCTGCTAACACGGTATGCGCTTGAGCGGCTACTCTACAGGCTCAGCATATCCACCGAACGCGAGCGCTTTCTCCTGAAGGGCGCGATGCTGTTTGCGGCCTGGCTCGACAATCCCTTCCGCCCTACGCGCGACCTGGATCTTCTCGGAAGCGGCGATGCAGGTGTCGCCACAATGGTCGAGTGCTTCCGAGCAATCTGCTCGACACCTGTGGAGGATGACGGTGTCGAGTTCGACGTTGCTGGACTTACGGCCGAGCCGATCCGCAATGACGCGGAGTATGCCGGCGTTCGTGTCAGGACTGCCGCGACGATTGCCGGCGCACGTGTGCCCATTCAGGTCGACGTCGGCTTCGGTGACGTGGTGACGCCGGCGCCGGTCGAGCTTGAATACCCAACCTTGCTCGACTCGCCACCGCCCCGCCTTCGCGCCTACCCGCCGGAGACGGTCGTTGCGGAAAAATTTGAGGCCCTGGCAAGCCTGGGCGTCGCCAATAGCCGCATGAAGGACTTCTACGACCTGTGGATGATCGCCAGGACCTTCAACTTCGAGGGGAGCGTTCTTTCCTCCGCGATCAGACGAACGTTCGAGCGACGCCAAACGGCCTGGCCGACCGAGATACCGACAGGACTGAGCGTTGCCTTCGCAACAGCAAAGAGCGGTCAGTGGCGGGCTTTCCTGACGCGGGAGCGTATGGTGGCGGCGCCCGACGACTTCGCTACCATCATCGATGGCCTGCGGGTGTTCCTGGCACCGCTTCTGACTGAAGGACCGCACACCGGCCGGTGGCCGCCGGGCGGGCCGTGGACTGAATAGCGTCTCTGCTGCCAAGTTTGGGCATAGGCTATAGCGCGAGGATGGCGCTCACGGTTTTACAGCGTCATTGATTTCATTGGATAATTTTTGGTCGAGAATCAGCTCGTTTTACAGCTAAGCCACTGGAATATAAGCAGCACACCCAGCTTCCCAAGCTGAAGGGTTCGATTCCCGCTACCCGCTCCAGTCTGCTCCGCAAGGGGCTTGCACCCTTGCCAAGCCGCTCCAACTATCGGTTTCGCACGCATTCCGGGAAAACCGCTCCAGCCGTTTTCCCGGCATCGCTTTAGAGCCAAACACTGACCCAGACGCGCCTGCGCCAGCAGCGGACATGGCGGCGGCCGCGGCGCCAATAGCTGCGGCAGACCCTGCGCCAGGCGCGGCGGCGCCCATGACGACGGTGCCGGCGATGCCACCGGCGATGCGAGATCTGCTCCACCTCGGCTTGATCGTCTCCTTCGAAGACGGCCGCATCAGCCCTGTCGAGGTCGTCCTTGTCGAGCTCGTCAAGGATTCCGTTGCCGTTCGGGACCCCGGCAACTGCTGTGCCGGGCCTGGCCAGGCCTGCAAAAGCAACGGCCCCCGCGACGCCAAGCATTCCAGTAAGAAACAACCGACGTTCCATCAAAATCTCCCGAGTTGTTTATCATCGGCGCATCGTTCCCCGGCTCAAAACGAGCTCCGGCGCGAACGCCGATTGGCCTTTGAACGCACTTACCTGGTTTTTGTTCCGGTCATCCCACTTCGCGCAGGATGAAGTCATGCAGCATCTTTGCCGCCGGCGACAGGGCGCGGTTCTTCACTGTGATCAGGCTGTAGGGCCGGACCTCGATGTCGAATTCGGTCTGGACGACATCGATGGCGCCGGCCAGCCCTTCGGGATTCTGGATGAATTTCGCCACCTGGATCGAGACCGGCGCGATGGCGTCGGAGTGCGCGACCATGACCAGGGTCAGGAGCAGCGAACTGGTGTTGAGGATGCGGTCCGGCAGCGCGATGTTGCGGTTCAGGAAATTGCTCTCCATGGCCTGGCGCAGCGGCGAGCCGCCGGACTGGAAAACCCAGTCATAGGCCGCGGTCTCCTCCAACCGCACCGCCTTGCCCTCGGTCAGCGGATGGCCCCGGCGCACGATCAGGCAGGCTTTCTCGACGCCGATCACACGGGACTCGAACAGCCGCGGGTTGAGATCGTCGGGGATGCGCGCGATGATGAAGTCATGGCGCGACGCGATCAACTCGCGCGCCAGCACGTTGGAGGTCTCGACCTGCATGGTGATCTCGATGCGCGGGTAGATGCGGCGGATTTCGCGGATCGCCGGCACCGCGAGCTCGATCGCGGGCGCCGTCACCGCACCAAGGAACACCGAGCCGCCCTTACCCGCCTTGAGTTCGGAGATCTCGCGATCGACCTCGCGCATCTCCAAGAGGATGGAGCGCGCGCGCCTGGCGAGCGCCTTGCCATAGGGCGTCAAGGTGACGCCGCGCGGCAGCCTTTCGCAGAGCGTGACGTCCAGCACGGCTTCCATCTCGGCGATCATGCGCGAGGCCGCCGGCTGTGAGATATTCATGACCTGGGCGGCGGAACTGACCCGGCCGTGATCGTCCAGTGCAACGATCATGCGCATATGGCGCAGGCTGAGGCCGCTGCGCAGCAGGGTCTCGCCGTCACCGGGGAGCACCTCGTAACCTTCTGAAATCCCGCCAGGATTGCGCAACGTTGCCATTGATTTCCCTTCGCTCCCAATGCCCTTGAGTTTAGCGTCAACGTATACCAGTTTCGGTATAGCAATCATCAAAGATCGCATTTGACAGTTATGGCAAAGGGACACACCCTTCGCGCGTCCTGGGGCGTGCCAGTCGATGACGAGGAAAATCGTGTCGATTGAAATCAGTCCCAGGGCCGATTGGGAGGATACCGGAGATCGATAGACGACAGCGGCGCTTGCGCTCCTGCTCGCCTGCGCGGCCCGCGAAGCCCCGAGGTGTCGCGTCCATCAACCAGGGAGAGTAATTGTGAAGATCATCAAGACGCTGGCCGCCGTCGCGGCCCTTGGCATCGCTGCCATGACCTATTCGGCGCACGCCGCCGACAAGGGTCTCGTCGGCGTGCTGATGCCCACCAAGACCTCGCAGCGCTGGATCAACGACGGCGATGCCGTCAAGTCCCAGCTCGAGGCTTTGGGCTATACGGTCGACCTGCAATATGCGCAGGACGACATCCCCAACCAGCTCAGCCAGCTGGAAAACGAAATCACCAAGGGTCCGAAGGCGCTGATCATCGCCTCGATCGACGGCACCACCCTGTCGGATGCGCTGCAGAAGGCCGCTGATGCCGGCGTCGTCGTCGTCGCCTATGACCGCCTGATCAAGAAGACGCCCAATGTCGACTACTACACCACGTTCGACAATTTCGGCGTCGGCGTGATCCAGGCGAATTCGCTGGTCAAGGGCCTCAAGGAGCGCTTCCCGAATACCAAGCCGTGGAACGTCGAACTGTTCGGCGGCTCACCCGACGACAACAACGCCTTCTTCTTCTACAACGGCGCGATTTCCGTCCTGCAGCCGCTGATCGATGACGGTTCGATCAAGATCAAGTCCGGCCAGACCGGCATGGACAAGGTCGGCACGCTGCGCTGGCTCGCCGCCACCGCCCAGGCGCGCATGGACAATCTGCTGTCGGCCAACTATTCGGACGGCAGCCGCGTCGATGGCGTTCTGTCGCCCTATGATGGCCTGTCGCGCGGCATCACCGCCTCGCTGCGCGCTGTCGGTTACGGCACGGAGGCCCAGCCGTGGCCGATCGTGACCGGCCAGGACGCCGAGACCGCCTCGGTCAAGCTGATCATCTCGGGCGAGCAGTACTCGACCGTGTTCAAGGACACCCGCGAACTGGCCAAGGCCACCGTCGAGCTCGTCGACAAGGTGCTCTCGGGCGGCAAGCCGGAAGGCCTCGACACCAAGACCTACAACAACGACGTCAAGGTCGTTCCCTCGATCCTGCTGACGCCGCATGAGGTCGACAAGTCGAACTACCAGGCCCTGGTCGTCGACTCCGGCTACATCAAGGCCGACGAACTGAAGTAAATTCGGTTGTATAGCCAGGGGTCCTGCGCAACGCAGGGCCCCTTTTCGTTCACCAGCGACCCCGGTATTGTTGCGGGTCTCGCAGGAGCACTTTACCCATGGCCTCGACGATTTTGGAGATGCAGGACATCACCAAGACGTTTCCCGGCGTCAAGGCGCTGTCGAACGTCAACCTTCGGGTCGAGGAAGGCGAGATCCACGCCGTGGTCGGCGAGAACGGCGCCGGCAAATCGACGCTCATGAAGGTGCTGTCGGGCGTCTATCCCTCCGGCACCTATGACGGCCAGATCATCTTTCAGGGCCAGGAATGCCAGTTCAAAGGCATTCATGACAGCGAACGCAAGGGCATCGTCATCATCCACCAGGAGCTTGCGCTGGTGCCGATGCTGTCGATCGCCGAAAACATCTTCCTCGGCAACGAACACGCCCGATACGGCGTCATCGACTGGAATGCCAACGAGGCGCGCACCAGCGCGCTGCTGAAGAAGGTGGGCCTCAAGGAGGACCCCAAGACGCTGATCACCAATATCGGTGTCGGCAAGCAGCAGCTGGTCGAGATCGCCAAGGCGCTGAGCAAGGAGGTCAAGCTCCTGATCCTCGACGAGCCGACGGCGTCGCTCAGCGAAAAGGACAGCCAGGCGCTGCTCGACCTTCTGCTCGAATTCAAGCGGCAAGGCATGACCTCGATCCTGATCTCGCACAAGCTCAACGAGGTGAACCGGGTCGCCGACAAGGTGACCGTCATCCGCGACGGACGAACCATCGAGACGCTGTCCAGGAAGGACATCTCGGAAGACCGCATCATCACCTCGATGGTCGGCCGTTCGCTCGACGATCGCTATCCGCCGCGCGAGCCCGATATCGGCGAGGTCGTGTTCGAGGTGAAGAACTGGTCGGTCTATCACCCGCTCCATGCCGAGCGGCAGGTGATCAAGGGCATCGACATCAATGTGCGCAAGGGCGAGGTGGTCGGCATTGCCGGGCTGATGGGCGCCGGGCGAACCGAATTCGCCATGAGCCTGTTCGGCCGCTCCTATGGGCGCCGCATCACCGGCGAGGTGCTGCTCAAGGGCAAGCCGATCGACGTCTCCTCTGTGAGCAGGGCGGTCGAACACGGCATTGCCTATGTGACCGAGGATCGCAAGACCTACGGCCTCAATCTCATCGACCATATCAAGCACAACATTACGCTGGCCAATCTCGGCGGCGTGTCGCGCCACAGCGTGATCGATGATTTGCGCGAGCTTGCCGTCGCCAACGACTATCGCAAGCAGACCAACATCCGCGCCTCCAGCGTCTATCAGATGACCGGCAATCTTTCCGGCGGCAACCAGCAGAAGGTGGTGCTGTCGAAATGGCTGTTCGCCGACCCGGAAGTACTGATCCTGGACGAGCCGACGCGCGGCATCGATGTCGGCGCCAAATATGAAATCTATACAATCATCGCGCGCCTTGCGGCCGAAGGTAAGGCGATCGTGGTCATCTCGTCGGAAATGCCAGAACTGCTCGGCATCACCGACCGCATCTATGTCATGAACGAAGGCCGCATCGTCGGCGAAATGCCCGCGGCGGACGCAAGCCAAGAAAGAATAATGCGCGCCATCGTTCGGGGAGAAGGAAAAGCAGCATGAGCACGGAAAGCGCCCCCGCCCCGCAGAGCAACGTCGCCGAAGATGTAGGGCAGCGTCCACGCATCGCCGTATCGGCGCTGGCGACGAACCTGCGCGAATACGGCCTGATCCTGGCGCTGATCGCCATCATGGTGTTCTTCCAGTTCACCACCTCGGGAACGCTGTTCAAGCCGGTGAACCTGAGCAATCTGGTGCAGCAGAACTCCTTCATCATCGTGATGGCGCTCGGCATGCTGCTGGTCATCGTATCGGGTCATATCGACCTCAGCGTGGGGTCCGTGGCCGGCTTCATCGGCGCGCTGGCGGCGATGATGATGGTGATCTGGCCTCTCGGCATATTCAGCAACCCGCTGGTGGTCTCCATCGTCTGCCTGATCGTGGGCGGCCTCATCGGCGCGGCGCAAGGCTACTGGATCGCCTACCACCGAATACCGAGCTTCATCGTGACGCTGGCCGGCATGCTGATCTTCCGCGGCATCTGCCAGGCGCTGCTCGGCGGCGGATCTTCGGTCGGACCGCTGCCGCCCGAGTTCAAGGCGCTCAGCTCCGGCTTCATTCCAGATGTCATCGGACCGCTGACGCTGATCCCGCCAACGGTGAATGCAGCCGGCAAGACGATTATGGGCAGCGGTCTGACGCTGCACATGACGACGATCGTGCTGGGCCTGATCGCCGTGCTGGCCTATGCCTATTTCGGGCTACGGACGCGACGCAAACGCGAACGCCACGGCTATGAGGCCGAGCCCTTTACCCTGTTCGTCATCAAGACGCTGGTCGGCAGCGCGCTGGCGCTGTTCCTGGTCTACCAGTTCGCCAGCTATCGGGGCCTGCCGGTGGTGCTGCTCGTCATGGGCCTGCTGATCTCGCTGTTCGTCTTCGTCACCAAGCGCATGACGATCGGCCGCCGCATCTATGCGATGGGCGGCAATGCCAAGGCCGCGCAGCTGTCGGGCATCAAGACCGAGCGCCTGACGCTTTACGTGTTCGTCAATATGGGCGTGCTGTCGGCGCTTGGCGGCCTGATCATCGCGGCACGCCTTGGCCAGGCCGTGCCGGCGGCAGGCCTCGGCAGCGAGCTCGACGTCATCGCCGCGGTGTTCATCGGCGGCGCCTCGGCGATGGGCGGCGTCGGTCAGGTCATCGGCGCGGTGGTCGGCGGCTTTATCATGGGCGTGATGAACAACGGCATGTCGATCATGGGCGTCAATGTCGACTGGCAGCAAGTGGTCAAGGGCCTGGTGCTGCTCGGCGCCGTGATCTTCGACGTCTACAACAAGAACAAGGCCTGAACAGGCTTCAGGCGAGGCAAGCAGGAGGCATACGGTCGCGGCGCTGCCGGCAATTCGCCGGCTTGAAAAAGTCCTTCAGGACCGAGCTCGCGAGCGCAATCCGGACGACGAGTTCAACCCGTGGCACGGCCAGTCCGAGCCGCGCAGGTCAGGGTTTGCCAGAAGGCAGCCATGCCAAGATATGAGAGAGGACTGATCATGCTGATCTCGCAGATTCTCGACGACGCCGAGACCATCCGTGTCGTTGCACGCACGGGCGGCAAGACCCGGATCATCAACGGCGCGCGCAGCGTCTATTCGCTGGCGATGGAAGCCGCTCGTACCGGCGTGGGCCTTGCCGCGCTGATCGAACGCAAGGGACTTGGCGAGACCGTCGATCTCGACGCCGCCTACAAGAAGGGGCGGCTGCTGTCGCCGATCAATCATCCCGATCCGGCGCATCTGCATCTGACCGGCACGGGGCTCACGCATCTCGGCTCGGCGGCAACGCGCGATTCCATGCACAAGAAGCTCAGCACCGACGGCGAAGAGCAGCTCACCGATTCCATGAAGATGTTCCGCATGGGGCTGGAAGGCGGCAAACCCGCGAAAGGCCAGATCGGGGTGCAGCCGGAATGGTTCTACAAGGGCAATGGCACGATGGCCGTGGCGCCGGGTGCCGCGCTCCTGTCGCCGGCCTTCGCCAAGGATGCCGGCGAGGAGCCCGAGGTTGCCGGCATCTATGTCATCGGCGACGACGGCGCGCCGTTCCGGGTCGGCTTCACGCTGTCCAACGAATTTTCCGATCATGTGACCGAACGCGTGAACTACCTCTTTCTCGCCCATTCCAAGCTGCGCAACGCTTCCTTCGGACCGGAGATCCTGGTCGGCGACCTGCCCGCCGACATCAGGGGCTCCTCACGCATCTGGCGCGACAGCAAGTTGATGTGGGAAAAGCCGTTCCTGTCGGGCGAAGCGAACATGTCGCACACCATCGCCAATCTCGAACACCACCATTTCAAATATTCGGCTTTCCGCCAGCCGGGCGACGTGCATGTGCACATGTTCGGCACCGCGACCCTGTCCTTCGCCGACGGCATCAAGACCGAGGCCGGCGACGTGTTCGAGATCGAGGCCGGCGATTTCGGCCTGCCGCTGCGCAATCCGCTCGAAATCGAACAGCCGGTGAAGGTGGCGGTGAAGGCGCTGTGAGATGAGCGTGATCTCCTCCCTGGTGGGAGGAGATCGGCAGCTTCCATCTCAATAAATATCGAAGTCGAAATACTTGTCCTGGATCTTCTTGTAGGTGCCGTCGGCGACGATGGCGTCAATGGCTGCGTTGAGCTTGTCGCGCAGCGCCGTATCCTCGAGACGCACGGCAATGCCGGCTTCGGTCTCGGTGCCCTTGACGTCACCGACCATCTTGCAGCAACCGTCGCTCGCCTTCTTCATCCAGTCCATCAGCACGAACTTGTCGGAAAGGACGGCGTCGAGGCGGCCGTTCTGGAGATCGGTGATTGCCTCTTCCTGGGTCGGATAGAGCTTCGCTTCGGCGCCGGCCTTGCCATAGACGTCCTGGGCGTAATTGGCCTGCGTGGTCGCCGCCTGGGCGCCGACCGTCTTGCCGGCGAGTGCCGCCGGTTCGGTCGAGGCGATGTCGCTGTCCTTCAGGGCGACGAGCGACAGCGGCGTCGTATAGTATTTGTGGGTGAACGCGACCTGCTTCTTGCGCTCCTCGGTGATGCTCATCGAAGCGATGATTGCGTCGAATTTCTTGGCCTGCAGCGCCGGGATGATGCCGTCCCAGTCCTGGGTGACGATCTCGCATTCGACCTTCATCTGCGCGCACAAGGCGTTGGCGATGTCGATGTCGAAGCCCTCGACCTTGCCGTCGGGCGTGATGGTGTTGAACGGCGGATAGGCGCCCTCGGTGCCGATCTTGATTTTCTCCGCCGCATGCGCCGATAGGGCGCCGGCACCAAGCGTCAGCATGGCGGCGGCGGCCGCCGATACGATCCATTTCGAAATCTGCATTTTCATTCCCCTTGAGCGCCGCCACGTCGGCGGCCGGCGAGGCAGCCAAGCATGGCGAGCCGGCGCAGGCAAGTATCTTGCCTGACGGTGATGAGCGTTCAGGGCGCGGCGCGAAAGTGCTTGGACAGCTTCAGGCCCTGCGCCTGGTAGTTCGAGCCGAGCTCGGTGCCGTAAAGCGCCTGCGGCCGCTTCAGCATATGCTCGTAGACCAGCCGGCCGACGATCTGGCCATGATCGAGGATGAACGGCACCTCATGGCTGCGCACTTCGAGCACGGCGCGGCTGCCGGTGCCGCCGGCCGCCGAATGGCCGAAACCCGGATCGAAGAAGCCGGCATAGTGGACACGGAACTCGCCCACCAGCGGATCGAAGGGCGTCATTTCGGCCGCGTAGAGCGGCGGCACATGCACCGCTTCCTGGCTGACGAGGATGTAGAACTCGTCCGGATCGAGCACCAGCTCGCCGGCGCCGCTCTTGTGGATCGGCTCCCAGAAGTCGACGATCTCCTGCGCCGCGCGTTTGTCGACATCGACCAGGCCGGTATGGTGCTTGCCGCGATAGCCGACCAGCCCGTCACTGTCGCCGTTGAGATCGATCGACAATGCGATGCCGCCGCCGGAGATGTTTGGCGGTTCGGTGGCGACCAGCATTTCGGCCCGGTGCAATTGATGCAACTCTGCTTCCGAGAGCAGCGCATTGCCGGTGCGGAAGCGTATCTGCGAAAGGCGCGAGCCGGCGCGCACGACGATCGGGAAGGTCCGTGGGCTGACTTCGAGATAGAGCGGACCATGATAGCCGGCGGCGATCTTGTCGAACTCGTGGCCGCGATCGGTCATCACGCGGGTGAAGATATCGAGCCGCCCGGTCGAGCTCTTGGGATTGGCGGACGCCGAAATTTCCGCCGGCAGCGCCAGGCTTTCGAGCAGGGGCACGATGTAGACGCAGCCGGTTTCCAGAACAGCGCCGTCGGCCAGGCTGATCTCGTGCAGCTTCAACCGGTCGAGTTTTTCACTGACCTTATGGTTGGGACCCGGCAGGAAGGACGCGCGCACCCGCCACGCCTTGTCGCCGAGCCTCAGATCAAGGCTGGCCGGCTGGATCTGGTCGGCGTCGAGCGCACGCGACGACTTCAGCGCGCCGGACTGGAACAGCGCCGCAATGTCCTGATCGGGAAGAATTCCTGTCTGCCGCAAAGTCTGGCTCCGCTCTGCTGGTACAAGTCTCTTAATGAAGCCGGCAATTGACGCAAGCGTGGCGCGGGTCTAAAGGGTCGTTATCCCGTGGTGATTTGGCCGGTCGGCTTGCAGCCACGTTAAACAAGTCGCTAAAGGACCGTCGGGCCGCAAGGCCGCATGGACCGGTTGCGACTTTTTCGCGGCCGGTTTTTTTGTGTTTGGATAGGACGATGACGAGCAAGACGCGCAACTGGAAGCCTCAGACCGCACTCGTGCATGGCGGGACCCTGCGTTCCGGCTTCGGTGAAACTTCCGAGGCGATGTACCTGACCCAGGGCTATGTCTATGAAACGGCCCAAGCCGCCGAAGCCCGCTTCAAGGGCGAGGAACCGGGCTTCATCTATTCGCGCTACGCCAATCCGACCGTCGACATGTTCGAGAAGCGCATGTGCGCGCTCGAAGGCGCCGAGGACGCGCGCGCCACCGCGTCCGGCATGGCGGCGGTGACGGCAGCCCTCCTGTGCAGCGTCAAGGCCGGCGATCACATCGTTGCGGCGCGCGCCCTGTTCGGCTCCTGCCGCTGGGTGGTCGAGACGCTGGCGCCGCGCTACGGCATCGAGGCGACGCTGGTCGACGGCACCGACATCGCCAATTGGGAAAAGGCGGTTCGGCCCAACACCAAGCTGTTTTTCCTGGAAAGCCCGACCAACCCGACGCTTGAGGTGGTGGACATCGCCGCCGTCGCTTCGCTTGCCAATTCGATCGGCGCGCGGCTGGTCGTGGACAATGTCTTCGCCACGCCGCTGCAGCAGAAGCCGTTGCAGCTCGGCGCGCATATCGTGGTCTATTCGGCGACCAAGCACATCGATGGCCAGGGCCGATGTCTCGGCGGCGTCATTCTGTCGGACAAGAAGTGGATCGACGAGAACCTGCACGATTATTTCCGCCATACCGGCCCCAGCCTGTCACCGTTCAATGCCTGGACGCTGCTGAAGGGCCTGGAAACGCTGCCGCTGCGCGTGCGCCAGCAGACGGAGAGCGCCGGCAAGATCGCCGATTTCCTGGCCGAGCAGCCGGAGATCGCCCGCGTGATCTATCCCGGGCGCGCCGACCATCCGCAGGCTGACGTCGTGAAGAAGCAGATGTCGGGCGGTTCCACCCTGATCTGCTTTGACGTCAAGGGCGGCAAGCAGGGTGCCTTCGCCTTGCAGAACGCGCTCGACATCGTCCTGATCTCGAACAATCTCGGTGACGCCAAAAGCCTGATCACCCATCCGGCGACGACGACGCACAAGAACCTAAGCAACGAAGCGCGCGCCGAGCTCGGCATCGGACCCGGCACGCTCAGGCTGTCGGTCGGGTTGGAAGATACCGACGATTTGCTGGACGACATCGCGCAGGCGTTGAAGGCCCGATGAGGACTGGTGGCAGACCGAGGATTACAGGCCTGCCGCTTTGCGCAACGCTTCGTTCATGCGCGTCTGCCAGCCATCACCACCGGCCCTGAAACGGTCGACAACATCGGCGTCGAGGCGCAACTGTACCGCACGTTTGGGTCGCGCAAGCGGCGGTCGGCCAACTTTGCGGCGCGAAGCGGCATCGGTCGGCTGCGCATCCGGATCGGCCTCGGCGGCGGCAGTGATCGCAGCATCTTCCTCGTCGGTCCTCGCGCCAAGCGCCTTTCTGGCGAGCCCCAAAGCATCAGCGCGCGACTGCTTTGGGGGAGTAGCCTCGCGGCGCACGATCGTCTTAGAGGTTTTCGACATAGTCCGTAATCTCCTGTCTCGTTGCCTTGCGTAGCGAAATTACGCGGATCGCATGGCTTCGCTCGACATAGACCATCACAAAAACGCCAGCCTCGATCAGACCGATGGCAACAAGACGATCCTCGCCAAAATCCTCGCTGTCATCGAGCCGGATAACGGCATTGGCGAAATCGAAGGACGGAGCGATCGCGAAATCCACGCCATGCTTGGCCCTGTTTGTCTTTGCCTTGTTTCATCCCACTCGAACAGCATCGCCGTCGGGGCGCTCCATAGGTTATTGTATACACAAAAATAGAGCCAAGTTCAACAATTTTTGTATATACGATAACCTTCCTCGACATCAAGCTGAACCGCCGACATCAAGCGCGGGAGGGCGTCTCTTCGAGCTCGGCCGCCTTGGTGCCGATGGTCATGGCGTTGCCGCGCCAGTCGACGGCCCCGCCCAGCCAACCGCGCATCCAGATCGCCGGCAACATCAGGTCGCGTGCGATCATCGCGGTGACGATGCGCGGCGACAGATACCAGCCCTTTGCCGAGGCGAGCATGCATTCCGGCAGGTAGGCGAGCGCCAGCACGCAAAGCGCTGTCATGGGCAGGCTGACGCCGGCGCTGGCCGCGGCGATCAGCGCCAGCACGAGCGGAGCCGCCACGCCGGTCAGGATCTCGGGCGCGAAGAAGAGCGGAAAGGTGACGCGGCGCAGGCGCGCCCAGCGGGCCTGGCGCGACCAGATCTCGCCCGGCATGCGCTGCCCGAGCGGCTGCTCGAAGGGCGAAGCGACGAGATTGACGCGCAGGCCGAGCCTGTTGACCAGTTTGGTCGACGCGGCATCCTCCGCGATCTCGGCGGCGAGCGCACGGATGCCGCCATTGGCGTCGAGCATCTGCTTGTTCCACAACATGCTCTTGCCCTGGGCAAAGCCGAGGCCAAGCGCCTCGCCGGCATATTGCCAGCGCGCCTGCAGCGTGTTGAGGAAAGCGCATTCGACTTCTGCCCAGAAGCCGTCGGGCCGCGAACCGATCGGCGTCGAGCAAACCAGGCCGGTGTCCCGCCGCCATGCCGCCATCAGGTGCTGGACGTAGTCTTTCGGCATCAGCACGTTGGAATCGGCGAGAATGACCCAGTCGTGGCGCGCTGCCTCCCAGCCCTTGACGCAGTTGTTCAGTTTCGGGTTGGCGCTGACGCGGTCGTCGCCGGTGAGCAGGCGGGCCGGCACGGCTGGAAAGCGGGCGATCGCGGCGCGGATCGGCTTGACCGCGGGGTCGTCGGCATGGGCGACACAAAAGATCAGTTCGTAGCGCGGCCAGTCGAGCGAGAAAGCGCGCTCAAGCGTCTCATGGGTAAACGGCTCGACGCCGCGCGCCGGGATGACGATCGACACAGGCAGCGGCTTGCCGGCCGGCGGCGCGATGGCGGCGCGCCGTTTCAGGCGCGAGCAGGCGAGCAGGATGCTGGCGAGATTTGAGGCGATGAGAGCGATCGAAAGCGAGCCGGTTATGAGAGCGAGTTCCATCGATATCCGGTCACTCCAGAAAAACCGGCCCGCTTGGCGGCCGTTTTCGACAGTTCGACAGAGCGCCCGAGTCGCCCGGCATTGCTGGTGCACACCATCACTGTCATGTGTCACTCAAATGACATTGTTTGTCGGCACCTGCCCTTCAGGGACAGCAACTCGGACGCGCACGGTTGATCGAACCGCAAAGAGCGCCGAATGTTCCACACCGGATTTGTTTTGGAGCCGCTCATGTACCGCGCCGTCACGCGCAACATCGAAGTGCAGGTCAGGCCGTTCTATCTCGAGGACCGCTCGGATCCTTCGGAAAACCGCTATGTCTGGGGCTACCAGATAACGATCGACAACCAGTCCGACGAATTCGTGCAGCTGTTGTCGCGCTATTGGCACATAACCGACGGCGCCGGCCGGGTCGAGGAAGTGCGAGGTGCCGGCGTGGTCGGCGATCAGCCCGAACTCAATCCCGGCGACAGCTATCAATACACGTCGGGCTGTCCGCTCTCGACCCCGTCGGGGATCATGGTCGGTCACTACACCATGCGCAACGAGCGGGGCGAGACATTCGACATCGCCATCCCCGCCTTCTCACTCGACCTGCCGGGGACAAGGCGGACGGTGAATTAGACGAGGCGAAATCGGCGACAGCGTCGTTCTCCCCGTCACTATACGGCGAGAAATGTCCGGCAGGAATGAGGGGCAGCGCCGCCCCTCATCCGCTCTTGGGCCCCTTCTCCCCGTAGAACGGGGAGAAACAAGAACCCTACTGAGTCGTAAATTCCGCCGGATCGAAGTCATATTGCGTCGAACAGAACTCGCAAGCGACGTGGATGCCGCCGTCCTCGGTGCTGTCCTTGATCTCCTGCGCGGAGAAGCCCTCGAGGATGCCGCGGATCTTGTCGCGGGAGCATGAGCACTGATCGGCGACGGGAACGCCGCCGAAGACCCGCACGCCATGCTCGTGGAACAGACGATAGAGCAGCCGCTCGGCGCCGATGGTCGGATCGATCAGTTCGGTCGGCTCGATAGTGCCGAGCAGCGCCAGCAATTCCTGCCAGGAATTGTCTGTGGGATCGTGGATCTCCTCGCGCGGATCGCCATCCCCGCCGGGCAGGTCAGGAACGCGCATGCGCTCGGAGGCCTGCGGCAGGAACTGCGCCAGGATGCCGCCCGCCCGCCACTGCTCGCGCGCGCCGCCGGGGCCGGGCGTCAAAAGCTTGGCGACGGAAAGCCGGAGATCGGTCGGGATCTGCTCCGACTGGCGGAAATAGGTGCGCGCGGCCTCTTCCAGGGTCTCGCCGTCGAGCTGGACGATGCCTTGGTAGCGCTGCGTGTGAGCACCTTGGTCGATGGTCAGCGCCAGCACACCATTGCCGAGCAGCGTTTGCTGCGAGGTCTCGCCGGCCGCAATCAGCGCCTCCAGCCGGTCGGCATCGAAGCGCGCATAGGCGCGCAGCGCCGAGGGCGTGGAAAAATCCGCGACCAGCATGTCGACAGGGCCGTCGGTGCGGGTCTGCAGGATGAACTTGCCCTCGAACTTGAGCGAGGTGCCGAGCAGCACCGTCAGCACACAGGCTTCCGCCAGCAACCGGGCGACCGGCTCGGGATAATCATGGCGGCCAAGGATCGCGTCGAGCATCGGTCCAAGCTGCACGGTGCGGCCGCGCACATCGAGCGGGCCGACCTCGAAGGGCACGACGTGATCATCGCCGGCGTAACCGAATTCGCCGAGTTTGGGGTGATGTTCAGCCACTTGATGGGTTTCCAGCATGACAAAGCTCCAGGGCGCGGCCATGCCGCCCTTTGGGGAGCATGCGTCTAAACGCGCTTGATTTGTGTGATGCCGCGCAGATAGGCATCGCGCCTCCGGAGATCAAGTTCCCCGGCACGTCAAGCGCCAAGACACTTCAAGTCCACTTCAGGCCCCAAGACACCAGGCAAGCACGGCCTTTTGGGCGTGGAGCCGGTTCTCGGCCTCGTCGAAGACCACCGAATGCGGACCGTCGATGACCTCGTCCGTCACTTCCTCGCCGCGATGCGCCGGCAGACAATGCATGAACAGCGCGTCGGGCTTTGCCTTGGCCATCAGCTTGGCGTTGACCTGGTAGGGCGAAAACACGTTGTGGCCGCGGGCGCGGTGCTCCTGGCCCATCGACACCCAGCAGTCGGTGACGACGCAGTCGGCCTGGTCGACAGCTTCCTCTGGCGAGCGGGTAAAGGAGAGCTTGCCGCCATGCGCCTTTGACCAGTCGACATGCTTCTGCGCCGGCTCGCTGCCTTCGGGCACCGCGACGTTGAGGTTGAAGCGGAACCGCGCCGAGGCTTCCAGCAGCGAATGCAGCACGTTGTTGCCGTCGCCAGTCCAGGCGATGGTCTTGCCGGCGACCGGACCGCGATGCTCCTCGAAGGTCATGATGTCGGCCATCAGCTGGCAAGGATGGGTATCGTCGGTGAGCCCGTTGATCACCGGGATGGTTGCATTCTCGGTCAGCTCCAGCAGCCGCTCATGCGAGGTGGTGCGGATCATGATGGCATCGACATAGCGCGACAGAACCTTGGCTGTGTCGGCGATGGTCTCGGACCGGCCGAGCTGCATCTCGGTGCCCGTCAGCATGATGGTCTCGCCGCCAAGCTGACGCATGCCGACATCGAAGGAGACGCGCGTGCGCGTCGACGGCTTGTCGAAGATCATCGCCAGCACCTTGCCTTCGAGCGGTTTCGAGCGCTCGCCCGCCTTGAGGCGCGCCTTGCGCTCCACTGCGTCGGTCAGCATGGAGCGCAGGTCGCCTTCGGAAACGGCGGAGAGGTCGGTGAAATGACGAAGTGACATCAGGAGCTTTCGAATTTACTTCGCGGCTTCAGCGGCGATGGCCTCGAACAGGGCCTTGGCGCCGGCGCGAATGCGCTCCAGCGCTTCATGGATCTCGCTGTCCGTGACGGTGAGCGGCGGCAGCAGGCGAATGACGTTGTCGCCGGCCGGAACCGCGAGCAGATGCTGGTCGCGCAGCGCCATGTTCACCTTGCCGTTGGGCATGGCGCATTTGAGGCCCAGCATCAGCCCCGTGCCCCTGATGTCCTCGATGACCTCGGGGAATTCGTCGGCCACCCCTGCCAGCCCTTGCTTCAACAACAGCGCCTTGCGCTGCACATCCGCCAGGAAGCCCTCCTCCAGCACCACGTCGAGCACGGCATTGCCGACCGCCATGGCCAGCGGGTTGCCGCCGAACGTAGTGCCGTGGACGCCCGCGGTCATGCCGACAGCCGCCTCGTCGGTGGCAAGGCAGGCGCCCATCGGGAAGCCACCGCCAATGCCTTTGGCGATGGCCATAATGTCTGGAGCGACCCCCGACCATTCATGCGCGAACAGCTTGCCGGTGCGGCCGATGCCGCACTGGACCTCATCGTAGATCAACAGCAGGCCGTGCTGGTCGCAGAGCTGCCGCAGCCGCTTCAGCGATTGTGTCGGCACCGGGCGGATACCGCCCTCGCCCTGCACCGGTTCGATCAGGATCGCCGCGGTCTCCGGCGTGATCGCTTTTTCGGCGGCGTCGATATCGTCGAAGCCGACCTGGTCGAAACCCTCGACCTTGGGGCCGAAGCCTTCGAGATATTTGTACTGGCCGCCGGCCGCGATGGTCGCCAGCGTGCGGCCATGGAAGGCGCCCTCGAAAGTGATGACGCGGAAACGCTCGGGATGGCCCTTGACGAAATGGTAGCGCCGCGCCGTCTTGATCGCGCATTCCAGCGCCTCGGCGCCCGAATTGGTGAAGAACACCTTGTCGGCGAAGGTGGCGTCGGCCAGCCGCTCGCCGAGCCGGCTCTGCCCCGGGATCTCGTAGAGATTGGAGACGTGCCAGAGCTTGGCAGCCTGTTCAGTGAGCGCCGCGACCAGATGCGGATGGCCGTGGCCCAGCGAATTGACGGCTATGCCGCCGGCAAAGTCGAGATATCGCTCGCCCTTGTCGGTAACCAGCCAAGTGCCTTCCCCATGGTCGAAAGCCAGGGGTGCGCGAGCAAAGGTCTCGAAAAGCGCCGAACCGCTCATTATATGCGTCTCCGGAACCGGAAAATCAAAAAAGCCGCCAAAGCGGCGGCCTTTGCGGCTTATCGGGTTTTTCAGCCATGAAGTCAACGAAAACGTCGCGTAGTGGCGCGCGGCAAGCCTCCCGACGGGACGCCGGCTCATAAGTGAGCTGGCAAGTTGGGGAAAACCGAAAAAACCGATTCGTGTTGCACTTCGGACTCTTGTCACCGAGTCAGCGCATAAGGTAGTTGTAGTCGGGAAATAACTAGATTTCGTGCGGCGGACCTAATCACCAGATATATGTGGTGTCTGCCCCAGCAGTGGTGCTGGGCCGGGAATGGATTCCGATTACCGTACGCTTAGCAGGAGCGCGGTCATGAATTGGACTGACGAGCGGGTCGAACTCTTGAGAAAACTGTGGTCGGAGGGTCTGAGCGCAAGCCAGATTGCTGCCCAGCTTGGAGGGGTCAGCCGCAATGCCGTCATCGGCAAGGTGCACCGGCTGAAATTGTCGGGCCGCGGGCGCGCCACGGCAGCGCCGGCACGCCAGAAGAAGACGGCGCAAGGGTCGGGCGCGCAGAAATCGGTGTCGCGCCCCGCGAGTGCGACCCGCCACGTCACGACATCGATCGGAGCAACGGCGCTGCAAGCGCAGTTCGATGCCGAGCCGGTGGCCCGCCACTATATCCGGCCGGTCGAGAATGTGGTGGTGCCGATCTCGCGGCATCTCCAGCTCACCGAACTCACCGAGCGCACCTGCAAATGGCCGAACGGCGATCCGCTGTCGGAGGACTTCAATTTCTGCGGCAACGAAGCCGCCGAAACCGGACCCTATTGTAAATACCATGCCCGCGTGGCGTTCCAGCCGGCAGCGGAGCGGCGGCGGAATAGATAAGGGACTAAGGCAGTAGGGCAGTATGTTTGAATTTGCGCTCCCGAGCGTTCTCTTAACCTACTGCCCTACTGCCCTACTGTGCCCTACTGCCCTACTGCCCTACTGCCCTACTGCCCTACTCTCACAGCCATCCATTCTTGCGAAACCGCCAGTAGAGAAAGCAGCAGATCAGCGCAATCGCCAGCAGCACCGTCGGGTAGCCGTATTCCATCTTCAGTTCCGGCATGTCGCTGAAATTCATGCCGTATATGCCCGCGAAGGCTGTCGGCACGGCCAGGATTGCCGCCCATGAGGCGAGCTTTTTGGAGATCGCCGTTTCCTGGCTCTGGCCCACCAGCAGGCTCGCCTCGAAGGCAAAGGCCAGCACTTCGCGCAAGCTGTCGATCTTTTCCTGGACGGTGCGGATATGGTCGGTCACGTCGCGAAACAGCGGGTGCATGGCTGAATGGATCTGCGGCAGGTCGGCGCTGGTCAGCCGCCGGCAGACCTCCACCAGCGGCAGTGCGGCATTGCGCAGCCGCAACAGATCGCGGCGCAGCATATAAAGGCGTTCGATATCGGGGCCGGTCATCGGCTTCAGCAGGACCCGGTCCTCGATCGCCTCGACCTCATCCTCGATCTGCTCGAGCACCGGCATGTAGTTGTCGACGATGAAATCGAGAATGGCATAGAGGACGAAATCCTCGCCCTTGGCCAGTGAATGCGGGCAGCTTTCCCAGTGCTGGCGCACCACAGCATAGGATGTCGAAGGGCCGTGCCTGACGCTGACGATGTAGCCGCTGCCCACAAACAGATGCGTCTCGCCGAAGGTGACGCGGCCCTCGATCAGCTGCGCCGTGCGGGCGACGATGAACAGCGCATCGCCATACTGCTCGATCTTTGGCCGCTGGTGCGGATGCTCGGCATCCTCGATTGCGAGCTCATGCAGATGAAATTGCGCCTGCACGCGCAGCAGAAGCTCGCGATCGGGTTCAAGCAGCCCGATCCACACCACGTGCCCCGCTTTCCTTGCCCATGTGCCGGCTTCCTCGATCGGGATGTCGGCGATGCGGCGCCCGGCTGTGTAGACGCTGGAGGCGATGACGGCCGATGTCGGCGGCGCGGGCTTGAAATCCCGGACATATTCCATCGCAGCCTCCCGAAGCACTGCCTTTGCTGGGAACCAGCAGGCTTGCCTCAGGGATAGTCTAGCGCAATACGACCAAGCGTTCGAGAAAAAGTGCGTTCACTTGACCGGCTGCGTTGCGGAAAGGCCGATCTTGTCCGTCTTGTCGCCCTTCGGCCGCTCGCTCGGCATCTGGTCGCCGGTGACGATATAGTAGATCGTCTCGGCAATGTTGGTGGCATGGTCACCGATGCGTTCGATGTTCTTGGCGCAGAACAGCAGATGCGTGCAAGGCGTGATGTTGCGCGGATCTTCCATCATGTAGGTCAGCAATTCGCGAAACAGCGACGTGTACATGGCGTCGATCTGGTCGTCGCGGTCACGTACGAAGCCGATCCTTTCGACCGAGCGCGAGGCGTAGACGTCGAGCACTTCCTTGAGTTGGGTCAACGCCAGGTCGGCCAGGGCTTCGAGGCCGCGGAACAGGCTGGTCGGCTGGCGCCCGTCGGCAACCGCCACCACACGCTTGGCGACATTCTTGCCGAGATCGCCGACCCGCTCGAGATCGGCCGAGATGCGGATCGCGCCGACGATCTCGCGCAAGTCCGTCGCCATCGGCTGGCGCCGGGCGATGATGATGATTGCCCTGTCGTCGATTTCGCGCTGGCCTTCGTCGAGGACGGCGTCGTCGCGGATCACCTTCTGGGCAAGGCCGGGATCGGCATTGACCAGGGCGGAGATCGCCTGTTCGACCATGCGTTCGGCATGTCCGCCCATGGCGGCGATGCGCTTCGACAGATCTTTCAGCTCCTCGTCATAGGCGCTGACTATGTGCACGGACTGCATGACCGGATGCCTTCCCACGGATGATCTGATTTTGAGTCGTTTCCTCGAATCCCCGCTGATACGCTAACCGGATGACAGAAAAAAGAAATGGCAGCTTGGAAACTAGGGCGGCTCAGGCCGCCGGCAAATGGACCGAGAAGGCGGCGCCCTTGCCGACTTCGGACTTGATCGAAAGCCTGGCGTTGTGGCGCGTCAGGATATGCTTGACGATCGACAGGCCAAGGCCTGTGCCCTTCTGGGTTCGACTGCTCTCGACGTCGACGCGATAGAAGCGCTCCGTGATGCGCGGAATGTGCTCCTCGGGAATGCCGGGGCCAAAATCCCTGATCGTCACGTCGATGCCCGCTTCGCCCTCGGCGTCGCCGCGCTCGATCGACACCACCACGCGGCCGCCCGACTGCCCATATTTGCAGGCGTTTTCCAGAAGGTTCTCGAAGACCTGGAACAGTTCGTCGCGGTCGCCCGGCACGTAAAGAGGGCCGTCGGCGAAATCCCGCTCGATGACGACGCCGTTTTCGCGCGCCAGCGGGGCCAGCGAATCGATGACGCTGTCGACGGTCTGGCGCAAATCGACCTCGGTCCCCGGCCGCAGATAGGGCTTCATCTCCAGCCGCGACAGCGACAAAAGGTCGTCGATCAGGCGTGCCATGCGGCCGGTCTGGTTCTGCATGATCTGCAGGAACTGCTCGCGCGCCGCCGGATCATTGCGGGCCGGTCCGCGCAGCGTTTCGATGAAACCCGATATCGAGGCGAGCGGCGTGCGCAATTCGTGGCTGGCATTGGCGATGAAATCTGCGCGCATGCGGTCGATGCGGCGCGCTTCGCTCTGGTCCTTGAACACCATCACGTAGAGATCGGTGCCGTGACCGACCGAGGAGGCACTGACCCGGTAAGTCCGCTCGACCGGCAGCCTCTCGGTGTAATCGATGACATCCGACGCGACCTCGCCCGACAGCACGCCGTCCAGAAGAGCCTGCATTTCCGGCGCCCGGAATTTCAGCGACAACGATACGCCAGGCGCGATGCCGCCAAAGGCGGCGAAGGCGGCGGCGTTGGCATGAACGATGGCCGCGGCATGGTCGAAGATGATCAAGGGGTCGGCGACGGCCGCCGCCAGATATTCGCCGGACAGGCGTTGCAGGCCGATGGCCTCGATCGCCGCGCCGCTTTCGCGGGGCTGGCGCGTGGCTCCAGCCGGCATCATCGCCGCCACCAGCAGCAAAGCCAGCGCCGGCAGCAGCACATAGGCGGAAATGCCCGCAAAGGCATAAACCGCCATGACCGCAACAAGACCGGCGACCAGCAACCATCGGCTGTTCCACAGCCGCGCGGCAAGCGCTTGCGCCATGCCCTTCTCGTCTGCGCCCTGGTCAGCCATTCGCGCCTGCGCCCCGCTCCCGGTCCGGCAATTTCGCTGGACCGGCCTGGCGCATGACGCCGAAAAATCAGAATCGATTTTCGGAAAGGATCATGCGCAAAATCCAAAAGTGCAGCGCCCTTTGCGTCTGAAGCGGCGCGCGGCACTGCAATGGCTCAATAGCACGAGTCCGTAAGCTGGAAAGGTTCGCCTCGATGAAAAAAGCCAAGGAAAACACCGCCGCGCCGACCCAGGGGCCGCTGAAGCTCAGGATCAACGGCAAGGAGCGGGAGTTCGACATCGAGAATCCGGCACTGCCGGACTGGGTCGAGGAGCGCAAGCTGACCGCGGGTGGCTATCCCTACGACAAGAAGATGAAGAGCGACGAGTATGACGAGACGCTCGAGGCCTTGCAGATCGAGCTGGTCAAGGCGCAGGCGTGGCTGCAGTCGACAGGCAAGCGGATGATGGCGCTGTTCGAGGGCCGCGACGCGGCCGGCAAGGGCGGCACGATTTTCGTCCTGCGCCAGTACCTCAATCCGCGCACGGCACGCAACGTGGCGCTGACCAAGCCGACGCCGACCGAGCTGGGGCAATGGTACTACCAGCGTTATGCGGACCACTTCCCGACCGCGGGCGAATTCGTCACGTTCGACCGTTCCTGGTACAACCGCGCCGGCGTCGAACCGGTGATGGGCTTCTGCACGCCAGAACAGCACGAGAAGTTTCTCGACGAGACACCGCACTTCGAAAGGATGATCGTCAATGACGGCATCCACTTCTTCAAATTCTGGCTGAACATCGGCCGGGAAACGCAGCTCGAGCGATTTCACGATCGCCGCCACAGTCCGCTGAAGAGCTGGAAGTTTTCGCCGATCGACATTGCCGGCATTACCAAGTGGGACGATTACACCAGGGCGCGCGATACCATGTTCGAGCGCACCCACAAGGAATTCGCTCCCTGGATCATCGTGCGTGCCAATGACAAGCGCCGCGCGCGGCTGGCGGTGATGCGGCGCATCCTCCTGTCGCTGCCTTATGACGGCCGCGACCTCGACATCATAGGCAAGGAAGACAAGAAAATCATCGGCGAAGGGCCGTCATTCCTGGCAAAACAGGACTGACGGTGCCTGCGCCACGCGGCACTGGACCGCGTGGCGCAACGCCTTCGGCGCGACGCTCAGGCCGCCAACCGGGCAATCCGCTGCAGCCGCCGCAGCGTGGTGTCGTCCTGCAGCGCCTGCTGGAACAGCGAGATCTCCTGATCGATGCGTTCGCAAAGTTCCGCGGGGTTCCCCTTGAGCAGGCCCCGCGTCTGCAGCAGCGCGGCGACCGGCTTCCTGGCGAGCTGCCTTGCCCGGCCGAGGGTTGCCTCCTCGACGCTGCCTTCGGAGACAATCTCGGCGACCAGCCCGAGCGCCCTGGCGTCGTCGGCGCGCAGCGTGTCGCCGAGGCAGAAAAAGCGGAAGGAGCCGGCGTAGCCGAGCTTCTGCGGCGCCAGGATGCTGGTCGCGGCATCCGGCACTAGGCCGAAATCGACGAACGGCACCCGGAACGTGCTTTCGGCGGACGCGATCACCATGTCGCAATGGAACAGGATGGTGCAGCCAACGCCGACCGCATCGCCGTCGACACAGGCCAGTATGGGTTTGGGGAACGTCGCCAGCGTGCGGAACATCTCGGTGACGGCGGCGATCAGCTTCTGGTGCTTGGTAGCGTCGAGAAATTCGGAAAAATCGCCGCCGAGGCAGAAGCAGCCCGCCAGACCGCGCAGCACGACGACACGCACATCGTCATTGTCGGCGGCTTCGTGAAATGTCCTGGCCAGGCTTTCATAGGCCCTTCTGTCGAGCACCGGCCGGCCGTCGGTCGACGAGACCGTGACGATCAGCGTGTGGTTGCGCAGTTCGGGTTGCGGGTGCGCGTTCATGGCCGTTTCCGATCTCATGACGCCCGCCTTTGCCCGAACATATCGGGATATCCCCTGGCCAGAACGGGAGCGTGGTGATTGCGGCGCGAACGCACCACATCCAGCGTGTGCTCATTAAAGGTGAGCAGCGTCGCGACGACCTGCTGGTTGCCATAGGTGCGCTGATAGCCCAGCGGCGTGGCCAGGAAATGCAGCTGCAGCGCGCGCAGCACCCACATCGGCTCGAACTCGATGATCACCTTGTCGACGCCGCGCTTCAGCCCCCACTCGACGAAGCCGGCAATGAGCTCGGTACCGACGGTCGAAACGCCTCGGCGGCCGTCGCGAAAGCCGGGAGCGACCGCATAGCGGGTCAGTTCCCAGATGTTCGGACCCGACGGCGGCGTTCCCACGGAAAGATCGGCCAGCACCTCCGTTAGCAGATGCGGCCGCGTGGTCGGCAACATCCTCTGATAGCCCGCGACCTCGTTGCCTCTGATGACGATCTGATGCACCGCTTCGTCATGATCGAACTGGTCGATCTCGAATCCATCGGGGCGCCGCAGGTCCTCCCACCCCATTTCCTCGACAAAAATCCTGTAGCGCAGCCGATGCACGGCCTCCCACAGATCGGGATGTTCCATCAGTTCTTTTGTTGTAAGGGAAAAAATCATTTTGCCGTCTCC
Organism: Mesorhizobium sp. B2-3-7; assembly: GCF_006442695.1. Classification (NCBI taxonomy): domain Bacteria; kingdom Pseudomonadati; phylum Pseudomonadota; class Alphaproteobacteria; order Hyphomicrobiales; family Phyllobacteriaceae; genus Mesorhizobium; species Mesorhizobium sp. B2-3-7. The sequence goes on along the minus strand of NZ_VFVV01000013.1, from coordinate 117,403 downwards.
TGTTCAAGAGGAAGATACGGCCGTGCCCTCGCAAGAAAATTACGCGATCACGTAGGCAGGAATTTCTAGGCCGACCCGGCCGACCTAACTAATATAGCCGCGCCTTATCGCTTCAGCGACTGCCTGTACGCGGTTGACGGCGCCGAGTTTGCTTTTGGCGTTAAGGAGGTGTTTCTCCGACGTGTGTTCGGAGATGCCGAGGATTTGCGAAATCTCCCATTCGGACTTGCCGACGGCGGCCCATTGCAGGCATTCGCGTTCGCGCGGCGTCAGCTCGACATTATCGATGGTCTTGCTGGCCTTCGTGTGAAGCTGCATGGCCCGGCCCACCGCATAGGTCGACACCAGCGACACCAGACCGAACTCGGCGGCGGACAGTTCCACGGCCTCGCCACCCAGTGACACCATGACGATCTGGCCGTCGAGCGTGATGAGCGGGAAGGCCAGCCCGTCGCGCAGCTTGAACACGACGGCGTCGCCCATCACTTCGCCGCTGCTTCTGTCGATGCTAACGCCCTGGGCCGCTTCCCGCCACTGGAACGGCGCCTGCAACTGTTTCATGTGGCTGACGATCGGGTCGTGATCGACATAGTTGCGCGCCACGTAGCGCTCCAACCATTCGACAGGCCAGTCGCAAAGCAGCACATGCTGCTTTTGCTGGCCGGTCGGCGTGCCCGGTTGCGGTACGGTGCCCGCCATCAGAGCGGTCAGGCCAAAATCCGACGTTATGCCCAACAGCCTCTCGCAAACCGCAGCCGCCGTTCCGGCTTGCTGCAGGTGATCTATGTATTCCAGCGTGCGATCGAACTGACCCATCGCAACATCAAACCCCATGTTGCCTCGTTGAAATCGATGATCCGTGCCTTGTTGGCACTTCGCCACCGACCAGGGATTGCAAAGCGTTGCCTTGTGGTTGTGGTTCTCGACCCTGGTCCCCACCCGGGCAGCCACCGCTGTTTGCAAACCTGCTAAAGCATATCCTGAAATCGACGCGTTGAAATCAAAAAGCATTGTGCCTGTACTATTTTCGTACCAGAACCGATGCGAACACAGGTGCGGTGGAAGTTTATCATGGCGTTCCAGCGGAGGTCTCTCGTCCTTGCGTCGATGCTGATCGCGTCGCTGGCGTTGGGTGAGCGCGCGCGCGCGGCCGAGCCGCAGGTGCCGGTGCTGTGGGATGCCAAGGAGCGGCTACCGAAACCGGATCTCTCCGCACTGCCGCGGCTGCGGTTCCTGACCACCACCGATTTCCCGCCCTTCAACTTCCTGGACGCCGCGGGAAAGCTGTCCGGTTTCCACATCGACCTGGCGCGCGCCATCTGCGCCGAGCTCGGCATCGTCGACAAATGTCAGATCCAGGCATTGCCCTGGGCCGAGCTCGAAGGAGCGCTTGAGAAAGGCGAAGGCGAAGCGATCATCGCCGGCATCGCCGCGACGCCGCAGTCACGCCAGACATACGCCTTCTCGCGGTCCTACCTGCAATTTCCGGCGCGCTTCATCATGCCGAAGGGCGAGGCGCTGACCGAGCCGCTGTTCGCCAAGCTGCGCGGCAAGCGTGTCGGCGTGATATCAGGCTCGGCGCATGAGCGCATGCTGCGCGATTATTTCAACACCGTTCAGGTCGTCACCTTCGACAGGCCGGAAGACCTCTACGCCAACCTCAAGGCCGGCAAGATCGATGCCGCCTTCGGCGACGGCATGCGTTTCGCCTTCTGGCTGGGCGGTTCGGATGCGGCCGGCTGCTGCCGCTTTGCCGGCGGACCTTATCTGGCGCCGGAATATCTGGGTTCGGGCATGGCCGTCGCCGCCCGATCCGATGACCCGGCGCTGGCCGCCGCTCTCGACTACGCGCTGCAGGAGATTTCGCTGAAAGGCACGTTCGCCGAGTTCTACCTGCGCTATTTCCCGGTCAGTTTCTTCTGATCCGGTCCCGGTCAGCTTTTTCTGATCCGGTCCCGATCAGTTTCTTCCGGTCGGTTGAGTGTCGCCGCTCAGGTCAGCGTGCGCAGGCGCGCCTTGGCCGCACGGGCGATCGCCGCGACCGTCAGCGTGTCGAGATCGAGCTTGAGGCGAATGAGTTGGAGCACCCGCACCTCCTCCATCCGCATTTCGAGATCGACGGCCGCGACCTCGAAAGCGGCTGCATAGGCGGTGTCGCGCAGGCGCTCCGGCAGGGCCTCGGCCACGCTTGCCAGGACACCCTCCAGCCCGCCCTTTTCATGCAGCTTCTTCTGGCAGGCTTGGGCGACGCCAACCAGGCGGTCGTGGTCGAAATCCTCGAATACCGGCCATGAGCGGACGACCTCGCCGATCCGCGCCAGCTCGACATCCGTCATGTCGCGGTCGGAGGCGGAGGTGATGACCATCAGGTAGATCAGCGCTTCATGCGGGGTCGGCATTCAACAACTCCTCGATACGGGCTGCGAAGGTAGGAACGCGTTCCCTGCGCTGCAAGGAAAAAGCGCCGCGCTCGTTGACGCTCCGGTCAGGCGCGCATAGAGACCGGTTGAAAATCCTCACTTGCGGCTTTGCCGGCGTCTAATTTGGAAAACAGTGACATGGCGGGATCAAACATCATCGATCTCAATCCCGAAGTGCTGACGGCGGCGGCCGAAAGCAAGGCGTGGCCGTTCGAGGAAGCTCGCAAGATCATTGAGCGCTACAAGGGCCGCGAACTCCCGCAAACGGTGCTGTTCGAAACCGGATATGGCCCGTCCGGCCTGCCGCATATCGGCACGTTCGGCGAGGTGGCGCGCACGTCGATGGTGCGGCATGCCTTCCGCGTCATCACGCAGGACAAGGTCGCCACCAAGCTGCTGTGCTTTTCCGACGACATGGACGGCATGCGCAAGATACCCGACAGCGTGCCGGATCGCGCGGCGCTGGAGCCGCACCTGCACAAGCCGCTGTCTTCGGTGCCCAACCCTTTCGGCGGCGATTATGCGAGTTTCGCCGACCACAACAACGCGATGCTCTGCCGCTTCCTCGACACGTTCGGCTTCGACTACGAGTTCGCCAGCGCGACGCAGTACTACAAGACCGGCCGCTTCGACGCGATGCTGTTGCGCGCGGCCGAACGCTACGACCAGATCATGGCGGTGATGCTGCCGACGCTGGGAGAGGAGCGGCAGGCGACCTACAGCCCGTTCCTGCCGATCTCGCCGAAGAGCGGCCGCGTGCTCTACGTTCCCATGAAGCATGTCGATGCCAGGGCGGGCACCATCACCTTCGACGATGACGGTACCGAGACCACGCTGCCGGTTACCGGCGGCAAGGTGAAGCTGCAGTGGAAGCCCGATTTCGGCATGCGCTGGGCGGCCCTTGGCGTCGATTTCGAGATGTTCGGCAAGGACCATCAGACCAATGCGGTGGTCTATGACCGCATCTGCAACATCCTCGGCGGGCACGCGCCGGAACATTTCGTCTACGAGCTGTTCCTGGACGAGAACGGCCAGAAGATCTCCAAATCCAAGGGCAATGGGCTGACCATCGACGAATGGCTGACCTACGCGCCGACGGAGAGCCTGGGACTCTATATGTACCAGCGGCCGCGACAGGCCAAGAAGCTCTATTTCGACGTCATCCCCCGGGCCGTGGACGAATATTACACCTTCCTTGCAGCCTATCGGAGGCAGGACTGGAAGGAACGGCTGGGCAACCCGGTCTGGCACATGCACGACGGCAATCCGCCCGCCATCGATATGCCCGTGCCGTTCTCGCTGCTGCTCAACCTGGTCAGCGCCTCCAATGCGCAGAACAAGGACGTGCTGTGGGGCTTCATCTCGCGCCATGTGCGGGGCGTGACGCCGGCGACCCACCCTGAGCTCGACAGGCTGACGGGTTATGCGATCCGCTATTTCGACGATTTCGTGAAGCCGACGAAGACCTTCCGCGCGCCCGACGACGTCGAGCGGGAGGCGCTGGAAGCGTTGGATCAGGCGCTTGGCGCCCTGCCGGCGGGCTCGGACGGCGAGGCGATCCAGAATGCCGCGCTCAACGTCGCCCGCAAGGTGGAACGCTATCAGGATCATTCCAAGAAGAGCCCCGAAGGTGGTCCGGGCGTTTCGGGCGCCTTCTTCCAGATGATCTACCAGGTGCTGATCGGGCAGGAGCGCGGACCGCGCTTCGGCTCGTTCGCGGCACTCTACGGCATCGCCGAGACGCGCGGGCTCATTCAGAAGGCGTTGGCTGGTCAGCTGGCTTGAGAATGCCGCCGACCTCTTCCAAGATCGAGCCCGGCGCTTGCGGCGCCGGGGCGCGGGCGGCCGGCATCGAAGGCACGCCTGAAAGGCTTGGCGCCGATCCGAAAATGCCTTTCCTTTCGCTGCGCGCTTTTTCCCCGACTTCGACGTAAGGGCCGCCTTTGGCGGCGCGCGCCCAGCCGTTCTCGACCAGCCATCGGCCGACATCCTGCTTGCCGATCCGGCAGTCGGCGGCGATCAGGTCGCGGCCGCCTTCCGGCGGCACGGCGCAGACCACCGCCCGGCCGCGCAGGAAGGCGCGGAACGCCGTGCGCGCGCGGACGCCGCAGGGCCAGGATTTACCGTCCGAGGTGCAGGTCTCGTCCTGCCCGACAATGTCGACGCCGGAAACCGCGACAGAATAGCCCTTCGCCTCGATCAGTCCGGCGGCGGGCGCGACCGGCTGGAACAGCTTCGTCCCTTTCCAGTCGTCCGGCATTTTCGGCTTGGGCGGCATGGCCAGCGCCAGCTTGCTCAACGGCGCGCGCGGCTCCACCCGCTCCAGCTCCTTGCTGGGAAGCTCCGGCGGCGCCACGACTTGGGGATCGATCGCACGCGAGTGCGGGCTAGCGGCGGGGGGCGGCGGAGCGGCAATGGCCGATGTGGCCGGCTCCTCCGGCACACCGTCGGTGCCTGGCTGAGAGACCGTATCGGCGCTCGGATCGATCTGTTCCACCCCGACGGCAGCTTCGCCGCTCATCAGCGCGCGGCCGCCGGCGACTACCAGCGCGGCCATTCCAGGGACCATCAGAACCGCAAGGACAAGATGAGGAAGCCGCACCAGCCCGCACCCTATTGGCTTGCCCAGACGATCCGCGCCACCCATTCAACCTCGCGCATGGGAATGTCGCGGTCCGGATGATCGGGATTGAGCGAAACCAGTGCGATCGACCTGGCGGTCTGGCGATCGAGCACCTTGGCCATCACCTCGCCGCCCGTCGTCTTGACGACGACGCGATCGCCCTTGCGGATGAGGGCTGCCGGCTCGACGATGAGCACGTCGCCATTGCGGTAGAGCGGCAGCATGGAATCGCCTTGCACCTGAAGCGCATAGGAACTCTCGGTCGATTGCGCCGGCAGTTCCACCAGATCCCAGCCTTGACCGGCCGGGAAGCCGGCATCGTCGAAAAAACCGCCGGCGCCGGCCTGGGCAAAGCCGAGCAACGGAACGGCACGCCCGCGGGCGGGCATCGCGCCGTGGCCGGCCCGACCTTCTATCAGCCCGGTGAATTCGTCGAGCGAAGCGCCCGTCGCCTCGATGATCTTGGCCAGCGATTCGGTCGAGGGCCAGCGCGGCCTGCCGTCCGACGACAGTCGCTTCGACTTGTTGAAGGCAGTCGAATCAAGGCCGGCCCGCTTCGCCAGGCCGGAAGCCGAGAGCGAATACCGCTCGGCCAGAGCGTCGATGGCGGCCCAAACACGGTCATGCGAGAGCAATTCCGCTCTCCTTGCAAAAAGGAAAAAATGCCTTTCCTTTCTAGTCTTCGAATGAAGGTTTGTCCACAGACTGTGCCATCGCACCACATCTTTGCTGGCCGCGCCAATTCCGGGCTTCCAGGTCAACCGGTCCGCTTGGCCTGATCGCGCAGGTTTTGATGCGAGGCCATGAATGCCCGCTCGGCTTCGCCGGGCGGACGCGGCTGTGCGGAGCGGCCAAGCGCGGCGACGACCTCGTCAATATCGAGAAAGCGCCGGGCGTTGCGGTCGTAGACGCCGGCCGTCGTCATGATCAATGCGGCGGTCTCGCCATTGTCGAGGACGAAACGGTGCTTGCCGATAACCTGGCTGCCTTCCCAGGTCTCGATCGAAGACACCACTTCGAAACGCCGCCACAGTTTGATCTCACGCACATAGGCCGATTGCAGCCCGCCGATCATCGGCGCCCAGCCATTCGTTCTCGCCAGAGTGATGAGGCCGGCGCGGATGAAGATATCGATGCGGCCAAGGTCCGCCAGCATCATATAGCGGGCATTGTTGAGATGGCGGTTAAAATCGATGTCCGTCGGCAGGCAGCGAAAGGCCAACCGGCTTTCATCACCCATCTGGTAGGAGCCACGGCTGCCCGCCGTGGCCATCATACGCGCAAGGCGCCCCCAGACATACATTACGGCGCGGCGCGTCTTTTCGGACGCGCAAGGGACGCCGCGGCACCTTTGATTCCGACCACGCTCAGGCCGCCTGCTTCACGTCGCCCTTCGCGTAGGGGTCGAAGCGCTGGTAGAAAGTCTCGCCCTTTTCGGCCATGTCGAGCAGCAGCCTGGGCACCTTGAACTCGGCGCCGTATTTCTTCTGCAAGCCCTTTGCGATCTTGACGAACTGCCCGGCGCCGATGCCGTCGATGTAGGACAGCGCGCCGCCCGTATAGGGCGCGAAGCCGAAGGCCAGGATCGAGCCGACATCGGCCTCGCGCGGATCGGTGACGATGCCCTCCTCCATCACCCGAGCCGCTTCCAACGCGATGGTGACCAGCAGGCGCTGCTGCAATTCCGCATAGTCGACCTTCTCCGGCTTGAGCTGCGGGTAGAACTCCTTAAGGCCCGGCCACAGCTTCTTCTTGGCCGGCTTGGCCGGATAGTCGTAGAAGCCCTTGCCGTTCTTGCGGCCGAAGCGGCCGTGGTCGTCGACCATGGTGTTGATCAGCGCCATCTGCTTCGGGTCGACCGCCTTGTCGCCGAGATCCCTGATGGTCTGCTTCATGATCTTCTGGGCAAGGTCGATGGCCGTCTCGTCGGTCAACGCGAGCGGGCCGACCGGCATGCCGGCGGCCTTGGCGGCGTTCTCGATCATCGGCGCCGGAACGCCCTCGATCAACATCTTGTAGGCTTCCGACATATAGCGCAGCACGCAGCGGTTGACGTAGAAACCGCGCGTGTCGTTGACGACGATCGGCGTTTTCTTGATGGCGCGCACGAAGTCGATCGCGGTGGCCAGCGCCTTGTCACCGGTCTTCTTGCCAAGGATGATTTCGACCAGCATCATCCTGTCGACCGGCGAGAAGAAATGGATGCCGATGAAATTCTTCGGCCGCGCCGAATTCTTGGCCAGGGCGGTGATCGGAATGGTCGAGGTGTTCGACGCGAAGATCGCCGACGACTTCAGCACCGCTTCCGCCTGTTCGGTGGCGCTTTTCTTCACCGCGGAATCCTCGAACACCGCCTCGACCACGAGATCGCAGCCGGCAAGGTCGGCATAGTCCGATGTCGGCGTGATCAGCGACAGGAGCCTGTCCTTGTCCTCGGGCTTGGCACGCCCCTTCTTCACCTGATCCGAGATCAGGCCATCCGAATGGGCCTTGCCCTTCTCGGCGGACTCCATGTCGCGGTCGAGCAGCACCACCGGAATGCCGGCCCTGGCCGTGACATAGGCGATGCCGGCGCCCATGAAGCCCGCGCCAAGGACGCCGATCTTCTTGAACCTAGTTTCCGGCACGCCGGCCGGGCGGCGCGCGCCCTTGTTGAGTTCCTGCAACGACACGAACAGCGAGCGGATCATCGCCGCCGCTTCCTTGGTCTGCATGATCTCCGTGAAATAGCGCTGTTCGATCCTGAGGGCGGTGTCGAACGGCACCAACAGGCCCTCATAGACGCATTTCAGGATCCCCGCGGCGGCCGGATAATTGCCATAGGTCTCGCGGCGCAGGATGGCGATGGCCGGGGGCCACAAATTGGCGCCCGCCGCCGAATAGACCGGACCGCCGGGCAACTTGAATCCCTTCTCGTCCCACGGCGCTACCGGCTTGAGGCCGTTCCTGATCATGGCCTTCGCAGTCTCGACCAGCTTGGCCGGCTCGGCGACCTCGTGGATCAGGCCCATCGCCTTCGCCTTCTGCGGCGACAGGTTCTGGCCGGAGGTCAGCATTTGCAGCGCCTGCTGCTGGTCGGTGAGACGCGGCACCCGCTGGGTGCCGCCGGCGCCCGGGAAAATACCGATCTTCACCTCGGGGAGCGCCATCTTCACCTTGTCGGAATCGGCGGCGACGCGGCCATGGCAGGCCAGCGACATTTCGAATGCACCGCCCATGCAGGTGCCGTTGATTGCTGAAACCCACGGCTTGCCCGATGTTTCCAGCTTCCGGAACAGGCCGGTCATGGTGCCGGCGTTTTCGAATAGCGCCCTGGTGGCCTTTTCGAGATCCTTGCCCTTTTCAGCCGCGAAGGTCGTCAGCATCTTCTGGAGCATGGTGATGTCGGCGCCGCCTGAGAAGGTATCCTTGCCGGAGGTGATGACCGCGCCCTTGATGGCGGCGTCGCCCGCCACCTTGTCGACAATGGCGTTCAGCTCGCGCATCACCTCCTCGGTGAAGACGTTCATCGAGCGGTCCGGCATGTTCCAGGTGACCAGCGCAATGCCATCGGCGTCGATGTCGAGAGTGAAATTGGTGTAGCTCATCGTTTCTCTCCCCGTCAGACGCGTTCGATGATGGTTGCGGTGCCCATGCCGGCGCCGATGCACAGCGTCACCAGCGCGGTGTTCAAATCGCGGCGCTCGAGCTCGTCCAGCACGGTGCCGAAGATCATCGCGCCGGTGGCGCCCAGCGGATGGCCCATGGCGATGGCGCCGCCATTGACGTTGATCCTGTCGTGCTCGATATCGAAGGCCTGCATGTAGCGCAGCACCACGGAGGCGAAGGCCTCGTTGAGCTCGAACAGATCGATGTCCGACAGCTTCATCTTGGCGCGCTTCAACAGCTTCTCCGTGACGTCAACGGGGCCGGTCAACATCAGCACCGGCTCGGAGCCGATGTTGGCGAAGGCGCGGATGCGCGCGCGCGGTTTCAGGCCCATGGCCTTGCCGGCCTTCTTCGAGCCCAGCAGCACGGCCGCCGCGCCGTCGACGATGCCCGACGAATTGCCGGCATGGTGGACGTGATTGACCTCCTCCACTTCCGGATGCTTCTGCACCGCCACGGCGTCGAAGCCGCCCATTTCGCCGGGCATGACGAAGGAGGGATTGAGCGAGGCCAGCGACTGCATGTCGGTCGATGGGCGCATATGCTCGTCATGGTCGAGGATGGTGAGACCATTCTGGTCCTTAATCGGGATCACCGAATTCCTGAAGCGGCCATCGGCCCAGGATTTTGCCGCGCGCTTCTGGCTCTCGACGGCGTAGGCGTCTACATCGTCCCGGCTGAAGCCGTATTTTGTGGCGATCAGGTCGGCCGAAATACCTTGCGGCACGAACCAGCCGGGCAGGCCGACCGAAGGGTCCATGAACCACGCGCCACCCGAGGCGCCCATGCCGACGCGCGACATCGATTCGACACCGCCGGCAATGACGATCTCATCGGCGCCCTGGGCTATCTTGGCGGCGCCGAAATTGATGGCGTCGAGGCCGGAGGCGCAGAAGCGCGAGATCTGCATGCCGGGCGCCGAGGTCGCGTAGCCGGCCTCGAAGGCCGCGGCGCGCGGAATGACCGACCCCGCCTCGCCGACCGGGTCGACACAACCGAAGATGATGTCGTCGACAGTTGCAGTGTCGAGCCCGTTGCGGTCGCGCAGCGCCTCCAGCGTCCTGGCGGCGAGCCGCACTGCCGGCACTTCGTGCAGCGAGCCATCCTTCTTGCCCCTGCCGCGCGGCGTGCGAACGGCGTCATAGACGTAAGCTTCGGCCATTTTCCTGCTCCTTGGGTTTGCCGACCGATGCTCAGAGCGAGCGGCCGATCAGCAATTTCATGATCTCGTTGGTGCCGCCATAGATGCGCTGGACGCGGGCGTCGCGGAACATGCGGGCGATCGGATATTCATTCATGTAGCCATAGCCGCCATGCAATTGAAGGCATTCGTCGACGACTTTGCCCTGCAGGTCGGAAAGCCAGTACTTGGCCATCGACGCCGTCACCGGATCGAGACCGCCATCGATGTGGCGCGCCACGCAATCATTGTAGAAGACGCGGCCGATCGTGGCCTCGGTCTTCAGTTCGGCCAGCTTGAACTGGGTGTTCTGGAAATCGATGACCGCCTTGCCGAACGCCTTGCGCTCCTTGACGTATTCGATGGTCAGCGCCAGCGCGCGCTCGACCATGGCAATCGCGCCGGTGCCGATCTGCAAACGCTCCTGCGGCAATTGCTGCATGAGCTGGATGAAGCCTTGTCCCTCCTCGTGGCCGAGCAGGTTGGAGGTCGGCACACGCGCATCGTTGAAGAACAGTTCGGACGTGTCATTGGCCTTCAAGCCGATCTTGTCGAGGTTGCGGCCGCGCTCGAAGCCGTCGACCTCGTCGGTCTCGACGACGATCAGCGAAGTCCCCTTGGCGCCCTTGTCCGGATCGGTCTTGGTGACGACGATGATGAAATTGGCGAGCTGGCCATTGGTGATGAAGGTCTTGGAGCCATTGATCTTGTATTGGTTGCCGTCCCTCTCGGCCCGCGTCTTGACGCCTTGCAGGTCGGAGCCGGCGCCGGGCTCCGTCATGGCGATGGCGCCGATCAGTTCGCCGGTGGCGAGCTTCGGCAGCCATTTCTTCTTTTGCTCCTCCGAGCCGTAGTGGAGGATGTAGGGGGCGACGATCGAATTGTGCAGGCCGATGCCGAAGCCGTCGACGCCGACATGGCCGATGGCCTCGATGATGGCGCTCTCATGGGCGAAGGTGCCGCCTGATCCGCCATATTCCTCCGGCATGGAGGCGCAGAGCAGGCCGGCGGCACCGGCCTTCAGCCAGCTCTCGCGGTCGACCATTTCGTTCTTCTCGAACTCGTCGTAACGCGGCGCGATCTCTTCGGACATGAAGCGGTGAGCCATGTCGTAGAGCATGCCGACCTCGTCCGCCGCCCAGGCGGGCTTCGGCAGGCCAAGGATTTCGGCTGGGTTGGTCATGCGATGATCTTCCTCCCAAGGTCTGCCATCGAAATTGAAATCCGCGCACTGTCGCGGCGACCCCTCCCGGCCCTTTGGACCGCCCTCCCCTCAAGGGAGAGGGACTATTTCTAGAACGCTTCCGCCGGCAGTGCCATCAACGTATCGGCGCCACTGGAGATGCGGGCGAGACGCGTCGCGGTTTCCGGCATGATCCGCTCCATGAAGAAGCGCGCCGTCACCAGCTTGTTGTGGTAGAAGGACGACGCGCCGTTGGCGCCCGGCTTGCCTTGGGCGGCCCTGGCCATCCGCGCCCACATATAGCCGAGCGCCACGAGGCCGAAGAGATGCATGTAGTCGGTCGAGGCGGCGCCGGCATTGTCGGGCTTGGCCATGCCGTTCTGCAGCAGCCACATGGTCGCCGTCTGAAGATCGTTGAGGCTCTTCTTCAATGCCTTGGTAAAGGGGGCCATCTTCTCGTCGGCGCGGTTCTCTTCACAGAACTCGCCGACTTCCTTGAAGAACGCCTGCACCGCGCGGCCGCCGTTCAGACCCAGCTTGCGGCCGACGAGATCGAGCGCCTGGATGCCGTTGGCGCCTTCATAGATCATGGCGATGCGGGCATCGCGCACGAACTGGCTCATGCCGTGCTCTTCGATGTAGCCATGGCCGCCGAACACCTGCTGCGCCATCACGGCGTGATCGAAGCCCTTGTCGGTGAGCACGCCCTTCACCACCGGCGTCATCAGCCCGGTGTAGTCGTCGGCCGCCTGGCGGTCCCTGTCGTCTGCGGAGCGATGGGCGATGTCCGACTTGATCGCCGTCCACAGCGCCAGCGCGCGGCCGGCCTCGTTGAAGGCCCTCATGGTCATCAGGCTGCGGCGGATGTCGGGATGGACGATGATCGGGTCGGCCTTCTTGTCCGGCGCCTTCGGCCCCGACAGCGAGCGGCCCTGCAAGCGGTCCTTGGCGTAAGCGACGGCATTCTGGTAAGCAATCTCCGACAGTGACAGCCCCTGCAGGCCGACGCCGAGCCGCGCCTCGTTCATCATCGTGAACATCGCCTTGAGGCCGCCATTGGCCTCGCCCAGCAGCGTGCCTTGCGCCTCGTCATAATTCATGACGCAGGTCGAATTGCCGTGGATGCCCATCTTCTCCTCGATCGAACCGCAGGAGACGGTGTTCCTCTCATCGGGATTGCCAGAAGCATCGAGCTTGAGCTTCGGCACGATGAACAGCGAGATGCCCTTCACCCCTTCGGGCGCCCCCTCGATGCGGGCCAGCACCAGGTGGACGATGTTGTCCGCCATGTCGTGCTCGCCGGCCGAGATGAATATCTTCTGGCCCGAGATCTTGTAAGTGCCGTCGCCATTCGGCACGGCCTTGGTGCGCAGCAGGCCCAGATCGGTACCGCAATGCGGCTCGGTCAGGTTCATGGTGCCGGTCCAGGCGCCCTCGACCATCTTCGGCAGCCATTTGGCTTTCTGCTCGTCGGTGCCATGGGTGATGATCGCCGCGATCGCGCCCTGCGTCAGGCCCGGATACATCATCAGCGACATATTGGCCGACACCATATACTCGGCCACAGCGGTATGAACGGCATAGGGCAGGCCCTGGCCGCCGAACTCGACGGGCGCCGCCAGCCCCATCCAGCCGCCCTCGCGATACTGATCGAAGGCTTCCTTGAAGCCCTTCGGCGTCGTCACCGAGCCATCGTCATGGCGCACACAGCCTTCCATGTCGCCGACACGGTTGAGCGGATGCATGACGTTTTCCGCGAGCTTGGCGCCCTCGGCGAGGATCGCCTCCAGCACGTCGGGCGTTGCATCAAAAAAGCCGGGGAGATTGGAATAGCGCTGGTAGCCCAGCACCTCGTTGAGCACGAACAGCGTATCCTGCACCGGCGCCCTGTAGATCGGCATGCTCTTCTCCACCCTGCGGACCTGATCCGAAACCCCCGAATTCATGTCAGGCGGCATGCGGACCCGTGTTCAGCGGGAGATAACAAAAATTGACGTTTGCGTAAACGTCAATTCAGCCGATGCGACAAAATTTCTCCTGCACCGCAGCAAACCGCACGCGATGCAGTACATGTGTTGGAACCCTCAATGACAAAAGCCGCGTGGCGCTCGCCACACGGCTTTTTTCGATCATGGATGTTGCGCCGCAAGGCGGCGGCCCAAATCAGCCGGCGACGCTCGCCTGCGGCGCCGAGCGCTCGACCAGCATCTGCCGGACGGCAGCCATGGAGGTGCTCAACTCGCTTATGGCGTCATCGATGAGCGTGCGCTGCTTCTGGAGGCGGGCAAGCTGCTTCTCCGACTTGTCCAATGCCAGCCGCAACTGCTTGGTGTTGGAGCCGGTGGGATCATAGAGATCCATCATCTGCTTGACGTCGCGCAACGAGAACCCGACCTTGCGGCCGAGCAGGATCAGTTTCAGCCGAACCCTGTCGCGGCGCGTGTAGAGGCGGGTTGAACCGTCGCGCTGCGGGTTGAGCAGGCCCTTGTCTTCGTAGAAACGCAGCGTGCGCAGCGTCACGCCATATTTCTTGGCCATTTCGCCGATGCGGACGAGGTCCTCGCCCGAGTCAACGGATATAGTGTTGGTATTGGCCGCGGTCTCGCCGGCCGAGATAAGCTTCATGGTCACTGGCTTTCCCCGTCTGCGGCGTCGCGGTCCTGGACCAAGCGACGCCTGACTGAAAGCGGGGGCGTGCTTCCAGCCGTGGTTTCGACAAACAAATCGCAAACAGCACGCTTGATGCGCCTTTTACGTTTACGTCAATTCTATACCGATAGCCCTCTCATGACGCAAGGGCGTTGTGCGGGCGGCGCTTTATGCCGCAGCGGCCGGTTCACCGTGAACTTCGTCGCAACTTCTTAAGCTTGGTTAACGCGTTGTTTACCACGTTGGGCGAATTGTGCGCATGTCGGCTACCCGTGTTTATCCTGTATCGATTTTTTCACGGTTTTTCGGAGCGCGGGTGAACCCCGGGAAGCTTGTCTTCCACCGTGGTGCGGTCGCCTTCGTTCCGGCGAGGATTTGGGGAGCTGGTCGCAAACCGGCCAATCTGAAAGACGGACGCACCGATGAACAGCAAGCGGTCCTACCTCGACACACTCAACGCCGGCAGGCAGCGCAGGCCTCAGACCACGCTCGAGCAGTTGAACCGCTCGCTGGAGACGCTGGAACAGCGCCTGGAGAGAACGCGCGAGGACACGATTGGACGTCCCGATCCCCGCCAATATGGCGCCGAACCGCGCTATCCCGCCGCACAGCCTTCGGCTCAGCCGCGCTGGTACCAGGATCCGCAGCCCGCAGCGCATCCGCAGGCCCCGATGCCGGCGCCGGCCGTCGGCCAGAACTACCAGAACCTTGCCCGCGATATCGACCGCATCCGCGGCCAGGAAGACAGCGTTGCCATGGTCGGCAAGATAGCCGGCGAGCTGCGCGGCATGCGCGAGGAATTGCGCCACCAGATGACTGCCGGGCTGCAGAGCGAATTCGAGGCGCTGCGCAAGGACATCGACCGCGCACTGCTGGCAAACGCCAAGTCAGGCGCTTCGGGCAAGGGCAGCGCCGAACTTGGCCTCGAATTCGAGCGGCTTTCCGGCGCCATCAAGACGCTGTCGGAAAAAAGCGACGACAGAAGCGTCAACATGCTGCGGCTCGAACTCGAACAGGTCAAAGCCGCGCTCGACACGCTGGCGCGCGAGGAGAGCGTGCAGAAGGTCGACCGCCGCTGGGACGATTTCGATCGTCGCTGGACAGCCTTCGAGGACCGCGTCGACGCCGACCAGCGCAACCGCTCACCGGACCCCGCCATTTCGGGCCTGACCGATCGGCTGGAGCAGATCAGCAACGCCGTCAACAACCTGCCGGAATCGCTATCCCTGCGCTCGCTGGAGGAAAAGGTCCGCACGCTGGCCAGCGCCGTGGATCATTTCGCCAGCCAGCAGGACAATCGCGGCGGCAGCACGCTGGCCATGATCGACGAGCGGCTGGACGAGATCTCCCGCGCCATCGTCGCCTCGACCGTCGCGGCACAGGCCAATACGCTCGACCATGAAGCCTTCGAGCGCATCGAGAAACGGATCGATTCGCTCGCCCGGCAGATCGAGGAAGTGGCGCAGGACCACCCCGGCAACGCCGTCGTCGACCGGCTGAACACGCTGTCTAGCCGGGTCGACGAACTCGCCGGCCGCGCCGCCCTGCCCGAGCAGGCAATGGAACGGCTGGCCAAGCAGATCGCGCTCATCGCCGACAAGATCGACCAGGCGCCGGCCATGCCAGACGCCGACTATATCTTCCACGGGCTGGAGCAACGCTTCGACGTGCTGTCGTCGATGATGGAACGGCGCCAGGGCGACGCCATCGAACAGGGCAACATGTTGTTCCGCGATCTTGAGCGCCGACTGGACGAGGTTGCCGACCGGCTCGACCGGCGCATGCCGCAAGTCGACGGCGCCGGCATCATGGAAGCCATCGATGCCCGCTTCACGGCGCTCGCCAAGCGCATGGAAACACGCATTCCCGACCCCGCCGGCGAAGCCGCGATCCGTGGCCTGGAAAGCCGGCTCGAAGACATTTCGAGCCGCCTGGACTCGTCCGCCGCGCAAGTCGCCGGCATCGATCCGGCGCTGATCCGCAGCCTGGAGGCGCAAGTCGCCAGCCTGTCCGCCCACCTGTCCAGGCCCAGCGCACCGCTGCCGGAGTTCGAGGACATCAGCCCACGCCTCAATGAAATCGAGAAGGCGCTGGCGGGAACGCGCGACTCCATCCTTGGCGCGGCGCGCGAGGCGGCCGAGAACGCGGTGCGCTCGCTGGCCGGCTCGGGCGCCGACACGTCGGCGGTTTCCGGCCTTGCCCAGGACCTGAAGACGCTCGAGACGCTGACACGCCGTTCCGACGAGCGTAACTCGAGAACGTTCGAGGCCATCCACGACACGCTGCTCAAGATCGTCGACAGGCTGGGTTCGCTGGAGCCAGGCGAACCGTCCGAGGCGATGAGCGAGCTCCTGGATGCACGCCCGGACGAAGCGATCGGCAAGCGCCGTGCGCGAGCCGGCAAGATGGCCGTGGACGCTCCGTCGATGGATATCGACGAGCCCATGCCGCTGACAGGGAACATGGCCGATCTCGACGGCCGCGCCGCCGCGATCATGCGCAGCCAGCCCGCTTCGCCACGCGGGCCGGGTGCGCGCTCGCCCGCGGAGGCGGCGGCCGCCGCCGCCATGGCCGCGCTTGGTTCCGATCCGATCGCCGGGAAGGGCGAGCCGACCGGCCGCCGCAAATCGATGCTGGGCGGCTTGGCGCGCGCCTTCAAGGGCAAGAAGGAAGCAGACGTTCCGCCGCTGGCGGGCTCGGTGCCGGGCCCGGAAATCCCGAGCGTCGATCTCGACGAGCCGCTCGACCCGAAAATGGCCAACCGGCCACTGGAGCCCGGCTCCGGCGCGCCCGACCTCAACGCCATCATGAAGCGCGTGCGCGACGAGCGCGGGCAACCGGCAAAGCTCAGCGACAGCGATGCCGCGAAATCGGACTTCATCGCGGCTGCCCGCCGCGCGGCGCAGGCCGCCGCCGCCGAGGCCGACGCCTTGAAGCGCCAGTCGACGATGAAGGGACCGGTGAAGGCGCTCAGGATCGGCGACCTGCTCAAGGCGCGGCGCAAGCCGATTTTGATGGCGGCCGCCGCGATCATGCTGGCGCTTGCCGGCTTGCAGCTTGGCAAGGCGTTCCTCGCCGATCCCGCCCAGGTGGCAAGCAATGACGCGCCGGCCGTTGCCTCGCAGCCGCTGCAAACCGCATCCGTCGACGCCGCGAGCCCGCCCAAGCCGGAAACCCAGTTGGCGGCGGCGAACAGCGAACCGGCCCGTGAGGTCAGGCAGGCCGAGCCCTCCGCTCCGGCGGTCAAGGACGACATGGTGGCGCAGACCGCGCTCGCCATGCCGTCGGACGGCGATGGGCCGACGAACGCCGGCCCGACGGCGGAGCGGGCTCCGACGGCGATGGCTCCCGTCATGCCTGCCGGCGCGGGTGCGGCAGGCTCCGACGCGATGGCTTCGGCAGAACCCATTTCCGCCGGTCCCGTCGCAGCGGCTCCTTCTTCTCCGGCACCTTCCGCTGCTGCCGGCGGAACGCAAACGACGGATGCGGACAGCGGTATCCAACCGACAGTGGCTGCACCGGCCATGGCCAATGACAGCACCGGCGCCGTCGTGCCCGCCGGCGCTCCCGCGGCCCCGGCCAAATTCGACATTCCCGCCGATGCAGGCCCGGTCGCCCTGCGCGACGCCGCAGCCACCGGCGACGCCAAGGCGCTGTTCGAGATCGGCTCGCGCTATTCCGAGGCGCGCGGCGTCAAGGAAGACATGGCGGCCGCGGCCAAATGGTATGAAAAGTCCGCGGAACTCGGCTTCGCTCCGGCCGAGTACCGCATCGGCAATTTCTACGAGAAGGGCATCGGCGTCCCGCGCGACATCAAGAAGTCGAAGACCTGGTACCAGCTCGCCGCCGAGCAGGGCAACGCCAGCGCAATGCACAATCTGGCAGTGCTGTTCGCCATGGCCGCGGACGGCGTGACCGACAATGAATCGGCCGCGCACTGGTTCCAGGAGGCCGCGGATCTCGGCGTGAAGGACAGCCAGTTCAATCTCGGCATCCTCGCCGCCAAGGGCGTCGGCATGAAGCAGAATCTGGAGGAATCCTACAAATGGTTCGCGCTCGTCGCCAAGACCGGCGACAAGGACGCTGCCGCCAAGCGCGACGAGATCGCCAACGCGCTGCGTCCCGAGCAACTCGAGCGCGCCCGCGCCGCCACCGAATTGTGGAAGGCCAAGCCGCTCGATCAGGCCGCCAATTCGGCCGACATTCCCGAATCCTGGCAAGATGGCACACCGCAGACCACGGCCAGCATCGATATGAAGAAGGCGGTCAAGAATATCCAACTTATCCTCAACAAGAACGGCTACGACGCCGGCGGCGCCGACGGCGTCATGGGCGCGAAGACCAAGAATGCGATCGTCGCGTTCCAGACTGACAACAAGCTGCCCGCGACCGGTGCGGTCGACGAAAAGCTGGTCAAGGCGTTGCTGGCGCGCAAATAGCGGCAGGAGCGTCGTATCCGCGACGCCCCTGCCACACATTTGCCTGTTAACTGCTTGAGATGTTTTTTGTTTCGGCGCGGCGGCGGGGTTTGACCCTGCCGCCGCTTCGGCGCAAGGAAAAATTGGCTTTTCGGTGCGATACTATCCGCAACGGCGGTATTCGCCGACTGGCAAACTGATCGAGACCGACGGGTGGGCATCTATCTCCCGATTGCGGAAATTTCCGTCAACGTCTTCGTGCTGCTGGCCATGGGCGCTGCGGTGGGCTTTCTGTCGGGCATGTTCGGCGTCGGCGGCGGTTTTCTCATCACGCCGCTCCTGATCTTCTACAACATCCCACCGGCAATCGCGGTGGCGACCGGCGCCAACCAGGTCATCGCCTCATCCTTCTCCGGCGCGCTGTCGCATATGAAGCGCGGCACGCTCGACTTCAAGCTCGGCGGGGTGCTGCTTGCCGGCGGCATCGTCGGCTCCACCGGCGGCATCTATGTCTTCGCTTTCCTGCGCAGGCTGGGACAGCTCGACCTGTTCATCTCGCTGCTCTATGTCGTGCTTCTGGGCACCGTCGGCGGGCTGATGCTGGTCGAAAGCATCAACGCGCTACGCGCCACGCGCAGCGGCGCGGCACCGGTGATGAAGAAATCCGGCCAGCACAACTGGATCCACCGCCTGCCGCTGAAGATGCGGTTCAGGGCCTCGAAGCTGTTCGTCAGCGTCATCCCCGTGCTTGGGCTGGGCGCGGCCATCGGCTTCCTGTCTTCTATCATGGGTGTCGGCGGCGGCTTCATCATGGTGCCGGCTCTGATCTATCTCCTGAAAGTGCCGACCAACGTCGTCATCGGCACCTCGCTGTTCCAGATCATCTTTACCTCGGCCTACACCACTCTGGTCCACGCCACCACCAACCAGACGGTCGACGTGATGCTGGCCTTTCTTTTGATGGCCGGTGGTGTCGCCGGCGCGCAATATGGCGCCAAGGCCGGCCAGCGGCTGCGCGGCGAGCAGTTGAGAGCGCTGCTGGCGATGTTGGTGCTGGCGGTGGCGATAAGGCTTGCCATCGACCTCTTCGTCACACCGCCCAATCTTTATTCGCTGTCCGGCGCGGGCTTCAACTGATGAATGGCCTGAAAGCGCTCGCAACCGCCGCTCTTCTGTCATTGATCGCCGCCGCACCCGCGAAGGCGCAGACGCCGCCGACCGAAAGCATCCAGATCGGCCTTTCCACCGACAAAGTCTCGATCACCGCCGGCTTTTCCGGCGCCGATCTGACCATTTTCGGCTCGCTGGAAAATCCCGATCCGCTGGTGGCGCGCCAAGGCCGCTACGATATCATCGTCGTGCTCGAAGGCCCACCCAAGCCGGTGGTGGTGCGCCGCAAGGACCGGGTGCTCGGCGTCTGGGTCAACCTGGAATCCGAGACCTTCGAAAACGTGCCGGTGTCCTATTCGGTGGCGACGACGCGGCCGTTGCAGGACATCACCGAGCCGAACAGCTACAGGCAATTGTCGCTCGGCGCCTCCAATCTCTACATGCAGCCGGCCGATGCCGGCGACAGCCCGGCCACGATCGAGGAATTCACCGCGGCGTTGCGCGAACGCAAGGCCGCGACCGGTCTCTACAGCGAGAATGTCGGCGGCGTGCAGTTCCTGTCACAGAACCTGTTCCGCGCCACGGTGCGGCTGGCGCCGAACGTTCCGGTCGGCACCCACAAGGCGCGCGCGTTCCTGTTCAAGAGCGGCCTGTTCATCAAGGAGAGCTCGGCCCAGCTCGAGATCCGCAAATCCGGTTTCGAACAGTCGATCTTCCGTGTCGCCCACGACTATTCCTTCCTCTACGGCGTCTTCGCCATATCGCTGGCCATGGTGACGGGCTGGCTCGGAAGGTTGATCTTCCGCAAGGACTAAAGCGGCTACAAAGGGGTTTTCCTTTCCCGGATCATGCTATAGACCGCCACCTCCCGGTCTACCGGGCAACACGCACAATTCAATTCGGCAGAGCGGTCCGATCACCCCGGACGACAGAGAGCGCACGCTTCACAGACGGCGCCGAACCGCTGCTTTAGCAGAGATGACAGGAGGCTGCGATGCGACCAGCATTCGCCGGCATCGATTTTGGCACTTCCAACTCCACCGTGGGCGTGGTCAGGAGCGGCCAGCCGCACCTCGTCGCGCTGGAAGGCGGCGAGGTCACGCTGCCAAGCGCCGTGTTCTTCAACTTCGAGGACAACCGTACCTGTTTCGGCCGCCACGCAATCGCCAATTACACCGACAGCGTCGAAGGTCGGCTGATGCGCTCGCTGAAGAGCGTGCTCGGCAGCGCGCTCGCGCAGGAAAAGACGCGCATCAAGGCGCGATCGATCGGCTTCATGGAGATCGTCGGCCTGTTCCTCGGCCATCTGCGAAAAAGACTGGAGGACGATGCCGGCGGCGCCGTCGAGAGCGTGGTACTCGGCCGGCCGGTGCAGTTCGTCGACGACGACGCCGAGGCCGATGCCAGGGCACAAAGCGAGCTCGAAGGAGCCGCCCGCGCCCAGGGCTTCAAGCATATCGCCTTCCAGTTCGAACCGATCGCGGCGGCCCTCGACTACGAGCAGAAGGTGACGCGCGAGGAACTGGCGCTGATCATCGACATGGGTGGCGGCACGTCGGACTTCTCGATCGTAAGGGTCTCGCCGCAGCGTGCCCGCTCGCTTGACCGCAAGGACGATATCCTGGCCAGCCGCGGCATCCATATCGGCGGCACCGACTTCGACCGATTGCTCAGCATCGCGCATGTGATGCCGGAACTCGGCTACCTCAGCCCGACCAAGGACGGCAAGCGCAACCTGCCGGCCAGCTACTTCATCGATCTTGCCACATGGCAACGCATCAACCTGGTCTACACGGCCAAGGCGATGACGCATCTGCGCCAGATCCGCTACGAGGCCGAGCGCGCCGATCTCGTCGACCGCTTCATCCATATCGTCGAGCACCGGTACGGGCACGCGCTGGCCGCTCTTGTCGAAAGGGCCAAGATCGAGCTGACCGACAAGGTCTCGGCCGATGTCGAGGTGAGGCTGCCGGAAGTCCAGTTCGCCGCCGAGATCACCCGAAAGGCGCTGGACGCCACGATCGCCAGGGACATCGAGCGCGTTGCCGCCACGGTCGGCCAGACCATCGGCGACGCCGGGGTCAAGTCGTCCGACATCACCGCCGTGTTCCTGACCGGAGGATCCACCGCGATCCCGCTGGCGAGACAAAAAATCCTGTCGCTGATGCCTCAGGCTTCGGTCATCGAGGGCGATATGTTCGGCTCGGTCGGACTTGGCCTTTCGCTGGACGCGCAGCGCAAGTTCGGCTGATATCCGGACAATTCACGAACGCGCGGACGCCTTCTCGTCGGCCCCCAAATGCGCCTTGAGCGCCATCTGGGCCAAGCTTGCCTGGCGGTCGCGATGTGTAATCATGGCGAAGTCGCGTTTCGGCAGTTCGAGCGGCACGGACCGCAGGCTGCCTTCGGCGACGGCGCGTCCGACGACGAGCTCCGAAATGATGGTGGCGCCGGCACCGGCCTCGACCGCCTGGCGAACCGCCTCGTTGCTCGGCAGCACCAGAAATATCTGCAGGTCGTCAAGCGAAATCCCTTCGCGGCGCGCCAGATCCTCCAGCACCTCCCGCGTGCCGGAACCGCCCTCGCGGATGATCCAGCGCAGCCCTTTTATGTCGGGGCGGCCCGGCGCGATTTCGGCGATCTCGGGATGAGAACCGGCAACCACCAGCATCAACCGGTCGATATCGACCTTGGCGCGGCGCAATATGTCGGACTCGGTGCGCCCCTCGACCAGGCCGAGATCGGCGGTTCCATCCAGCACGCTGGCTTCGACCTGCCTGGTGTTGCCTATGCTGACGCTCAGCCTGACCGCAGGATAGGCTTCGTGGAAGGACGCCAGCCGGCGCGGCAGCCAATAGCTGGCGATCGTCAGGCTGGCGGCGATGGAGAGGCTGCCGGCAACCGTCTGCGAGACATGTTCCAGCACATTGCGTGCGGCGGCGGCTCGTTCCAGTACGGCCTTGGCTTCTGGCAGGAACCGGTGACCGGTCTGGGCAAGCTCGATGTTGCGGCCGACGCGGTTGAACAGATGGACGCCATGCTGCTCCTCAAGCGCGCGGATGGCGGCCGACGCGGCCGATTGGGAGATGCCCAGCAGCTCCGCCGCCTTGGTCATGTGGCCGCGCTCGGCGACGGCGACAAATATCCGCAACTGGTCAAGTGTCATAAGGCATTAAGAACCAATATCGATCGAATTTACAAGAACAACTGATTAGACGGGTTGATAGCTTTATTCTAAGTTTTCAATCGAAGTTAGAAAAAATTCGCTACCGATTGACAGAGAATGAAATGATCGGGGGGTTCAAGTCCCTGTTCGCGCACTGGACCCGCGGCCTGCGGCGGCGGCTGGCCGGCGATCGCTATCATCCGGAAGAGCATTACATGCGCGGTCCCGGGCCGAAAACCAGGGCCAAAGCCGCGAACCGCAGAAGCGCTCGGGGATCATGACCCAAGGATCTCTGCGCGGCGCGAATTCCGCCCCGTCCCAACGCCCGCTCGCCGACACGAACGCACCCGACGAGAACGATGGCGTCGACACCTCGCCCGCCGTCTCCGACCGCATCGCCAAGACCACATGCTATATGTGCGCCTGCCGCTGCGGCATCGACGTGCACATCAAGGACGGCAAGGTCCGCTACATCAACGGCAACAAGGATCATCCGGTCAATCGCGGCGTGATCTGCGGTAAGGGCAGCTCCGGCATCATGCAGCATTACAGCCCTGCCCGGCTGAAAAAGCCGCTGCTGCGCACCGGCTCGCGCGGCTCGGGAGAATTCCGCGAGATCGAGTGGGAAGAAGCGCTGACGATCGCCGCGGAGCGGCTTTCGTCCATCCGCCGCAGCGACCCGAAGAAACTCGCCTTCTTTACCGGCCGCGACCAATCGCAATCCCTGACCGGCTGGTGGGCAAGCCAGTTCGGCACGCCGAACTTCGCCGCGCATGGCGGTTTCTGTTCGGTGAACATGGCCGCAGGCGGGCTTTATACGATCGGCGGCTCGTTCTGGGAGTTCGGCGAACCCGACTGGGACAATACCCGGTATTTCATGCTTTTCGGCGTCGCCGAGGACCATGATTCCAACCCGATCAAGATCGGCCTCGGCAAGCTGAAGGCGCGCGGCGCCAAGGTGGTGTCGATCAATCCATGCCGCACTGGCTACAACGCCATCGCCGACGACTGGATCGGCATCCGGCCGGGCACCGACGGCCTATTCGTGTTTGCCCTCATCCACCAGCTCTTGAAGGCAGGCCGCGTGGATCTCGACTATCTCCTGCGCTACACCAACGCCCATGTGCTCGTCATCCAGGATCCGGGTGCGGCCGATGACGGGCTGTTTGTCCGCGATGGCGCCGGCAACCTGCTCGCCTGGGACAGGGTGGCGAAGGTGCCTGTCCGCGCCACCGACGCCAGCGCCAAACCGGCACTGACCGGCAGCTTCACCATCGACGGCCGTCGCTGCGTTCCGGCGTTCCAGCTGATCGCCGATCGATACCTCGATGAGAGCTATTCGCCCGATGCGGTCGCGGAGCGCTGCGGCATTGCCGCCGGCACGATCCGCAGGATCGCCGCCGAGCTCGCACATGTCGCCTTTGAGCAGACGATCGAACTGCCGGTGGCGTGGACCGACTGGGCCGGCCGCCGCCACGAGACGATTAGGGGACGGCCCGTGTCGATGCACGCGATGCGCGGCATCTCAGCCCATTCCAACGGTTTTCATTCTTGCCGAGCCATTCATCTGCTGCAGGTGCTGCTCGGAACGGTGGACGTCCCGGGCGGCTTCCGCTTCAAACCGCCTTATCCGCGTTGCGCGCCGCCAGGACCGAAGCCTGCCGGCAAGAACGTCCGGCCGATGACGCCACTGGACGGCATTCCGCTCGGCTTCGTCTGCGGGCCTGACGACCTTCTGGTCGATGAGGCAGGGGTGCCGATCCGCATAGACAAGGCCTATTCCTGGGAGGCGCCGCTCGCTGCGCACGGCTTGATGCACACCGTCATCCGTAACGCCTGGGCCGGCGATCCATACAAGATCGACACGCTGATGATGTACATGTCGAACATGGCCTGGAATTCCTCGATGAACACCGTCGAGACGATTCGTATGCTGACCGACCGCGACGAGGCGGGCAATTACAAGATCCCTTTCATCATCTATTCCGACGCCTATTATTCCGAGACCGTGCCGTTCGCTGACCTCGTGCTGCCCGACACAACCTATCTCGAACGGCACGACTGCATCAGCCTGCTCGACCGGCCGATCAGCCATGCCGACGGACCGGGCGATGCTATACGCCATCCCGTGGTCGAGCCGGACCGGGACGTGCGCCCGTTCCAATCGGTGCTGATCGAGCTCGGCGCGCGCCTCGGCCTGCCGGGTTTCGTCAGAGAAGACGGGGCGGCCAAATATGCCGACTATGCCGACTACATCGTCAATCACGAGCGCACGCCCGGTATCGGCCCGCTTGCCGGCTGGCGCGGCAAGGACGGCAATTCGACCGGCAAGGGCGAGCCAAACCCGGACCAGTTGCAGCGCTACATCGACAATGGCGGCTTCTGGCACCACGATTTCGCTGAGGACCAGCGCTACTACAAGATGGCCAACCGGTCCTATCTCGATTTCGCGGTGCAGATGGGCTTCATCCCGAAGGCCGAACCAGTCGTCTTCCAGCTCTATTCCGAACCCTTGCAGCGCTTTCGTCTTGCCGCGCGCGGCCATGGTCGGGCCGTGCCGCCCGAGAGCGAACGCCAGCGCATCGAGACCTACATGGACCCGCTACCCTTCTGGTACGTGCCGTTCGAGGAAGCGGCCGTCGACCAGCAGAAATATCCGTTGCATGCGCTGACGCAGCGGCCGATGCACATGTACCATTCCTGGGGTTCGCAGAATGCGTGGCTGAGGCAGATCACCAGCCAAAACCGGCTGTTCGTGCATGAGAGGACCGCCGCAGGTCTCGGCCTTGCCGACGACGACTGGGTGTGGATCGAAAGCATCAATGGCAAGGTCAAGGGACAGATCAAGCTGGTCGAGGGCGTGAACGAAAGCACGGTCTGGACCTGGAACGCCATCGGCAAAAGGCGCGGCAGCTGGGGGCTGAAGGACGATGCCGCCGAGAGCAATCGCGGCTTCCTGCTCAACCACATCATCGGCGACCAGACCACGGCAGACACCAACGGCAGGCGGTATTCGAATTCCGATCCGGTGACCGGCCAGGCGGCATGGTTCGATCTCAAGGTGCGCATCGTCAAATGCGCGGCGGAGGAAGCCGGTTTCACCGAGCCGCAATTCGAGCGTTTCCACCAGCCGCCGCAATTCCAGCCATCGCCGGACACACTTCGCTTTGGCGCCGAATTCCGCATGAACAGGGAAGCCGCCAAATGACCTGCGTCCCCGCCCACACGGGCAAAAAACTAGGCCTGGTCATAGACCTCGACACCTGCGTCGGTTGTCAGGCCTGCGTCACCGCCTGCAAGGAATGGAACACCGGCGGCCACATGGCGCCGCTGACCGACATCGACCCCTATGGCGGCCATGTCGACGGCGTCTGGTTCAATCGCGTGCACAGCTACGAGCACACCACCGCGATGGGCGGCCGCACGGTGAACTTCCCGCGCTCGTGCCTGCATTGCGAGACGCCGGCCTGCGTCACTGTGTGTCCGACCGGCGCCTCCTACAAACGAGCCTCGGACGGCATCGTGCTGGTCGATGAGGACAAGTGCATCGGCTGCAAGCTATGCAGCTGGGCCTGCCCCTATGGCGCGCGCGAATTCGACACCGATGTCGGCGTAATGAAGAAATGCACGCTCTGCGTCGACCGCATCTACAATGACAATCTGGCCGAGGAGGACCGCGTGCCGGCCTGCGTCGCGGCCTGTCCGACTAGCGCACGGCATTTCGGCGATCTCGGCGACCCCGCCTCGGCGGTGTCGCAACTGGTTGAGGAGCGTGGCGGTGTCGACCTGATGCCGGAACTCGGCTACCGCCCGACCAACAAATACCTGCCGCCGCGCGCGCATACCGAACGCGCCGCAAAGATTTCTGCGCCAACCCTGGAGCCGGTGAGGGCCGAGGGTGGGTTCCTCGGCTGGGTCGACCGCATGCTCTCGAACTAAACCCCATGCATCCAGCCTTCTCCGTCGTCTTCTTCACCACCGCCACCGGCGCCGGCTACGGCCTGCTGGCACTGCTCGGCGTGCTGGCGCCACTTGGCGTTATCGCACCCGATTTCTGGCTGGGCATCATCGGCATGGGACTGGCGCTCGGCCTGATCACCGCCGGCCTGTTGTCCTCGACCGGACATCTCGGCCGCCCCGAACGCGCCTGGCGTGCCTTCTCGCAATGGCGCAGTTCCTGGCTGTCGCGCGAAGGCGTCGCCTCGGTCGCCACGTTCGTCCCGGCGGGACTGTTCGGCATTGGCTGGGTCATTCTTGGCCGCACCGATGGCTGGGTCGCCGCCGCCGGACTTCTGGCAACGATTGGCGCCGTCATCACCGTCTGCATGACCGGCATGATCTATGCCTCGCTGAAACCCATCGCTCAGTGGCACAGCCCTTACACCTTGCCCGGCTATCTCATTTTCTCGGCGATGAGCGGCAGTGTGCTTCTGGCCGCGCTATGCCAAGGCTTTGCCGTCGGTTCCAAAATGCTTCTGGCAGCCTGCGTACTGCTGACCCTGCTCGGTTGGGCCTGGAAGCTTGCGACCTGGCGGTACAACGACCAATTGGAAATCCCCACCAACGCCAACACCGCAACCGGGCTTGCCGGGGGGACGGTTAGATCGCTGGAATGGCCGCATACCGAGGAAAATTATTTGCTCAAGGAAATGGGTTTTCGCATCGCGCGCAAGCACAGCGCAAAGCTGCGGCGGATCACCCAGCTCCTAGGTTTCGCGCTGCCCGCCTTGCTGCTGATTGGGGCCTTCGCCTTGCCGTCACCTTTCGCGGCGCTCGCATCGGTGTTCGCCGCGGTCGCACAGTTTGTCGGCATGCTGGTCGAACGTTGGCTGTTCTTCGCCGAAGCGAAGCACACGGTCACTCTCTACTACGGGAAATAGCGGCTTCAGCCGGGTCGCAGCATCGAGCCTGAAATCGCAAAGATGCGGTCCGTGCCGAGCATATAGGCCATCAGCGATTCCAGGCGGAACAGGCCGGCATAGGCGCGGTCGAGCACGTTGAGTGAGCCGGTATAGGCGCCGAAGGCGGGCATGATCATGCGGCCGCCATCGCCGGCGAAGCAGCGCCGCCGCACTGAACGGCCCTGCTGGACGATGCGGGCGCAGGGATGGAGATGGCCCGATATCTCGCCCTCGACGCGCAGCTTCGACGGCTCGTGCCGGAACAGCAACGAGCCGATGGCGAGTTCGCGCACCGTATCGCCCGGCAGGTCGGCCGGCGCCTCCGGGTCATGGTTGCCGGCCACCCAGAACCAGTCGCGGCCCGCCATCAGCGCCTCCAGCCGTTCGCGGAAACTTCGATGCATGCGCTCGGCGCCGCCGCCATCATGGAAGGAATCGCCCAGGCTGATGACGATTGCCGGCTGGTAGTCTGAGATGACGGCCTGCAATCGCAGCAAGGTCGCGCCGGTGTCATAGGGCGGGAGCAGCATGCCGCGCCTTGCCAGCGATGAGCCTTTTTCCAGATGCAGATCGGAAACGGCCAGAAGCTTGAGCTCGGGAAAGTAGAGCACGCCGCGCGGATCGCAGACCGCACGTTCGCCGGCGATGCCGACCAGATCGGCGTCGGCGATCAACGATGCGCGCGCCAGCGAAAAATTCATTCCTCAGCCACCTCCGGCCCCATGGCTTCCTCAACCAGCGTGGCCGCATCCATCAGCAGCGTTTCATCGGCTTCGCCGTGCACCGGCATCTTGCCGATCTCGAGCATGATCGGCACGGCGAGCGGCGATATCTGTTCGAGGTTCTTATGCATGATTCGACCTTGAATGCGCGAGAGCATGTCCGCAAGTCTGCTGACATCGAGCAGGCCCGCCGCCGCGTCCGCGCGCGTCGCCTGGAGCAATATGTGATCCGGCTCATGGCTGCGCAGGACGTCATAAATAAGGTCTGTCGAGACAGTCACCTGACGGCCACTCTTCTCCTTGCCGGGATGACGCTTTTCGATCAGCCCTGAAATCAGCGCGCAATTGCGAAAAGTGCGCTTGAGAAGCCAGCTGTCTGCCAGCCAGGCCTCGAGATCGTCGCCAAGCATGTCCTCATCGAAAAGCGCGCCGAGCGAGGGTTTTCCGGCTTTGAACATCGCCCCCATGTCGCCCAGCGACCAAATGGCCAAGGCATAGTCGGTGGCGACGAAGCCAAGCGGCCTGGCGCCCGTCCTGTCCAGACGGCGGGTAAGCAGCATGCCGAGCGTCTGGTGGGCCAGCCTGCCCTCGAAGGGGTAGGCGACCAGATAGTGGCGGTTGCCGCGCGGAAAGGTCTCGATCAGCAGGTCATCGCGTTTGGGCAGCACCGATTTGTCGGCCTGGAAGCGCAGCCAGTCGGCCACCTGCTCGGGCAGTTTCTTCCACCGCTGCGGATCGTCCAGCATGGCGCGGACCTGTTCGGCGAGATAGGTCGAAAGCGGGAACTTGCCGCCGCCATAGTAAGGCACCTTCGCATCGCTGCCGGGCGCGTTCGAGACGAAGCACTCATTCTCGCGAATGCCTTCGAAGCGAAGAACTTTGCCGGCGAACATGAAGGTGTCGCCATACGTCAGCGTCTCGAGGAAAGCCTCCTCGATCTTGCCTAAAACCCTGCCGCCGCGCGACACGGAACCCTTGCTGCCGGCCTGGACATAACGCACGTTGAGCGCCGGCACCTCGATGATAGTGCCGACGTTCAGCCTGTATTGCTGGGCCACGCGCGGATTGGATACCCGCCACAATCCCTCCTTGTTGAGGCGGATGCGGGCGTATCGCTCATAGCTCTTCAAGGCGTAGCCACCCGTGGCGACGAAATCGACGACGCGGTCGAATGTCGGCCGACCCAGCCCGGCATAGGGGGCCGCCGACCGCACCTCCTCGTAAAGATCGTCCGCGCGGAACGGTGCGCCGCAAGCACAGCCAAGGACATGTTGCGCCAGCACGTCGAGCCCGCCATCGACCAGTGGAGGCGTATCCTGCGCGCCGAGGTAGTTGGCATCCAGCGCTGCCCGGCATTCGAGCACCTCGAAGCGGTTGGCCGGGATGAGGATGGCTTTGGACGGTTCGTCCATGCGGTGGTTGGCGCGGCCGATGCGCTGTGCCAGCCGGCTCGCTCCTTTCGGTGCGCCGACATGCACGACGAGGTCGACGTCGCCCCAGTCGATGCCGAGGTCGAGCGTAGAGGTGGCGACGATGGCGCGCAGCGCATTGTCGCCCATCGCCTTCTCGACCCGCCGCCGCTGCGCGACATCGAGCGATCCGTGATGCAGCGCGATCGGCAAGGTATCTTCGTTGACGCGCCACAATTCCTGGAACAGCAACTCCGCCTGGCTGCGCGTATTGACGAACAGCAGGGTAGTCTTATGGCGCTTGATCTCGCGGTAGATCTCCGGCGTCGCGTAGCGCGCCGAATGCCCCGCCCAGGGCACGCGCTCTTCCGAGTCAAGGATGGATATTTCGGGCTTTGCGCCGCCGGTAACGACGATCAGTTCGGCCATATCGCCGGGTGGATTCTGGCCGACCAGCCAGCGGCGCAATTCGTCCGGTTCGGCCACCGTGGCGGAAAGTCCGATGGTCTGAACCTCGGGCACGAACTGGCGCAGCCGCGCCAGGCCAAGCGCTAGGAGATGACCGCGCTTCGAAATCACCAGCGAATGCAACTCGTCGAGCACGACATAGCGCAGGTCTTCGAAGAAACGCCTTGCATCGGGAGCCGCGATCAGCAGCGCAAGCTGCTCGGGCGTGGTGAGCAGGATGTCGGGCGGCACCAGCTTCTGCCGCTGGCGTTTGTGCGCCGGCGTGTCGCCGGTGCGGGTCTCGATGGTGAGGGAGAGCCCGATCTCCTCCACCGGCTTGCCAAGGTTGCGCTCGATGTCGACAGCCAGGGCCTTCAGCGGCGAGATGTAGAGTGTGTGGATGCCGCGATGGGCCTGACCCGGTTTTCGCCTGGCCCTGACGGCCAGTTCGGTCAGCGAAGGTAGGAACCCGGCCAGCGTCTTGCCGGCGCCGGTCGGTGCGATCAGCAGTACCGACTGCCCTGCCTGAGCCCTCGCCAGCAATTCGATCTGGTGCGCGCGCGGCGCCCAGCCCTTCTCGCCAAACCATCTGAGGAATGGGTCGGGCAGAATGACGGCGGCATTCTGGTCGGCAAGGCGCGGCTTCTCTGTCACGCGTCAGAGTTAGCGCGACGGCGCGCTAACGCCAAGAACAATCGGAACAAAAGGTGATCGAGCAGTTTTTCTCTCCCTGGGAGAAGGGAGGATCGGCGCTAGGGCCGCCGGAACCCCGTCGGCCCGCCGTAGAGATAGCCGATGCGGGCGACGGCTTCCTTCAGGCCTTCGCGCGACACCAACATGGTGTGGCCGTTGGCGTGGATCATGGTCTCGGCATCGGTCATGATGGCGACATGGCCTTTCCAGAAAACGAGATCGCCGCGGCGCAGGCCGGAATAATCGGGGCCTGGATCCAGCGGCTCGCCGATGCTCTGCGCCTGCATGTCGGAATCGCGCAGGACATCGGCGCCGGCCATGCGCATCGCCAGTTGCACGAGGCCGGAGCAATCGATGCCGAAGCCGGAGACACCACCCCAAAGATAGGGCGTGCCGAGAAACATCTCGGCCACCGAAACATAGTCGGCGGCCACATTACTGAGCGGCCGCAGGTGACCCGCTATGATTGCCTCACCGGAGGGCAGGACGGCATAGTGGGTGCCGCGCGTTTCGGCGGACCCGGCCACCGTGACGGTGGACCCCATCGACAGCTGTCCCGCGATCGGAAGGCGCAGATCCGGGCCGGGATAGAGGAAAGTTCGGGGCACGGAGACGATATGGGTGAGCGCATGATCCCGCCCGCCCAACATGGCGTCGGCGACATAGCCGACATAACCGTCCCGTTCGGCCTGGATCCAGGCCCAGCCCTCTCTGTCCTCGAAAACGAGCACGTCATCGCCGAACAGGCCTTGCGTGTTGACACCAGCGTCTGGACGCGGAGCCTTGCGGATATCGGCAACCGGGATCGAAATCCGCGCCGGCCGGCCGGCGACGAAGCGGTCGGCAGCGACCTCTCCTTTCAATCTCGCATCGGCAAGATCGGGCCGAAAGGCGTGGAGGCGGGCATCCCTGGCGGTCAAATCAGTTTATCCATTGAAGCGGCTGGTCGTCAGATGGGCAGCTCTTGTGCCTTGGCGATGATACCATCGCCGAAGCGCTCGACAAAGAGGGCGCCTTCGACCGTGCGCTTGATCAGCACGTTGCGCTTGTCGAGCTCGTCGCGATGACGCGACACCAGTTTGAGCGCACCCATTGTATCCAACGCGCGGGTGATGACCGGTTTGGTGACGTTGAGACGGGCCGCCAGCCCGCGCACCGTGTGCGGCGGCGGATCGAGATAGATGGTGAACAGGATAGCCGTCTGGCGCATGGTGAGGTCGGGCGCGTCGTCGCGCACCTGCGACAGCATCACTTGCTGCCACAATCGCAAGGCCTGGCTCGGGCGCATCGAAATCGACATCGCACGAGAATGACGGCAAATTGTTTCGGTTCCGTTTCAGTTTCGGCAACCTGCCGGCCCTGAAAGTCGCCGCCACCTCAGCCAAAACGCTTCGAGATGACGCGCTCCAGTGCCCGGATGCCTTGCGCCTCGCCGCCGGCAGGTCCGTGCGGACGATCGGCGGGGTTCCAGGCGAATATGTCGAAATGCGCCCAGCTTGGCGTCTTCTCGACAAAGCGCTTGAGAAACAGCGCCGCGGTGATGGAACCGGCGAACCCATCCGTGGTGACATTGTTGATGTCGGCGATCTTCGACGATAGCTTCGCATCATAGGGCCGCCACAGCGGCATGCGCCACAGCGGATCCTCGACCGCCAGCGAGGCTGTCGTCAGTTCCGAGGCTAGTGCCTCGTCGCCGGTGTAGAAGGGCGGCAGGTCCGGACCTAGCGCGACACGAGCAGCCCCGGTGAGCGTCGCCATGTCGACAAGCAATTGCGGCTCCTCCTCGTCGGCCAGCGCCAGCGCATCACCCAGAACCAGTCTTCCCTCGGCATCGGTGTTGCCAATCTCGACTGACATGCCCTTGCGGCTCGCCAACACGTCGCCAGGCCTGAAGGCGTTGCCGGCGATCGAATTCTCGACGGCCGGGATCAGCACGCGCAGCCGCACGTTCAATCCGGAGGCCATGATCATCGAGGCCAGACCCAGCACATTGGCGGCGCCCCCCATGTCCTTCTTCATCAACAGCATGCCGGACGACGGCTTGATATCGAGGCCGCCAGTGTCGAAACAGACGCCCTTGCCGACCAACGTCACTTTCGGCGCGCTCCTTGGCCCCCAGCCCATGCCGATAAGACGCGGTGCGCTGGACGAAGCCCGGCCGACGGCATGGATCATCGGGAAATTCTGCTTGATGAGATCGTCGCCCTTGATGACCGACACCTCGGCCTTGTGAATTTCGGCCAGGGCTCGAACCGCCTTCTCCAGCTCGTCCGGCCCCATGTCGCTGGTCGGCGTGTTGACAAGATCGCGCGTCAGGAAGACGCCTTCGACGATGCGGCGAACGCGTTTTGCCTCTACGCCGGCCGGCAATTCGAAGCGCAGCGCCTTGCCCGGTTTCTTGCCATAGCGGGTAAAGACATAGCCGCCGAGGGCCAGCGCGATCGCCGCCAGCTCCGGCTCGGCCGGCGCGGAGGCGAAATGCCAGTCGCCCTCCGCCAGGCTTTTCGCCAGCGCGCCGACGGCCAGCGCGCCCTCGCCGTCGCCAATGCCGAACAAGGCACCGCCGAGCGCGCCGTTTTCCGCAGGCACGATGAGCGTCCTGCCCGCTTCGCCGGAGAAGCCGTTGGCCCTGGCCCACGCCACGGCTGATGACGTCAGACCGGCCGTCTCCAGACCGTCCTTAGCCACCAGATGGACAGGAAGCGGGTTGTTCAGCTTGTTCTCGACCAGTTCCACTGACATTCGATGTTCTCCTGCCGACGTCCGTCGATTCGGCGCTTCTTAACTGTCCGTTAGGGTTAACAGAATATTTCTTCGAGAGGGAAGATGGTCACGCAATGGCCACGCGCACGAATGGAGGCCCAGGGTGCCGATGTCGACGAACCGCACGATGAACGCCAGCGGAAAGCGGCTCATCACCACGGCCTTCATGCTCGCGCTGGCCGCAGGCGTTGCCGGCTGCGGAACCGACAAGATCAGCACAGGCTCGATCGGACGCACCAGCGGCAAGCCGCTGGAGACGATGTCGGCGGGAGAATTGCACAATGCGACGGCAGCGCTTGGCCAGTCCTATTCCAGGAATCCCAACGATAAGCGGATAGCGACCAACTTCGCCGCGGCGCTGCAGATGGATGGCGATGCCGACCAGTCGCTTGCCGTGATGCGCAAGCTGGCGATCGCCTATCCCAAGGATCGCGACGTGCTTGCCGCCTACGGCAAGGCGCTGGCCGCCAACGGCCAGTTCGAGGCGGCGCTTGATGCCGTGCGCCGGGCGCAGACGCCGGAATATCCCGACTGGAGGCTGGTGTCGGCGGAAGCGGCCATTCTCGACCAGCTCAGCCAGAAGGACGACGCGCGCCAGCTCTACCGCAAGGCGCTGGAGCTCAAGCCGAACGAACCTTCGGTGCTTTCCAACCTTGGCATGTCCTATGTGCTGGGAGGCGACCTGCGCACCGCCGAAACCTATATGCGCTCGGCCGCACAGCAGCCGAATGCCGACAGCCGCGTGCGCCAGAACCTGGCGCTGGTCGTCGGCCTGCAGGGCCGCTTCGACGAAGCCGAGAAGATCGCCTCGCAGGAGCTGTCACCCGAACAGGCGCAGGCCAATGTCGCTTATCTCAGGCAGATGCTGGCTCAGCAAAATGCCTGGAGCCAGCTCAAGGACCAGGACAAGGCGAAAGCCGCAACCAACTGAGCGGCACGCGGCCACCGAACCCTGCATAAGAGAACCGCGCTGCGTCAGCCGCGCGGTTTTTCTTTGGATCGGTCAGATTCACCTACTGGCTGCTGGTTTCGTGCGCCTGGCCGAAGATGCCGCGCTGGCTGACCTGGATGCCGGCAGGGCCGAGGATGATGGCGAACAGCACCGGCAGGAAAAACAGGATCATCGGCACGGTGAGCTTGGGCGGCAAGGCGGCGGCCTTCTTCTCGGCAGCGTTCATGCGTTGGTCCCGGCTTTCACCCGCGAGCACGCGCAACGCATGCGCCACAGGGGTGCCGTAACGCTCGGCCTGGACGAGTGCCTGCGACACCGACTTGACGGATTCCAGGCCGGTGCGGCTGGCGAGGTTCTCATAGGCCTGCTTGCGCTCCTGCAGATAAGAGAGCTCGGCGTTCGTCAGGATGAATTCTTCCGCAAGGGCCACCGATTGGGCGCCGATCTCGTCGGCGACCTTGCGCAATGCCGCTTCCACCGACATGCCAGATTCGACGCAAATCAGCATCAGGTCAAGCGCGTCCGGCCATGCCATCTGGATCGATTGCTTGCGCTTGGTGGCGCGGTTGTTGACATAGACGACCGGTGCGTAGAAGCCGCCATAGGCAACGAGGACGCAGACGAACAGCCGGATGAACAATGGCTGCTGCGGCAGTCCTCCGAGCACGAATATGTAGATCACGCCCAGTGCGAAGCCGACAAACGGAAGCACGAGGCGGAAGAAGAGAAACCGCGTCAGCGGGTTCTGTCCACGGAAACCGGCAACCTTGAGCTTCTGCAAGGTACCCTCGTCGGCGAGGGCGCGCCGCAGGTCGAGCCTGTCGACGATGTTGCGCATGCCGATCGACTGTTCTTCGCGCAGGCCCTTGCGGCGGCGATCCGCCTCGCTTGCAAGCCGCGCGCGCTGCTTGGCGCGCAATTCGTCGCGTTCCAGCGCGACCGACTTCATGCGCGCCTTGAGCTGGTTTCCGCCAAATGCCGGCAGCAAGGTGAAGACCGTCGCGAACACGGCAATGCCGACCAGCAGCGCGATCAGGAGGCCGGGATCCGTCAGTGATTTGACGACTTGTTCGGTCATGCCGCGGCCCTAGACTTCGAAGTTCATCATCTTGCGCATCACGAAGATGCCGATCGACATCCAGACGGCCGAAACCCCCAGGATCAGGTTACCGATGCTCGTGGTGAACAGCGGCATCAGGTAGTTGGGGCTGGAGAGATATACGAGAAACGCGACGATGAAAGGCAGCGCGCCGATGATGGCGGCGGACGCCTTGGCTTCCATCGACAGCGCCTGGACCTTGGCCTTCATCTTCTTGCGGTCGCGAAGCACGCGCGAAAGATTGCCCAGCGCCTCGGAGAGATTGCCGCCGGCCTGCGACTGGATCTGAATGACGATGCCGAAAAAGCTCGCCTCGGTGCATGGCATGGTTTCGGGCATGCGCAAGGTGGCATCCGGGATCGACAGGCCCATCTGCTGCGAATCGACGATGCGGCGAAACTCGGCCTTGACGGGCTCGGGAGATTCATTGGCGATCAGGCGCACCGCATCGTTCAGCGGCAGGCCGGATTTGACCGCGCGCACGATGATGTCGAGCGCGTTGGGAAATTCGTTGAGGAATGCCTTGACCCGCCGCGCGCGGCGAAATGAGACGAACCAGCGCGGAAGGCCCAGCGCACCGGCCAGCAGCACACCAGGCAAAACAAAAAGCGGCGCCCCCACCACAAACGCGATGATCGTCAGGGCTAGGCCGCAAATGGCGGAATAGATGTAGAAGCGTTCGATGGAAACCTTCAGGCCGGCTTGCCGCAGTTGGGCTTTCAGCGGCGGTTTCTTGACCGCGCTGTCCTTGGATTTCTGCTTCTCGTCGAGTTCCTTCAAGGAATCCTGGACCGACTTGCGTCTTTTGGCCGCCTCCGCCACGCGATCGCGCGAGGCCTTGACGACGGAGCGATCCGTCTCCGCGGTCTTGATCGTTTCCAGCCGCTTGCCGGCCTGCTTTTCGTTGCTGATCCGGGTGAACAGGAATGCATAGGCGACCGCGCCGGCGCTGAAGCCGGCGAGCACGACAAACGCCAATACGGTGCCGTCAATTCCAAACATCGACCAGAACCCTTACGCCTGCAGCAGCGTCAGTCAGCGCGTTTCTCCATCGCCTCAAGCGCTATTGCGAGGCGCTGCTCCTCGCCATAGTAACGGGCGCGGTCCCAGAAATGCGGGCGACCGATGCCGGTCGATACATGCTCTCCCAGCAGCCGCCCATTCGCGTCCTCGCCCTTGATGTTGTAGAGGACGATGTCCTGCGTGATGATGACGTCGCCTTCCATTCCGATCACCTCGGTGATGTGAGTGATGCGGCGCGATCCGTCGCGCAGGCGTGCCGCCTGGATAATCACGTCGATGGAGCCGACGACGATTTCGCGCACGGTCTTCTGCGGCAGCGAAAAACCGCCCATTGCGATCATGGATTCGATACGATTCAGGCATTCGCGCGGGCTGTTCGAGTGGATCGTTCCCATCGAGCCGTCATGGCCGGTGTTCATCGCCTGCAGAAGGTCGAACACTTCGGGTCCGCGCACTTCGCCGACGATGATGCGCTCGGGCCGCATGCGCAGGCAGTTCTTGACCAGATCCCGCATCGTCACCTCGCCTTCCCCTTCGAGGTTGGGCGGGCGGGTTTCCAGACGGACAACATGCGGCTGCTGTAGTTGCAGTTCGGCCGAGTCCTCGCAGGTGATGACGCGTTCCTCGCGATCGATGTAGTTGGTCAAGCAGTTGAGGAGCGTCGTCTTGCCCGAGCCGGTGCCGCCGGAGATGACGATGTTGCAGCGAACTCGGCCGATGATCTTGAGAACCTCGGCTCCTTGCGGCGAGATGGCGCCGAACTTCACCAGCTGATCGAGCGTCAGCTTGTCCTTCTTGAATTTGCGGATGGTGAGCGCGGTGCCGTCGATGGCGAGCGGCGGCGCGATGACGTTGACGCGGGAGCCGTCGGGAAGACGCGCATCGCAGATCGGGCTGGATTCATCGACGCGGCGGCCGACCTGGCTGACGATGCGCTGGCAGATGTTGAGAAGCTGCTGGTTGTCACGAAAACGAATGCCGGTCTGTTCGACCTTGCCGTTGACTTCGATGTAGACGTTCTTGGAGCCGTTGACCATGATGTCGGCGATGTCGTCGCGGGCGAGCAATGGCTCGAGCGGCCCATAGCCAAGCACGTCGTTGCAGATATCCTCGAGCAGTTCTTCCTGTTCGGCGATCGACATCGCGAAATTCTTGATCGCGATGATGTCGTTGACGATGTCGCGGATTTCCTCGCGCGCGCTTTCGGGATCGAGCTTGGCGAGTTGCGACAGGTCGATCGTGTCGATCAGGGCGGCGAAGACCTGGCTCTTGGTGTCGTAATAGGTTTCGCTCTTTTCGCGCGCCGCCCGCTTCGGCTCCGGAGCTATCGGCGGCGCCTCGACCGCGCGGCGGGCCGGCGGTGCAACAGGAGCGCTCGACGCAGGTGCGGCCGCCGGCCTCGCAAGAACCGCGGTATCGGCCGAATCCGCGACGGCTGGCGCGGTCGGCGCCGGTGCCGGCTGGCGGAATTCCGGCTTGAACCGGTTGCCGTCGTCGCTGCCTCTCTTACCAAACATGATCGACTACCGATTCCACTGAAGAAGCATCATTTCTTGTTGCGCGAAAGCTTGCCGAGCAGATTTCCGAGACCCGCTTTTTTCTTCACCCGGATTTCGCTGCGACCGGTCAGCACATGGGCAATTTCGTTGATCGTGGCGACAACCGGGTTCTTGGCGTCCATTTCACCAAGCATACGTCCGTTGTTGGCGGCATTGCCGAACAGCAGCGGGTCAAAGCCGATGATCGCCATCGCGGCCAGGCCGAGCGGCTCGGCGAAATCGGACGGGGAAATCTCCGGACGTTTGGGCACGCCGGCCTGATTGATGATGAGTTTGGGCGGCGAGTCGTTGGGACGAAGCCGTTTGAGCATGTCGACCAAATTCTTGGTATTGCGCAAATTGGCCAGTTCCGGCGTCGCCGTGATGACGATTTCATCGGCCTTGATCAGGGTGTTCTTGGTCCAACCCGTCCAGACATGGGGAACGTCGAGCACCAGGAGCGGCACGGTGCGCTGCGCGGTGTCGACAAGCTGCGTAAAGGCGTCGGGATCGAAATCATAGACGCGTTCGAGCGTCGAGGGCGCGGCGAGCAGCGAAAGGTGTTCGGCGCACTGGGTCAGCAGCCGGTCGAGATAGACTTCATCGATGCGCTCGGGCGAAAACACCGCTTCGGCGATGCCTTGCGCGGGATCCTGGTCGAAATTGATGTTGGCCGTGCCGAAAGCGAGGTCGAGGTCTGCGACGACCACCTCGGATTTGAACAGGGAGGACATCGCCCAAGCCACGTTATGGGCGATGGTGGAAGAGCCGACGCCACCCTTGGCGCCGACGAAGGCGATCGAGCGGCCGAGCGGCTCGGCTTCCGGATCGACAAAGATCGACGATATGACGCTGACGATGTCGGCCATCGACACCGGCGCGATGACATATTCGGAAATGCCGGAGCGGATGAGCTCGCGATAGAGGCCGACATCGTTGTAGTGGCCGATTACCACCACTTTGGAAGACGGGTCGCAATATTCCGAGAGCTGCGCGAGCTGTTCCAGCAACTGCTTGGGTTCGCTGCGCGACTCCAGCAGGATCAGGTTCGGCGTCGGCGCCGACTGGTAGAATTCGATGGCGGTGGGGACGCCGCCCATATGGACCTTGAGATGGGCCTTGGTCATGCGGCGGTCCTCGCCGGCGCGCTCGACTGGATTGGCGACACCCTCGGTCTCGCAGAATGCCTGGATCGAGATGCGCGGAACCGGCCGCAGCGCCTGCATCACGGCGATGTCCTGCGGCGAGGTCTCACCGCCGTCCACGGGGGTGTCATAGGCAAGATTGCTCATGGTCATCTTTCCGTGACTTCTCTTTTCCTTAGGGCGCGGCTCAGTACGTCACTTCAGAATTGCCGAGGAACTCGTCCGAAATACCCCTGCTGCGGTAGACATCGATCACCGCGCCACGATTTTCCGCGTCGATGGTGGTCTGCTTGCGCGGCCCGATCAGGTCGGCCGGATTGGCCATCTGGGCGGCGAGATTGTTTTGATAGGAGCAGCCGAAATCGGCATAGTGTTTGTTCTCAGACGTCTCCAGCAGGTCATCTGGCCATCGTCCGCATTTATCGGTCTGGGCCTTCACCGCGATGTAGGCGACGCGGATCGGGGCGGATGTCTCGCTCGAGGCAGCCTGATAGGAGACGACCACGATCCGGTTGCGCTTGACGCCAGATGCAATCGCGAGCCGGGCGAAATCGCGCGCAGCGGCGGCGGCGGCGATCTCGTTGGCCGAGCCGCTCGGAACCTGGATCGTCAGCGTCGGGGCAGCACTCTTGTCATAGCCGTCGAGGAAACCCAGGAGCGTATCGCGCTGCGAACCGGTCATGCCGCGGTCACCCGCACCGACAGGTAGATCTATCTTTTGGTTCTTCTCGGCGATCACGATCGGATGGTTGGTGCGGTAGTCGTCTGGAATGGCGCCGACGGTGACACTGTCGCGCTGGGCGCAGCCGGCCAGCAATGCCGCCACCGCCACCGCCAGGGCAGGAATGGCGCGCCGGAGAATTCGCGAACGGCCGGAGCGCGTGGTCATGGCGATGGTCCTTGCCTGCAATGCTGACTGAGACATGTCCGCTTCCCCGTTCACTTGTAGATGAAGCCGACGACGCCGTGATAACGGCCGCTGGGCTTGTCCGTCTGCATTGTGCCGTAGACGCGATTGACTCGGCCCAGGAACATACCGGCGCCATCGCTGGCGGCGTTGAAATTGTCGTCAGGTTTGGCGAGGTCGTTTCGTGCCACCGGTTTCACCAGATAGGGCGTGATGATGATCACCAGTTCGGTCTCGTTGCGCACGAAGTCTCTGCTTCGGAACAGTGTGCCGAGCACCGGGATCTTTGTCAGCCCGGGCAGGCCGGCGACAGCCTGCCTGACGTCATCGCGGACGAGGCCGGCGATCATCATCGAACCACCTGACGGCAATTCGACGGTCGTGTCGGCAAGTCTCTTGCGGATAGACAACAGCGTGGTTCCGGGCAACCTGCCTGCAGCTTCCAGCGTGGTGGCGCCTTCGGCAGTAGGCTCCGACACGGACGTCCGGACCTTGAGGCTGATCCGACCGGCCGACAGCACAACCGGTTGGAACTCCAGGCCGATGCCGTATTCAAGTTTGTCGTTGGTGTATGTGACCTGCCCTGTCTTGTTCTCGTCCGAAACATTGTTCGTACGGCTGGTGATGAGATTGAACTCGCCACCGACCCTGAATGTTGCCTTCTCACCCGACACGGCGGTGAGGGTCGGCTCCGCCAGCGTCTTCATGACGCCACCTTGCTCCATTGCGTTTAGATACGCCTGAAGCGCCGAGGTGCCGATCGAAGCTCCCGAGAATTGCGAGAGCGGTTTCCCAAGCCCGTATGCCGGGGTGCTCATCGCGTCATAGCTGATGCCGTTGCTACCGCCGCTGCCCACCATGTTGACGCCAAGCTGCTTCATCACGGAGCGGCTGACTTCGGCGACCGTCACCTTGAGCGTGACCTGGTCGTCGCCGATGATCTGCAAAAGATTGACGATTTTCGAGACGCGGCGTTCCTGGTCCGGATTGTTGATGTCGACACCACTCTGGGCCGAGCCGCCGGCCGCGGTCTGCGAATATTGTCCCGTCGTCGCTTCACCGCCCGAGACGAAGATCGTCGCCAGGTCGACGGCGCGTTTGGCGTCCAGCGGCGTGTCGACGGTTCCCGTCAGGACGACGTTGTCGTTCAGCAGTTCGACCTTGATGGACGATGTCGGGATGAAGCGCTTGATATAATCCTCCAGGCCTGCGACGTCGCGTTCGACGGCCAGATCGAGGCTGACGATCTGTTCGCCATTCGGCCCGAACACAAAGATGTTGGTCTCGCCAACCGCCTTGCCGAACAGGTAGATGCGCCTCGCGGTGCGGGTCACCGCATCGGCGACGGTCGGATTGGCGACAAGAATGTCGTAGGCATCACTCGGCAGGTCGATGACCACCGACTTGTTGAGGCCGAGCTTGACGCGCTGGGTGGCCGCCGAAGCCGAAACCTGTGCACTCTTGGCCTCGACAACGCTCTGCACGTTTGTCCCAATGAGCAGCAGGCCGAAAGCCGCTGCCATGATCGCCGGCAGTTTACCGCTTAGCCTCATTTCCTTGCCCCCACTTCGGAAACTTCGCCCGACTTGATCAGCCTGACCGTTCCCTTGCGGCCATTGCCGGAAACGAGATAGTCGGCCTCATCCAAATTCTTTTCCTGGGTGTCCGTGATCGCGCGCAGCGCGAGCGTCAGGCGATCCGCCATCTGCTGGGCGACGGTGATGATCTCCGCCTGCTTGGGCGTCAGTTCCAGCGTGGCGGTCTGGCCCACCCTGGTCTTCTTGCCTTCCTCGTCCTCCTGGATGGTCTGGTCGATCGCCAGGACGCGGATGTTCTTGAGGATGGTTTCGGTGTTGAAGCCGGAGCCGCCGCTGTTGGCATCGGCCCGGCGGGTCATAATGACGTCGACGAAATCATTCGGAAGGATGAAGCCGCCGGCAGAGGTGTCGGCCGATATCGTCGTGGCGACCGCCCGCATGCCGGAGGGCAGGATCGACGACATGAAGCTTTGCCCCTCGCCGATCAGCTTGGAACGCCGCACCGGCTCGCCCGCGTACATCGGCACACGGGCTATGGACCCCTTCAGTTTCTCCAGGGCGTCGGGAGCAGTGGCCTTGGTGATGAAATTGGCGTTGATGCCGTCGACCGGCCAGGATTGCCAGGCAATGTTGTTCTCGAGCTGGCTGCCCATGGTGACATCACCCGACAGGACAAGCACGTCCTGCAATGCCACGGCGGGAGCCGCTGGACCGGACTCGACGATCTGCGGTGGCGGCGCGGCGACCATGTTCTTCGCGACATAGCCAGCACCACCCGCCGCGGCGACCGCCACGCTCAGAATAATCAATCGGGATGCTGGCATCTGTCCGAACCCTCGCCTTGGCAAACCACCTAGCCAGGCCGGACTTTGCAGCGGCAATCGTCAAAACAAGGTTAATGTAATGCTTACGATCGTGATTAATTTAAGGTTTACATAAATTAGCTGTATTGCGCAGCCACGGACAAACAGCCAGCCCCGCTCCGCGGAGCCAGCCGCAACACAGCCAAGGAATGATCGGTAAGGTCAGGCCGCCAGCCTGGCCAGCGCCCAGACCATCAGGGGCGAATCCGGGTAGGTCAGCAATCCGCCCAAACCGAGCGCGATGCCGTAGGGAACCCCGGTCGTCTCGTCCGCGAAGTGACGCAGGAACGGATTGCGGCCGGTAAAAACCGCAAGCGGCGACTTCCGGTAGACGAGAATGGCAAGCGTCAGCAAGCCGCCTATGAAGGTCGAGACCACGAGATACTCGACGAGCTGGATGTTGAGTCCCATCCACACGGCGGTCGCGGCCAGCAGCTTGGCATCACCGCCGCCCATGCCGCCCATTGCAAAGAGGCCGAACGTTGCGGCAAGAACCAGCGCGCCGGCGGCGAAATGCCAGCCATAGGCCGCCCATTCCATGCCGGTCAGCGGCGCAACCAGCGCGAAGACGACGACGAGCAGCACCGGCACGCGATTGGCGATCGTCATCGACAGCATGTCGGAGATCGCGGCGAACAGCATGCAGAACGGGAAGACGACGAAGATCAGGGCTTCAAGCATCGGCGCTATGCCTATTATCGGATTAAGCCGCACTCAATCTAAGCATGTTCGATTAACGATTGATGAGGCCCAGGGCAAAAAGACATTGAATAGAACAAGGGCCGCCAGGTGGCGGCCCTTGTCCAGAACGCAATCCGAGCGCTCAATATACTTGACGTCGTTCAGGGCGTCGGGACGTTGTTCAGGGACGTTCCGATAGCTT
This sequence comes from Mesorhizobium sp. B2-3-7, assembly GCF_006442695.1. Classification (NCBI taxonomy): domain Bacteria; kingdom Pseudomonadati; phylum Pseudomonadota; class Alphaproteobacteria; order Hyphomicrobiales; family Phyllobacteriaceae; genus Mesorhizobium; species Mesorhizobium sp. B2-3-7. The sequence continues at coordinate 74,123 of NZ_VFVV01000013.1, read as the reverse complement.
CGAACTTGGCGTTGATGGCGTTGCCAAGCGCGCCGGCGCCGACGATGATGGCGAGCGCGATGAGGGCGGCGATCAGACCATATTCGATAGCGGTCGCGCCGGATTCGTCCTTTACGAAACGTGCAATGAGATTAGACATTCGAGAGCTCCTACTCCACGTGTTACAGCACTTCCGTCAACTTCTGTGATGGTTGATCGGATGCTGCCAATCTAGGGAGAAGCTCTTTCGATCGACTTAATAAACAGCCTTACCGATTCCTTTCCCGGTTGGAACATATTGCGTGGTTAACTATGGGCTAAGCGCCGGCCGAGGCGCAATTCCCAGGCAAGCAGCCGCAAAAGAAACAGCTCCGCGGCGCGTATGACGATCGCGGCATATGGCGCCCGGGCCTGCTTAACCGTTGGTTCACCAATCTCGTTCATGTTCCGTTGAACAGTCCGCCCGCCTGGAGCGCGTCAATGGCCGAGCCGAAATCGTCGATCCTGATTGCCGTGCTTCTTGCCGCCGTGAGCTTTGTCATGCCCGCCAGGGCCGACACCGGCATCGAGGTCACCATGAACCAGGCCAAGATCGTCAAACTGTCGCGCCCCGCCGACACGATCGTGGTCGGCAACCCGGCAATCGCCGACGCGTCCGTGCAGGACGCCTCGACGATCGTGCTGACTGGCAAGGGCTTCGGCGTCACCAACCTCGTCGTCCTCGACCAGGATGGCAGCCCGATCATCGATGAACAGATCACCGTCGTGCGGCAGGCGGCCTCGTCGGTGCGCATCTACCGGCGCGCTGAAGTTCAGACCATGTCCTGCACGCCCTATTGCGAAAGCTCCTACAAGAGCGAAGCCGAAAAATCCTCAGAAGCCGAGATGAGCGTCAGCCGGTAGGCACGCGGTCCAGGTTAGCGGGTGGTTAAGGCGCCCGCGGCGACTTTAACGATCATTCAAACCGGACTTCAACTGGTTTGCACTAGTACACCTGCCGAGACCGTCTGGGGATGGGCAGGATCAGAGCATGAGCATCGAATTCGTCTCGACAAGCGACCGCAAGGCAAGACGGGCACGGCTTTTCGCACGCTTCGCCGGCGACCGCCGCGGCAGTACGGCACTGGAATTCGCGCTGCTCGCATTGCCGTTCGCGGTTCTTGTCTTCGCCATCCTGGAAAGCTGCATCTCATTTGCCGGCCAGGAAGTTATGGCCAACATCACCGACGACATCGCGCGCAAATTGCGCACCGGGCAGTTGAGACCGGCCGACGTCGCCGGGGACAAGTTGAAGACCATGATCTGCGACAAACTGAAGATCATCGTCTCGCAGGATTGCCCAAATCAGCTGGACGTGGACCTTCGCGCATATACCACGTTCGCCGACGCGGCCACGGCCAGCTTCAAGATCGAGAATGGCGAGATCATCTTGATGCAAGGCGCCAACTCGCAGCCCTTCGCGACCACGCCGGGCCTGGCAGAATCGAAGAACATGCTGCGGGTCTTCTACAAATGGCCCGTCATGACCGATCTTCTGGCTCAGTCGATGGGCGGTAACAAGACACTGCATTTTGCATCGGTGACCTGGCAGAACGAGCCATTCGACAACTGAGTTCGCGGCGAAAGCAAAGCCAAGAAAAAGGGACGGGCATGATGCGTGCGGGGGCACATCCAGAAATTGCAGGACGCTGGGGGAAGTGGGTCGGTTTCATACGCGATCGCCGTGGCATCGCGGCGGTCGAGTTCGCTCTCATCGTGCCAATCCTGCTGATCATGTATTTCATCACCATGGAGGCTTCGCAGGCCATCGAGACCAGCAAGAAGGTCAGCCGCATCGGCAGCATGGTCGCGGATCTGGTCACGCAGCAGCCGACCATCGTCAAGGCGGATCTGGATGCCATCATGAAGATCGGCACCTCCACCTTGCAGCCGTACAATCGCTCGAAGCCGGATATCACCATCACGGCAATACAGGTCACAACCGACACGCCGCCCAGGGTGAACGTGGTGTGGTCGCGCAAGGTGGTCAATGGTGCTTACAGTATCGGCACCGCCCTGCCCGCAACCACTACGGTTCCGGCAACGCTCAGGGTCGCAGGCACCTTTCTCATTCGTGTCGAAAGCAAACTTGGTTACAAACCGATCATCACCTGGTCCGCAGACAGCTCACAGACGGCCGGATTGACGACGGTCTTCAACAACATATCGATGGGCGAGACCTATTATCTGCGTCCGCGCAGAAGCCTGACGATCCCCTGCGGCGACTGCTGACGACCCTATCGCCGCACGCCACCGTCCGACACCAGACGCACGATGGCGTGCGCCATCTCGTAATCCTTGGGAACCACGGTGGCGAAACCGCCGGAATGCCTCGATTCCAGCAGGTCGTAGATGTCGGGCGTCGTCGATTTGAGATTGGTCAGGAAAACCGCCAACCGGCGCTTGGCTTCCGGGTCGAGATCGCTACGCACCGCGTGAGGACCGTATCTCAGCAAACCCGACGTCCATACGACTTGAAGGGCGGTCGCCGAAAGCCCGGCGGCTTCGAGCCTTGCCTGCGTGCCCGATAGTCTTGGCTCGCCGTCGGCCGCCGCCGTCGCCCAGCCGAACAAGGCATCGGCCTGGCCATCGACCAGCATTCCTTCCGCGGCCGAGGCGGAACCGGCGTGAACCAGAAACGATGCGTCCTCTGCGATCTTGACGTGCTCGGCAGCCAGTCCGGCCAATGGCAAAAGAGAACCAATGCTGTCCGCCGGCGGCATGGCGATCCGGTGGGTTTCCATCGCGGCCAGGCTGGGCACCTTGCCATCCTTCGTCAGCAGCACGGCGCGGATGCCGACCGCGCCATCGGAATCGACCGGTGCCACAAGCGGTTCGACGCACTCGCAGCGTCTTGACGCCGTTGCATAGGCGGTCGCCGAGTAGACGGCATATTCGATGCGAGCATTGGCCTGCGCATCGATCAGCGCGGCATAGTCACGGGCAACGACGAACTCCACCTTCATGCCCAGCGCGTTGGTAAAGGCCTCGGTCAACCGCGCCAGGCCTGGAACGGTGTTGGCGGCGCCGGGTTCGGCGACGATGCCGATGCGAAACGTGCCGATATCGTCACGCCAGTCGGCGTGCGCCGAGCCGGACCAGACCGCGCCTTGCGCGATCATGAGAGCGGCGCATGTCTTCAGGGCAGCTTTCATGGGAGACCCGGTCCTGCGATCCGTCAATGAATTGGTTCCGGACTATCGCGCCGAGCGGTTGCCGTTTGGTTTCCGAATTGCCAATGCCGCCGTGGAACCCTATGTCTGGGTGCTCAAACCGGCAACAATGACCTCATGGCGCGTGCTTTCCTCTTCGTCCTGGATTCCTTCGGCATAGGCGGCGCCGCCGACGCCGAACGCTACGGAGATGCCGGTGCCAACACCTTCGCCCATATCACCGAGGCCTGTGCGGAAGGCCGCGCCGATCGCGAAGGACTTCGCCAAGGGCCGTTGTTTGTTCCCAACATGGCGTCGCTCGGACTTGGCAAGGCTGCCGAGACCGCGACGGGGCTGGGCTTTGCCGCTTTCGGGACGGATCTCGTCGACAATGCCTTCCACGGTGCCGCCCAGGAGGTTTCGAGCGGCAAGGACACGCCATCCGGTCATTGGGAGATAGCCGGCCTGCCGGTGCGTTTCGACTGGGGTTATTTTCCCGACACGATCCCAGCCTTTCCCGCCGAACTGACCGAGGCGATCATCCGCGAGGGCAAGGTGCCGGGCATTCTCGGCAACTGCCATGCGCCTGGTACCGAGGTCATCGAACGGTTCGGCGAGGAGCACATCCGCACGGGCAAGCCGATCTGCTACACCTCGGTGGACTCAGTCCTGCAAGTCGCCGCGCACGAGGTCCATTTCGGACTGGAGCGGCTCTACGAATTCTGCAAGGTGGTGCGTCGCCTGGTTGATCCGTTGAGGATCGGAAGGGTGATCGCGCGACCGTTCGTCGGCGAGACGGCAGCCACTTTCGAGCGGACCTACAACCGACACGACTACGCCGTGCCGCCACCCGAGCCGACATTGCTCGACCGGCTGACGGCGCGTGGCAGCCGCGTCATCGCCGTGGGCAAGATCGGCGACATCTTTGCCCATCGGGGGATTTCGGAAGTGCGCAAGGCCGCGGGCAACATGGCCATGTTCGACCAGGCGCTTGATGCAATGGATGCGGCCCGCGACGGCGATCTCGTCTTCGCCAATTTCGTCGATTTCGACACCGAGTTCGGCCATCGCCGCGATGTTGCAGGTTATGCCGCCGCGCTCGAGGCCTTCGACCGGCGACTGCCGGAAGCATTCGCGAGATTGCGACAGGGCGATCTGCTGATCCTGACGGCCGACCACGGCAACGACCCGACCTGGCGCGGCACCGACCACACACGCGAACGCATTCCGGTGATCGGCATCGGACCAGGTCTGACGGGCGGCGACATCGGGCTGAGAACGACATTCTGCGACATTGGTGAAACCGTGGCCGAACATCTCGGGTTGGCGCACGGCCGCTACGGCACTTCCTTTTACCCGGATATGGGCGGCCATGCCTGAATTGCCCGAGGTCGAGACGGTCCGGCGCGGGCTGGAGCCGGTTCTGGAGGGTGCCCGCATCATCCGCGCCGAGGCACGCCGGCCGGACCTGCGTTTTCCATTCCCCGAAAAATTCGCCGAGCGGCTGACCGGCAAGACGATCACGGCGCTCGGACGCCGAGCCAAATATCTGACGATGGATCTCGAAGGCGGTCCCGCCCTGATCTGCCATCTCGGCATGTCGGGCTCGTTTCGCATCGAGACGGCCGACGCTGCCGAAATGCCCGGCGTGTTCCATCACGAGCGGTCGAAGAGTTCGACGCACGACCATGTCATCTTCGACGTCGCCTCTCGGGACGGCACCCGCTCGCGCGTGGTTTTCAACGATCCGCGTCGCTTCGGCTTCATGCTGTTTTGCGAAGGGCCGCCGGACACCCATCCGATGCTGGCGGGGCTCGGCGTCGAACCCACCGGCAATGCGCTTGACGGAGTGCTGCTGGCCTCACTGCTGAAGGGCCGGAAATCGCCGCTGAAGGCCGCTCTTCTCGACCAGAGATTGATAGCCGGGCTCGGCAACATCTATGTCTCGGAGGCGCTATGGCGCGCCGGGCTGTCGCCGCTGCGCGAGGCGGGCACGATAGCCAAAGCCGGCAAGAAAGCGGGTGAGCAAAGCCGGGGGCTTGCCGTGGCGGTCCGCTCGGTCATCGCAGATGCCATTGCGGCCGGCGGATCGTCGCTGCGCGACTACATGCAGACCGACGGTTCGCTGGGCTATTTCCAGCACTCCTTCGCGGTGTATGACCGGGAGGGCGAACCCTGCTCCAAGCCTGGCTGCGGCGGCCATATCGAGCGCATCACGCAGAGCGGCCGCTCGACCTTCTATTGCCGGACCTGTCAGCGGTGAGCTAGATCGATCTTCAATTGCCTGGAAGAGGAGCCGAAGCCATGGCCTATGAAACGATCGTCGTTGAAACCAGGGGCAAGGTCGGGCTGATCACCTTGAACCGGCCGAAGGCGCTCAATGCGCTGAATTCCCAGGTCATGGCGGAATTGGTGGCCGCGGTAAACGTGTTCGGGGCAGATGACGGCATCGGCGCGATGGTCGTCACTGGTTCCGAGAAGGCCTTCGCCGCAGGCGCCGATATCAAGGAAATGCTGTCGATTTCCTACGTCGATGCCTACATCAAGGACTTTTTCGTCGGCTGGGAAGAACTGACCCGGGCGCGCAAGCCGATCATCGCGGCGGTGGCGGGCTATGCGCTGGGCGGCGGCTGCGAACTGGCGATGATGTGCGACTTCATCATCGCCGCCGACACGGCAAAATTCGGCCAGCCCGAAATCACGCTCGGCGTCATTCCCGGCATGGGCGGCTCACAACGCCTGACCCGGTTCGTCGGCAAGTCGAAGGCGATGGACATGTGCCTGACCGGGCGGATGATGGATGCCGCGGAGGCCGAGCGTTCCGGGCTGGTCTCGCGCGTCGTGCCTGCCGGCGAGCTTGTCGAGGAGGCCGTCAAGGCGGCGGCCAAGATCGCCGATTTTTCGCTGCCGTCGGTGATGATGGCAAAGGAAGCCGTCAACCGAGCCTATGAAACGACGCTCGCCGAGGGGCTGCGGTTCGAACGTCGACTGTTCCATTCGCTGTTTGCGCTCGACGACCAGAAGGAAGGCATGGCGGCCTTCGCCGAGAAGCGCAAGCCGAATTTCACCAATCGCTGACAGCGCACCTCCGGGGCGCGAAATGCTTCGGCGTGGCTGAAAAAATGCTCCGGCGCGACGACAGCCAAAAAGAACGCCAGCCAGCGTTGACGCGCCGGGAAAGCTGAACTATAAGCCGCACCAACCGAGGCGGCCCTGTGGCTGCCCGTTTGTTTTTTGTGCCCTGCGGCATGCCGCATGCGCCGACCAGATCAGAAGAGAGGCATCATGGCCAATACATCCTCGGCCAAAAAGGCAACGCGCAAGATCGTCCGCCGCGCGGCGATCAATAAAAACCGCCGCTCGCGCGTCCGCACTTATGTGCGCCAGGTCGAGGAGGCGCTCGCCTCCGGCGACAAGGCCGCCGCGCAGGCGGCGTTCAAGGCCGCCGAGCCGGAATTGATGCGTGCCGCGACAAAGGGCGTGATCCACAAGAACACCGCGGCCCGCAAGGTTTCACGGCTGGCCCAGCGCCTCAAGGTGCTGTCGGCCTGACGTCCCTTTCCGGACTGATCTTCTGAGAACCCGGCCGATAGTGCCGGGTTTTTTCGTTTGCCGGCAAGCACTTAAAAAGAATACTCGGAAACGGCGTCGAAAGCGGAGTTTGCGGTCCGAAATGCTTTGCCGGCATATGCGTGCCGGCTGATGGTCCAGATACTTGAAAAGTGTCGGCTAAAAAAATTCTCCCTCCGCAGAAATAATCAATATTTCCCAGCTAGTTACAGATAGTCATCCACACGTTGTCCACAGCGCGGCGAAGCGCCAGGAGAACAACTGGCTGTCAAGCGATTTATTTCACAAAATTTCGCGCCAGCCCGGCTTTTTCATATTCGCCGGAAAAGGGTTTGAATCACAATGGCTTTGTCAAACTATAGTGCTGCCGCATGGCGCTTCGGCGCGCCGGACCTAACCAGATTCCTTAAAAATCCGTTAGACGTGGCCTTGCCCTATCCACAGCGATTTCGGTAATGTCGGTCCATCGAAAGGGATGGGCCGGGTGGCCCTGACCCAGCCTGAATGGGCCAGCTTAAATTGGCGGGGTTTGTGGCGCGGATCAAGTCCGCGAACAGGTTTGGTTTGCTCTTTTTCGATACGGTAGGGGACTGGCGTAACTATACATGGCAGGTCGACAGCGCCGGCGATTTTCGCCGGACGGTGTTGCATTGCCCTGACATACCCAACACGGACTGGCTTCCATGGGCCGGCACCGGTTCCCTGGACAATGGGCGACGTTCATCTGCCGGCGGCGGCAGCGGGCGTCGTAGCAAAGCGCAGTCGCTGGAACACGGATGCAGGAGGCGCATCCCCGGCGGAAAAACAGGTACAGAGACAAGGAACTCGATCATGCAGAGCGGCGTCGAAAGGGAGCTTACCAATGACATCCCATTTTCAGGAAATCTGATCGGAGCTGATGAGATGGCGGCTTCCAGCGACGCGGAACAGAAGTTCGACCGGGTCAAGGCCCAGTTGAAGGCGCGGTTGGGAACCGAAGTCTATTCGAGCTGGTTCGGGCGCATGAAGGTCGCGGAGGCTTCAAAGGGCATCGTTCGCATTTCGGTGCCCACTGCCTTCCTGCGCTCGTGGATCAACGGCCACTATCTCGACCTTATCTGCGAGCTTTGGAAGCACGAGGATCCGGAGATCCTCAAGATCGAGATCATCGTGCGCACAGCCACCCGCCAGGGGCGCAGCCATGCCGAACCGGAATTGGCGCCGGCGCGCAAGATGACGCGACAAACGCAGACGGCGCTGGCCGCCGGCACCGTAAGCCCCGGCAGGCTGGAGCGGGCTCCGGCGCCGCGCCCGGGCATGCCGGCCGAGAGCGAGTTCCGCCACAATGTGCTGGGATCGCCGCTCGATCCGCGTTACACGTTCGCCTCTTTCATCGAAGGGCCGTCGAACCGGGTGGCCTTCGCCGCGGCCAAGGCCGTGGCGGAATCGCAGTCGAGCGCGGTGCGCTTCAACCCGCTCTTCCTTCATGCGACGGTCGGCCTCGGCAAGACCCATTTGTTGCAGGCTATCGCCGCGGAATCGCTGAAGCAGAACCCGAAATCGCGCGTCGTCTACCTGACGGCGGAATATTTCATGTGGCGCTTCGCCACCGCGATCCGCGACAACAATGCCTTGACGCTCAAGGAACAGCTTCGCGATATCGACCTGCTCATCATCGACGACATGCAATTCCTGCAGGGCAAGTCGATCCAGCACGAATTCTGCCATCTGATCAACATGCTGCTCGACAGCGCCAAGCAGGTCGTCGTCGCCGCCGACCGGCCCCCGTCGGAACTGGAATCCCTCGAACCGCGGGTCCGCTCGCGCCTCAATGGCGGCGTCGCGCTCGAAATGTCGGCCCCCGATTTCGCCATGCGCCTGGGCATGCTCAAGCTGCGCCTCGCCACCGCCAGGCACGACGACGCTTCCCTCGACATCTCCGACGAGATCCTCAATCACGTCGCCCGCACGGTGACCGGCAGCGGCCGCGAACTGGAAGGCGCCTTCAATCAACTCCTGTTCCGCCAGTCGTTCGAGCCGCAGATCACCATCGATCGCATCGACGAGATCCTCGGCCATATCTACCGCACCGGCGAGCCGAAGCGGGTCCGTATCGAGGATATTCAGCGCATCGTCGCGCGGCACTACAATGTGTCGAAGACCGAGTTGCTGTCCAACAGGCGCACGCGCACCATCGTCAAGCCGAGGCAGGTCGCCATGTATCTGTCCAAGGTGATGACGCCGCGCTCGCTGCCCGAGATCGGGCGGCGCTTCGGCGGCCGCGACCACACAACGGTGCTGCACGCAGTGCGCAAGATCGAGGATCTTTCCGGCGGCGACAACACGCTGGCGCAGGAACTGGAACTGTTGAGACGGTTGATCAACGACCAGGCCTGAGCCGTTCGAAAACGCCTGGCGGCGTGCTTCGCCGCCTTTATCCCCAGAAAGCCCGCGTAGCCGGCCCGAACCGGTCGCGCGGGCTTGCGTTTGCTGGTTTTTTCCTGTCAGTTTACGCAGATTCTGAAGCCTGTTCAGACCTTTCGCGGGACGCCGCCAGCCGGAGACCCGCTCATTCATTCAAGCGAGCCTGGTTCGTCATGCGTGTTATCCTGGAACGGTCAAATCTCCTGAAGTCGCTCAACCACGTCCACCGCGTGGTCGAGCGGCGCAACACCATACCGATCCTGTCCAACGTGCTGCTCAGCGCCGAAGGCGCCAGCCTGGAAATGAAGGCCACCGACCTCGACCTGGAGGTGACGGAAGCGACGCCGGCCAAGGTCGAGCGGGGTGGCGCGACAACGGTTCCGGCGCATCTGCTCTACGACATCGTGCGCAAGCTTTCCGACGGTGCCGAGGTGATGCTGAAGACGGACGAGGACGGCAACGCCATGACGGTGACCTCCGGCCGCTCGAGCTTCCGACTGCAATGCCTGCCGCAATCGGACTTCCCCGAGCTTTCGGCCGGATCCTTCTCGCATATCTTCCGGCTCGACTCGGTCGCGCTCAAGGGGCTGATCGAGAAGACCCAGTTCGCCATCTCCACCGAGGAGACGCGCTATTATCTCAACGGCATCTATCTTCACACACATGAGGTCGGCGGCAAGCTGAAGCTGCGCTCGGTGGCGACCGACGGCCATCGCCTGGCGCGCGCCGAGATCGACGCGCCGGCGGGTTCCGAAGGCATGCCGGGCATCATCATACCGCGCAAGACGGTCAGCGAATTGCAGAAGCTGGTCGATGATCCCGACGTGGCGGTCACCACCGAGTTGTCGGACACCAAGATCCGCTTCACCATCGGCAGCGTCATCCTGACTTCCAAGCTGATCGACGGCACATTCCCCGATTATCAGCGGGTCATTCCCACCGGCAACGACAAGAAGCTGATCATCGACCGCCAGAGCTTCGCGGCCGCCGTCGACCGCGTCTCGACCATCTCCTCCGAACGCGGGCGCGCGGTGAAGCTTTCGATCAGTGAGGGCCAGGTGACGCTTGCGGTCAACAATCCGGATTCGGGCAGCGCCACCGAGGAGTTGGCCGCCGACTATTCAGCCGACCCGATCGAGATCGGCTTCAACGCCAAGTACCTGCTCGACGTTGCCGCACAATTGACCGGTTCAGAGGCCCGGTTCATGTTGGCCGACGCCGGTTCGCCAACGCTGATCCACGACATGGCCGATGAAACCGCGCTTTATGTGCTGATGCCGATGCGGGTGTAGAGCAGTAGCGGTTGCCGGCACAAACCCATATAAGTAAGCTTACACTTACCAATTTCCGCAACTATGCGGCGCTGTCGGTCGAGCTTGAGCCGGGCGCGGTGGTGTTTTCCGGTGACAATGGCGCTGGCAAAACCAATCTGCTGGAAGCGATTTCCCTGTTGACGCCGGGCCGCGGCCTGCGCCGCGCGCCTTACGCGGACGTCGCGCGTGAGGGCGGTGACGGCGGCTTTGCGCTGCACGCACGGCTCGACGGACCTGACGGCCAAGTCGAGATAGGGACGGGCATTTCGAGTGGCGACAGTCTTGGCGAGGGCGGCAGGCGGGTGCGTATCAACGGCGCCACGGCGCGATCGGCCGAAGACATGCTGGAATGGCTGCGCGTCGTGTGGCTGACGCCGTCCATGGACGCTCTGTTCACCGGACCGGCCGCGGACCGCCGGCGCTTTCTCGACCGGCTGGTGCTGGCGATCGATCCAGGCCACGGACAGCGCGCCCTCGACTATGAAAAGGCGATGCGCGGCCGGAACCGGTTGCTGACGGAAGGTTCGCGGGATTTGAGCTGGTTCGAGGCGATCGAGATGCAGATGGCCGAGACGGGCGTGGCGATCGCCGCGGCGCGCGCCGAAATGGTGCGCCTTCTGGCCGCCATGATCGACAGGCTGCCCGACAGCGGCCCGTTTCCGCAGGCCGATATCGGCCTGTCGGGCGATCTGGAAGCCGAGATCGCCACCATGCCGGCTGTCGACGTCGAGGAGCGGTTCCGCCGCACGCTCGCCGGGGGCCGCGACCGCGACCGCGCCGCCGGGCGCGCGCTCGAGGGCCCGCACCGCTCCGATCTCGTGGTCCGGCACCGACCCAAGGCGATGCCGGCGGAGCTGTGTTCGACCGGCGAACAGAAAGCCTTGCTTGTCGGCATTGTCCTGTCGCATGCCAGATTGACCGGCGAGATGTCCGGCTTGACGCCAATCCTGCTGCTCGACGAGATCGCGGCACATCTCGATGGTGGCCGGCGTGCGGCGCTGTTCTCGATCCTGGAGGAATTGAACTGCCAGGCTTTCATGACGGGAACCGATGCTGCGCTGTTTTCCAGCCTGGCGGGCCGGGCGCAGTTCCTGATCGTGGATCACGGCACGGTCGCGCCGATGGCTGTGTGAGCACCTGACAAGGTTTTTCTCCCGCTATATGATCGAGCCATGATCGCCACCGCCCTCACCGACGAAGAACTCGAACGCTATGCCCGCCACATCGTGCTGCCCGAAATTGGCGGCGCCGGCCAGCAGCGCCTGAAGCGAGCGCGGGTGCTGGTCATCGGCGCCGGCGGATTGGGCGCACCAGTGCTTGAATATCTTGCCGCAGCCGGCGTCGGCACGCTCGGCGTGATCGACGACGACACGGTTTCGCTCTCCAACCTGCAGCGGCAGGTGATTCACGGCACGAACACTGTCGGCATGCTGAAAACCCACAGCGCCAAGGCGGCAATCGCCCGCATCAATCCCAACACCGCTGTCGAAATCCACACATTGCGCCTGACCGCGGACAATGCCCAAGCCCTCGTCGCCCGTTACGACGTGGTCGTCGACGGGTCCGACAATTTCGAGACGCGCTATGTCGTGGCCGATGCCTGCGCGGCGGAGGGAAAGCCGCTGGTGCACGCCGCCGTGGGCCGTTTCGATGGCTCCGTGACCGTGCTGATGCCGTTCCAAGCCGATAGGGACGGCACCTCCAACCCCGGCTACCGCGACCTCTTCCCGGAGGCCCCACCGCCGGGTCTGGTGCCGTCCTGTGCCGAGGCCGGGGTGCTTGGCGTGCTGACTGGGGTGATTGGCACGTTGCAGGCGATGGAAGCCATCAAGCTGATCACCGGCATTGGCGAGCCGCTGATCGGACGACTGCTGCTCTACGACGCGCTGGCCGCGCGTTTCGAGACCATCCGCTACAAGAGACGAAACTGACGTTGAAGCGCACTGCCGATATCGCCATCATCCGGATTCCGGCCGATTTCGACCGCTGGAACGAAGTGCTCGCCCTGATCCTGCGCGCATTCGCCTTCATGGACGGCATCATCGACCCGCCGTCCTCGGCGCACCTGCTCACTGCGGAAACTATGCGCGACAAAGCCCGCCGCGAGACCGGCCTGCTGGCGCTCAGCGGCAACAGGATCGTCGGCTGCATCTTCGCCCTGGAACGAACCGACCACCTCTATGTCGGCAAGCTCGCCGTCACGCCGGACTGTCAGGGCCAGGGCATCGGCAGGTTGTTGATGCAAGCCGTCCAGGATTTTGCCCGCAGCCGCGGCAAGGTCGCAATCGAGCTGCAGACGCGAATCGAGCTGGCTGGGAACCAGGCAGCCTTTGCCCGGCTCGGTTTTCGCGAGACCGTGAGAACGGCGCATGAAGGTTATGCGCGACCGACTTCGGTCACCATGCGCAAGACTCTTTAATAAGTCTTCACTTACATTACGTTGCGAAGCCGCTCAGGTCCTGAGCGGCAGCACGCGATCCGGCGGGCGGTGGCCGTCGACGAAGGCGCGGATGTTGATGATCACCTTCTCGCCCATGTCGATGCGGCCCTCGAGCGTCGCCGACCCCATATGTGGCAAAAGCACGACCTTGCCCTTGGTCGCGAGCTTGAGCAGTTTTCCGTTCAATGCGGGCTCGTGCTCGTAGACGTCGAGGCCGGCGCCGGCGATCCTGCCATCCTGAATCAGCTTGACCAGAGCCTCCTCGTCGATGATGTCACCGCGCGCGGTGTTGACGATATAGGCGGTGGGCTGAAGCAGCGCCAGCCGCCGCGCCGAAAGCAGATGGAACGTCGCCGGCGTCGAGGGGCAGTTGACCGAGATGATGTCCATGCGGGCCAGCATCTGATCGAGGCTTTCCCAATAGGTCGCCTCCAGCCCGTCCTCGACCGCCTGCAGCACGCGATGGCGATTGTGATAGTGGATGGAGAGGCCGAAAGCCTTGGCACGCCTGGCAACGGCGGTGCCGATACGCCCCATGCCGACAATGCCGAGCCGTTTGCCCCAGATGCGCCGGCCAAGCATCCATGTCGGCGACCAGCCGGCCCATTTCTTGTCGCCGGTGAGTACATTGGCGCCCTCCGCCAGCCGGCGCGGCACCGCCAGCATCAGCGCCATCGTCATGTCGGCCGTATCCTCGGTCAGCACGTTGGGCGTGTTGGTTACGGTGATGCCTTTCTTGGCCGCGGCCGCCACGTCGATCTTGTCGACGCCATTGCCGAAATTGGCGATCAGCTTGAGGTTTTCGCCGGCCTGGGCGATCAATGCCGCGTCGATGCGGTCGGTCACCGTCGGCACCAGCACGTCGGCCTCCTTGACCGCCGCGACCAGTTCCGGCTGCGTCATCGGCCTGTCCTCGACATTCAGCCTTGCGTCGAACAGCTCGCGCATGCGGGTCTCGACAGGGTCGGGCAGTTTTCGCGTGATGACCACGAGAGGCTTCTTTTTGCCTGCCATTGCTTCCCTCGTTGAGACCTCTTTAACCAAGACCGGCGAAACTGGAAGCCGGTCGCGGTAGCCGATTTACCCATGTACCAAGCGGTGCCGCCGAAGACAAAGAAAAAGGGGCGCCGGGGCCGGCAGGCCAGCGCCGAAAGGAACGAAAGTGTCTGGTTTCGCGTCGCTTCGCCTGACCCTCAGCGCAGCATTTCTCGGCGCTCTGCTCTATTCACCCCAACTGTGCGCGCAAGGTGCAGCGGCTCCCGCCCAGAGCGTCGTCACGCTCGGGCCGAGCGGCCTGCCGCTGCCACGATTCGTCAGCCTGAAATCCGGCCGCGTCAATTCGCGTGTCGGGCCGGGCGCCAACTACTCGGTCGACTGGATGTATCTGAAGGCCGGCCTGCCGATGGAGATCATCCAGGAGTTCGACACATGGCGCCGCGTGCGCGACGCCGACGGTTCGGAAGGTTGGATCAACCAGTCGCTGCTTTCGGGCCGGCGCACGGCGATCGTGGCGCCGTGGCAGCGCGGCAAGGGCGCCCAGATCAATCTCCTCAGGAGCCCCGAAAAGGACGCCAGCGTGGTGGCGATCGTCGAGCCGGGCGTCATGGGCACGATCAAATCCTGCGACGGCCAGTGGTGCGAAATGACGCTCGATGGCCATACCGGCTGGCTCGCCCAATCCGTCGTCTGGGGCGCCTATCCCGGCGAGCGGGTCAAGGACTGATTTTTGGCCTTGCCCGATTCGTTTGAACCGCAGGCCGGACCGTTTAGCGGCCGATGCGGCCGAGATGGGTATCCTGAAAGCTGCTCGACAGCTTCAAGCCGTAACCCAGCGCGCGATCGATAGCGATGTGGGCGATCCAGATCAATGCAACCGCTATAGCGGCTGCATTGCCGAACAGGCTGCCGGCAAGCACCAAAAACACCGGTGGGACCAAGATGTGGAAGGCATTGTAGCAGGCGGTGCCGACGCGCGGCCCGGCGAGATAGCCGAACATGGACAGATCAGGCGCCAGGATCAACAAGGCGAACAACCACCAGGACGCACCGGCGAGTGCATAAAAGACGATAGCGGACACCGCGACAGCGGCCCATTCCAGCCGGACAGCCAGATCGAGGGGTTTCATTCCTGGCCGTTCATACGTGCCCGGCCGTGCATACGTGCTTGGCCTTCGGTCATTCGGCGCGTTTGGGGCGCAGCCTCACCACGATGTCGACATTGGCGATCTCCATCCCCTCGGGTGGTTCCGGTAGGTTGGTGACGGTGACCGGACCATTGGCGATGTCGAAAATCCGGTTTTCGCCTTCGATATAGAAATGGTGATGATCGGAGGTGTTGGTGTCGAAATAGGTTTTGGCGCCCTCGACAGCCAGAATGCGCAGGAGTCCCGCCTGGGTGAATTGGTGAAGGGCGTTGTAGACGGTGGCCAGCGACACCGGCACGCCGGCGGCGACGGCCTCCTCGTGCAGTTCCTCGGCCGACAGATGGCGGTCGCCCTTGGCGAAAAGCAGGTCGGCAAGCGCAATGCGCTGCCGTGTCGGCCTCAGGCCGGCTTCACGAACCCGCTTGTCCACAGCGACATTTTCCTTCCGGCAGCCCCGGTCCATCTGGTCGTCCAAGCTCACAGTTCCGCCTCAAGACACGTCCAGAATGGCAAAAAAATGGATGTCTGCCGAAACCGGACCCCTTTCGACATATATTCTGTCGTCCGGATGCGATCAATAGCGCGCATTGACCCGGCAAGACTGGCGGGTTAAGCGCAAACGCCGGTTTCCGGCCTGAAACAGATTGTGTTAGGACACCAACGACAAGGGCGCGCCAGCGCCCGGGACATATGGGAACGAGATTGATGGCGGGTTCGAAATCCAGCTACGACTACGAAGAATTGCTGGCCTGCGCCCGCGGCGAGCTGTTCGGACCGGGCAATGCCCAGTTGCCCTACCCGCCGATGCTGATGTTTGACCGCATCACCGAGATCAGCGAAACGGGCGGGGCTTTCGACAAGGGCTTCATCCGCGCCGAATTCGACATCAAGCCGGACCTGTGGTTCTTTGCCTGCCATTTCATCGGCAATCCCATCATGCCTGGATGCCTGGGCCTCGATGCCCTGTGGCAGCTGACGGGTTTCTATCTCGGCTGGCTGGGCGAACCCGGCAAAGGCATGGCGCTGTCGACCGGCGAGGTCAAGTTCAAGGGAATGGTCACGCCCTCGGTTAAAAAGGTCGAGTATGGCGTGGAATTCAAACGTGTGATGCGTGGCCGGCTGGTGCTGGGCATCGCCGATGGTTGGCTAAAGGCGGACGGCGAACCCATATACGCGGCAACGGACCTGAAAGTCGGTCTGTCCAAGCAGTCGGCGGTCGCTTGACCGTCGCCCTGGCCGACTTCGTGGCCAGCATTCCTGGAAGGAGTTGCGAATGAGACGTGTCGTAGTCACAGGCCTCGGCATCGTGTCGTCGATCGGCAACAATGCCAACGAGGTGCAAGCCTCGCTGCATGACGCCAAATCCGGCATCAGCTTCTCCGACTCCTTCGCCGAGCACGGCTTCCGCTGTCAGGTCTGGGGCGCGCCGACGCTCGATCCCAGCGCCATGATCGATCGCCGCGCGATGCGCTTCCTGAGCCAGGGAGCGGCCTGGAACCATGTCGCCATGGACCAGGCGATCGCCGATGCCGGCCTTGGCGAGAGCGACATCACCAATGAGCGCACCGGCATCGTCATGGGCTCGGGCGGGCCTTCCACCCGCACCATCGTCGAGGCGGCCGAAACCACGCTCAAGAATGGCAGCCCCAAGCGCATCGGCCCATTCGCGGTGCCGAAGGCGATGTCGTCGACCGCGTCGGCGACGCTGGCCACCTGGTTCAAGATCCACGGCGTCAACTATTCGATCTCGTCGGCCTGTTCGACCTCGGCGCATTGCATCGGCAATGGCTACGAACTGATCCAGTGGGGCAAGCAGGACATGGTGTTCGCCGGCGGCCACGAAGATCTCGACTGGACGATGTCGGACCTGTTCGATGCCATGGGCGCCATGTCGTCGAAGTACAATGACAGGGCATCTGCCGCTTCCCGCGCCTATGACGTCGATCGCGACGGCTTCGTCATCGCCGGCGGCGCCGGCGTGCTGGTGCTCGAGGAACTGGAGCATGCCAAGGCGCGCGGCGCCAAGATCTATGCAGAGATCGTCGGCTACGGCGCCACCTCGGACGGCTTCGACATGGTTGCGCCCTCGGGCGAAGGCGCGGTCCGCTGCATGCGGCAGGCGCTGGCGACCGTCACCACCCCGGTCGACTACATCAACACCCATGGCACCTCGACGCCGGTGGGGGATTCCCGCGAAATGGGCGCGATCCGCGAGGTGTTCGGCGAGAAGATGCCCTTCATCACCTCGACCAAATCGCTGACGGGCCATTCGCTGGGCGCGGCCGGCGTGCAGGAATCCATCTATTCGATCCTGATGATGCAAGGCGGTTTCATCGGCGAAAGCGCCCATATCGAGACTCTCGACCCCGAATTCGAGGGTATGCCGGTGGTGCGAAAGCGCATCGACAACGCCAGGATCGACACCGTTTTGTCCAATTCCTTCGGCTTTGGTGGCACCAACGCAACGCTGGTTTTCCAGCGCTATTCCGCATAAGGCCACGTTTTTTCCACGAGGATTGGCGATCATGGACGGATTGATGAAGGGCAAGCGCGGGCTTGTCATGGGCGTCGCCAACGATCATTCGATCGCCTGGGGCATCGCCCGGAAACTGTCCGAACATGGGGCCGAACTTGCCTTCACCTACCAGGGTGACGCCTTCGGCCGCCGGGTCAAGCCGCTCGCCGACAAGCTCGGCGCGGCGCTGGTGGTTCCCTGCGATGTCGAGGACAGCGCCTCGGTCCGCGCCACCTTCGAGACCTTGGGCAAGGCCTGGGGCGGGCTCGACTTCGTGGTCCATGCCATCGGCTTTTCGGACAAGAATGAGCTCAAGGGCCTCTACGCCGACACCAGCCGCGACAATTTCATCCGCACCATGGTCATCTCCTGCTATTCCTTCACCGAGGTCGCGCGCCACGCCGCGGCCCTGATGCAGGATGGCGGATCGATGATCACCCTGACCTATGCCGGTTCGGTGCGCGTCATGCCGAACTATAACGTCATGGGCGTCGCCAAGGCCGGCCTCGAGGCCAGCGTGCGCTATCTCGCCAACGATTACGGCCCGCGCGGCATCAGGGTGAACGGCATATCGGCCGGACCGGTGCGAACGCTTGCCGGCGCCGGGATTTCCGATGCGCGCCACATGTTCTCTTACCAGCAGCGCAATTCTCCGCTGCGCCGCACCGTGACCATCGACGAGGTCGGCGGCTCGGCACTCTACCTCCTGTCCGACCTCGCTTCCGGCGTCACCGGCGAAATCCACTATGTCGATTCCGGCTATCATATCGTTTCCATGCCGACGCTCGAGGAGCTGAAGCAGACGGATCGCGCGAGCGAATAGGCCATTACGCGAAATAGTCTTTTCTCCTGCGAAGAAATAATTCCCTTCCAATAAAATTGGATGCATTCGCGGAAACTCATTTTAAGGGCCTATCGGCTATAGAGTCCCGCAATTTGGGGACTTTCAATGCCTGCCGTCAGCAACCCGAACCGCACACCGGTGTTCCGGCTGATCACCATAGCCAGTTCGGGCATTGGCAGTTTCATTCTCGGCATCTGGGGGCTGAAGCACGCGCTTGGCGACGGCTTTGCCGGCATGCCGGCGGACGTGATGGTGGCGATCATGGCTGCCCTTTGCGCATTGGCGGCGGCGGGAGCCGCGATGTCTTTCTTCGCCGGCGTCGATGAATCGGCTGATTTCGTCTTCAACGAAACCCAGTTCGACAAGCTGACCGGATTGCTGGCGCGTCCGGCGATGGTCGGCAAGATCGCCGAGGCAGCCTGCGCGACGAGCCGCACCGGGGCCCCGATGTTCCTCATCGACATCGACATCGACCGGTTCAAGCAGATCAACGACGCGATCGGCTACAGCCAGGGCGACGAACTGATCCGCGCCTTCACCAAGCGGCTGCAGGCCTGCGTGCCCGAGCGCGTGCAGATCGGGCGCATCGGCGCCGGCGAGTTCGCGGTGCTGCTTCCCGATCATCAGATTCAGGGAACGATGGAAGCTATGGTGGAGAGGCTCATCGACGAGATGATGGAGCCCTATGAGCTCAGCAGCCACCAGCAATCGGTGAGCCTGTCGGTGGGCATCGTGGCGATGCCCAAGGACGGCGTCGACCCGGTCCTCATCCTGCGCCGCTCCAACTTGGCGCTGCAAAATGCGCGCGCCAGGGGAGTCGGCAACTGGTCGGTCTTCGATACCGAGATGGGTCGGGTCGCCGATCATCGCCAATGGGTCGAATCCGAGCTGCACATCGCATTCGAGCGCGGTGATTTCGACCTTCACTATCAGCCGCAGCTGGACCTGCCGAGCGGCCGCATCGTCGGCTATGAAGCGCTGATCCGCTGGAACCATCCAGAACGCGGCATGATCCCACCTCTGGAGTTCATCCAGATCGCCGAGGAAACCGGCATGATCAATCCGATCGGCGAATGGGTTCTGCGCAAGGCATGCAGCGACGCCCGCCATTTACCCGACGACTGCTTCGTCGCCGTCAACATCTCGCCGGTCCAGTTCATGACCAAGGACTTCATCGGCCTCGTGCGCGACACGATGCGGACCACCGGCATCAAGCCCTCGCGGCTGGAGCTGGAAGTCACCGAGACGGCCATGATGCAGGACCGCGACCGCGCCGCCGCCATCCTGAAAGAGCTTGCCGATATGGGCATCTCGGTTGCCGTCGACGATTTCGGCACCGGCTATTCCAATCTCAGCTACCTGATCGATTTTTCATTCGGCAAGCTGAAGATCGACCGCTCCTTCGTCAGCCGCATCGATACGGATTCGAGCTCCGGCGCCGTCGTATCGACCATTGTCGGCCTCTCGCGAGCACTCGGCGTCAGTATTATTGCCGAGGGTGTCGAGACAGAGGACCAGGCGACACTGCTCAGGGCAGCCGGTTGCGAGGTGGTGCAAGGTTATCTGTTCGGCCGGCCGGCGCCGCTTGCGGTCATGGCCGGCGAGGGACATGTCATCGAGGATTCGAGGCGCGTCGCCAATCTGCACTGAGTGTCACGCCGTTGCGTGTCAGCGACGCGCGGAAAGAACCTTGAACATGCCGTCACGGGCGAGCTCGGCATGGCTGGAGAAGGCGGCGGCCAGTGCCGGCTCGTAGGGCAGCTGGCGGTTCGCCACCATGTACAGCCGCGCTCCCGGCTTCAGCGCCTTTGCCGCTGCCCGGATCAGGCCGGCGCCGATCTCCGGTTCGGCCGCGCGGCTGCGATGAAAAGGCGGGTTCATGACGACCGCGTCGTAGCGACGCTCGACCGGCTCCCCCTGCAGGTCCGTCCAGAAGAAACCTTTCGCAACCGACTGGCTGGCCGTGGCAAGATTGGCTTTGGCGGCTTCGAGAGAAGCGAAATCCGCCTCATAGAGATCAAGTGCCGAGATGCCGGGCGAACGCGCTTCCATCTCCGCCGCCAGATAGCCCCAGCCGGCGCAGAAATCGGCGACATGGCCGCGCAGGTCGGCCGGAAGATGGTCCGCCAGCAACTTCGAACCGGCATCGACACGATCGAAGGAAAACATGCCGGGCGCCGTGCTGAAGCGGCCGTCGACCAGCCCGGCGGGATTGGCGGCACGCAGCGCTGTCGACGCGTCCGTCCCGGCCGGCCGGCGAAGCCAGAAGGCGATGCCGTGATATTTGGGCAGATGGCCTTCGAGCGGCACAAGCTCGTCCATGCGCTTGCGCAGGCTGGCGATGCCATCATCCTTGCCGCCGGCAATGACGATCAATCCGCCCTCGGTGACGCGCTCCAGCGCATCCGCGATGCGCAGCTCGTTCTGGCCGCGATGGCGGCCCGCGAGCACCAGCGCGGCGTCAAAGCCATCGCCCTGCGTTTGCGGGGTGACAGTGAAGCCCGCGGCTTGCAGCGCGCGAAAATGCGGCCGGAAGCCTTGCACCACGTGCAGCTCGGCGTCGAAGTCCCGCGGTGTCCGCAAGCCGGATTCGGCCCCGAGAAAAAGCGCCCGTTCGCCCTTGCCTGGCAAAGCGACCGCCTCGGCCTCGAATGGATGGAAAAGTGTCTTCAGCGGTTCGGCAGACATGCCTTTGCTCCATAAACGAAAGCGGGCGCGACATGAGCCGCGCCCGCTTCGATTTTTCGGTCAGGCCGTTCAGGCGGCGTTTTCTTCGCTCTCAGCCTTCTTGTCGCGAACGATTTCCTTGCCGGTGGCCTGGTCGACGACCTTCATCGACAGGCGGACCTTGCCGCGCTCGTCGAAGCCCATCAGCTTGACCCACACCTTGTCGCCTTCCTTGACGACGTCCGAAGTCTTGGCGACCCGGTCGTTGGCAAGCTGCGAGATGTGGACGAGGCCGTCACGCGGGCCGAAGAAGTTGACGAAAGCGCCGAAGTCGGCGGTCTTGACGACCGTGCCTTCGTAGATTTCGCCGACTTCCGGCTCGGCGACGATGGTGTGGATCCACTTCTTCGCCGCCTCGATCTCCTTGGCGTTCGCCGAAGCGATCTTGACCGTGCCGTCATCCTCGATGTTGATCTTGGCGCCGGTCTTCTCGACGATCTCGCGGATGACCTTGCCACCGGAACCGATCACGTCGCGGATCTTGTCGGTCGGGATGTGCATGACCTCGATGCGCGGCGCGAACTCGCCGAGCTCGGCGCGCGCGCCGGACAGCGCGTGGCCCATTTCGCCGAGAATATGCTGACGACCGTCCTTGGCCTGGTCGAGAGCGATCTTCATGATCTCCTCGGTGATGCCCTCGATCTTGATGTCCATCTGCAAGGAGGTGATGCCGTTGGCGGTGCCGGCGACCTTGAAATCCATGTCGCCGAGGTGATCCTCGTCGCCCAGGATGTCGGAGAGCACGGCGAAGCGCTCACCTTCCTTGATCAGGCCCATGGCGATACCGGCGACCGGCTTGGCCAGCGGCACGCCGGCGTCCATCAGCGCCAGCGAGGTGCCGCAGACGGTTGCCATCGACGACGAGCCGTTGGACTCGGTGATCTCCGAGACCACGCGCAGCGTGTAGGGGAACTGGTCTGATGTCGGCAGCATCGGGCGGATGGCGCGCCAGGCGAGCTTGCCGTGGCCGATCTCGCGGCGGCCGGGCGAGCCCATGCGGCCGGTCTCGCCGACGGAATAGGGAGGGAAGTTGTAGTGGAGGAGGAACTTCTCCTTGTACATGCCGGTCAGCGAATCGACATACTGCTCGTCCTCGCCGGTGCCCAGCGTGGCGACGACCAGCGCCTGGGTCTCGCCGCGGGTGAACAGCGCCGAACCGTGGGTGCGCGGCAGGACGCCGACCTCGGATACGATCTTGCGCACGGTCTTCAGGTCACGGCCGTCAATGCGCGAACCAGTGTCGAGAATGTTCCAGCGCACGACCTTGGCTTGGAGCTCCTTGAACACGCTGCCGATCTGCTCGGAGGAATATTTCGGCTCTTCGCCTTCGGCCGGAGCGAAGGCCGCCTTGACCTTGGCCTTGACGGCGTCCACGGCGGCATAGCGCTTCTGCTTGTCGGTGATCTTGTAGGCGTCGCGAAGCTCGTCGCCGACGATCTTCAGCATCTCGGCTTCGAGAGCGGAATAGTCCGGCGCGGTGAAGTCGCGCGGGTCCTTGGCGGCGACTTCGGCCAGCTTGATGATCGCGTCGATCACCGGCTGGAAACCGCGATGGCCGAACATGACCGCGCCGAGCATCAGGTCTTCGCCGAGCTCCTTGGCTTCGGACTCGACCATCAGCACGGCGTCGGCGGTGCCGGCGACGATCAGGTCGAGCTTGGATTCCTGCATCTCGTCGACATGCGGGTTGAGCACGTATTCGCCGTTGATGTAGCCGACGCGGGCGCCGCCGATCGGGCCCATGAAGGGCACGCCCGACAGGGTCAGGGCCGCCGAGGTGGCGACGATCGACAGGATGTCCGGATCGTTCTCGAGATCATGCTGGACGACGGTGACGACGATCTGCGTGTCGTTCTTGTAGCCGTCGGCAAAGAGTGGGCGGATCGGGCGGTCGATGAGGCGCGAAACCAGCGTTTCCTTTTCGCTCGGACGACCTTCACGCTTGAAATAGCCGCCCGGGATCTTGCCGGCGGCGTAGGTCTTTTCCTGGTAGTTGACGGTCAGCGGAAAGAAGTCGAGGCCCGGCTTGGGCTCCTTCATCGAAACGACCGTGGCGAGAACCTTGGTCTCGCCGTAGGTGGCGAGCACGGCGCCGTCGGCCTGGCGCGCGATCTTGCCGGTTTCGAGGATGAGCGGGCGACCGCCCCATTCGATTTCCACTTTGTGGTGATTGAACATGTCTTGTCCTTCATATGAGGAAAGGGCCGCGCCGTTTCAGCGTGCGCGGGTGCCCTTTCCCCTGGCTTCCTTTCTCGGGCAGCCACGGGCAAGACAACGGGAAGCTCGATCCATGTCGGCCGGATGGCCGCGCGAGCGTCCTGCAATCCTGCCCCATGACCGTCCATGGGGTGGCTTCGAGGGGGCCCTCTGCACGCTCGAAACCGGATTTGGCCAATCGATCCGACTGGCCCTGCGCATGACCCCACAAGCAGCGGCTTGTGGAATGCGTCACGCGCAAACTCAACTTGTTGGAGCGTCCGTCCGGCATCCGGATGGGTGCGCGGCGCTCCAGTACCTGCATTCGAGATCGGATTGGTCCGGTGCTCAAATGCGCGACCGGCGGGCCCTTGTGAGGCCCGCCGGTCAATTCGTCAACGGCGCAGGCCGAGCTTCTCGATCAGCGTCTGGTAGCGCGTGTCGTCCTTGCGCTTGAGATAATCAAGCAGGCTTCGGCGCTGGGAGACGAGAGCGAGCAGACCACGGCGGGAATGGTTATCCTTCTTGTGGTCCTTGAAATGGTCGGTCAGGTTCTTGATGCGCTCGGAAAGGATGGCTACCTGAACTTCCGGAGACCCGGTGTCGCCCTTGGCGGTTGCGAATTCAGTCATCAATTCCTGTTTGCGCTCGGCAGTAATCGACATCGTGTTTTTCCTTATCTGTTCGAGGAAACGGGTCGCCCTCAGCCGGGATGTCGTCCAGCAGGGGCCGGTGCAAGCAGAGCGTCATAGCGCTAAGCTGCGGCGCATATAGTGCAATTCCCAAGAAAACACCAGCCCAATTCACGAAGCCGGCTTTTCACGCCAAAACGGCAAGTTATCCCTGTCAAAGCCATTTTTTCCATTTGAAGAAGGCAATCAGCCCAACCGCGACCACGGCCATGAACAGCAGCGACAAGGGATAGCCGTAATAGGCCTTCAGCTCAGGCATGTTCCAAGGCGACGTCTCCGGATCGAAATTCATGCCCCAGACGCCGACCAGAAACGTGAGCGGCATGAAGATGACCGAGACGATCGTCAGATAGGAAATGACGTCGTTGGTGCGTGCCTGGCTCAGCGACAGATGCATCTCGATCAGGCCGGTCAGCATGTCGCGCTGGTTCTCGACCAGCTCGATCAGCCGCAGCGCGTGGTCGAGCGTATCGTTCAGGAAGACCTTGGTTTCGGCCTTCACATAGGACACGTCGTTGCGGATCAGCGTCGCTAGCGCATCGCGCACCGGCCACAGCACCCCCTTCAGCACATTGGCGTCGTGCCGCAATCCATGAAGCTGCTGCATCTGATGCTTGTGCGGTGCGTGCAGCATCTGGTCCTCGATGCTGTCGACGAGTTCGCCGGCCGCCTCGATCGGCGGAAAGTAGCTATCGACGATGGCGTCGATCAGCGCATAGGCGAGATAGTCGGCGCCACGGGCGCGCAGCCGGTTCGGCGCCGAGCTTTCGATGCGCTTGCGCACCGGATCGAACGGATCGCCTTCGCGCTCCTGGAAGGTGACGACGAAATTCTTGCCAAGGAAAACGGCGATCTGCTCGTAGCGGTGCGAGGCGACGTCGTCGATCATCCGCACGACCACGAAAGCATGGTCTTCGTAGAAATCCACCTTCGGCCGCTGGCCCGTGTTGACGACGTCCTCCAGCGCCAGCGGATGCAGGCTGAAGATGCGGCCGATCTCCTTGATCAGCTCGATATTGGCCAGGCCGGTGCAGTCCAGCCAGATGACCGGCCACTTTTCGCAATTGGCATTGACGTCGTCGATGCTGGCATTGTCGATCGTTTTGGACTTTTGCGGCGAGATCAGGGTGAGCCGCAGTTCCGAGCGTCGCGCCGCGGGATCGGCGATCAGCGTTCCGGGCGATGCACCGACCGGCGGCCGCCTGGCCCTGAGCGGCGCCCGCGTCTTGATCGCCTCAACCTTTGCCATGCGGCCCCTCGGATAGATATCGCATAGAGATTAGACGAGGGCCCTCACCCGGCAAAGACCCGTTTGGGCTTGAACATGCCCTGCTCGATGGCGCCGATGGCCACCAGCTTGCCGCGCGCGGTCGCGCAGGCTTCCTCGGCCTCCACCGGCGCGTCGCGGCCGCGGATGATGACGGGATTGCCGAGGCGGATCTTCGTCGCCGCATCGTCGCTGATGGCTATCTGCGGCAGGCAGTCGAGTGCCGCCGAGGTGTCGACAAGCAGCGCGTCGATCGCGGCAAAATCGATCGGCGCTTCTATCGAATCGGGGGACGGTTGCTGCGTGCCATGACCCTGCTCGCCGAAGCGCGCCGCCTCCAGTTCGGCGACGGTGACGAAATCCTCGGCGGTGAACGGCTCGACCTCGATCCGGCGCAGTTCAGAAATATGGCCGAAGCAGCCGAGATCGCGGCCCATGTCGCGGGCCAGCGAGCGCACATAGGTACCCTTGCCGCATTCGACCTCGAAAACCGTGTGATCGGCCCCGTGCTCGACGATGTCGAGGCGGCCGATTTCGATCTCGCGCGCGGGAATGTCGACCGTCTCGCCGTCGCGGGCGAGATCATAGGCGCGTTCGCCCGCGATCTTGATGGCCGAGAATTGCGGCGGCGTCTGCATGATGACGCCGGTGTATTTCGGCAGCAGCGCCTGCACTTCGGCCTCCACGGGGCGCCGGTCGGAGTCCCTCGTCACCGGACCTTCGAGGTCGTCGGTCGAGCGCTCCTGCCCCCAGGCCACGGTGAAGCGGTAGATCTTGGCGCCGTCCTGGACGTAGGGCACGGTCTTGGTGGCTTCGCCGAGCGCGATCGGCAGCATACCGGAAGCGAGCGGATCGAGCGTGCCGGCGTGGCCGGCCTTCTCCGCCTGGAACAGCCACTTGATCTTGGAGACGGCCTCGGTCGAGCCCATGCCGACCGGCTTGTCCAGCACCACCCAGCCCGAGACCGGCCGGCCCTTCTTCTTGCCGCGGCGCGCCATTATTCGCTGTCCTTATCGTCGTCGTCCGCATCCAGATCGCGCGCCACTTCCGGCGATTTCAGGAGATCGTTGATCCTGGCGAAATTGTCGAAGGAGGTGTCGAGCCGGAAGCGAAACTCGGGCATGTACTTCATCTGCCGCAGCGCGCCGGAGACACGGCCGCGGATGAACTTGGCATGCTTGTTGAGCGCCTCGACCACCGCGCCGGCGTCCGTGGCGCCGAGCGGCGAGATGAAGGCGGTTGCGATCTTGAGGTCGGGCGACATGCGCACTTCCGACACCGAAACCACGGCATTCTCGACCAGCGGATCGATGATCTCGCCGCGCTGCAAGGTTTCGGACAGCGCATGGCGCACCTGCTCGCCGACGCGCAGCATGCGCTGGGATGGGCCTGATGTGGTCGAACGGGGCATTTTTTCTCGATCCTGAAAGCGTGGGGCGCGGGATAGGACCGTGCCTCATGTCTCAAATGTTTGCCAGGCGGCGGCCTCTCGGCCACCGCCTGGCATGACGGACGTCACACGAACTCAGAGCGTGCGGGTTACCATCTCGACGCGGAAGCACTCGATGATGTCGCCGACGCGCATGTCCTCGTAGTTCTGGAAGGCCATGCCGCATTCCTGGCCGCCCGGGACTTCCGAAACCTCGTCCTTGAAGCGCTTCAGCGTCTTCAGCGTGCCTTCGTGGATGACGACGTTGTCGCGGATCAGGCGCACGCCCGCGCCACGCTCGACCTTGCCTTCGGTGACACGGCAGCCGGCGATCTTGCCGACCTTGGTGATGTCGAATATCTCGAGGATCTGCGCATTGCCGATGAAGGTCTCGCGACGCTCCGGCGAGAGCATACCCGACAGAGCCGCCTTCACGTCATCCACGAGGTTGTAGATGATCGAGTAGTAGCGGATCTCGATGCCAGCGGCCGCGGCAGCGGCGCGTGCCTGCACATTGGCGCGGACGTTGAAGCCGATGATCGCCGCGCCCGACGTCTCCGCCAGTGACACGTCGCTTTCGGTGATGGCGCCGGCGCCGGCATGGACGATGCGCGCACGCACCTCGTCGGTGCCGAGCTTGTCGAGCGCTGCGTTGATCGCCTCGATCGAACCCTGCACGTCACCCTTGATGACCAGCGGGAACTCCTTCAGTCCGCTCGTCTGCAGCTGCGACATCATCTGTTCGAGCGAACCGCGCTGGCCGGCATGACGGGCAACCGCCTTCTCGCGGGCCAGACGCTGGCGGTACTCGGTGATCTCGCGGGCGCGGGCCTCGTTGTTGACCACGGCGAAGCGGTCGCCGGCCTGCGGCGTGCCCTGGAGGCCGAGCACCTCGACCGGCATAGCCGGCGGCGCTTCCTTGACGTGTTCGCCACGATCGTCGACCAGCGCGCGCACCCGGCCCCATTCATTGCCGGCGACAAGGATGTCGCCCGGCATCAGCGTGCCGGTCTGCACCAGCACGGTGGCGACGGGGCCACGGCCCTTGTCGAGCTGCGCCTCGATGACGACGCCCTCGGCGGTGCGGTCCGGATTGGCCTTGAGGTCGAGGATTTCGGCCTGCAGCAGGATCGCTTCGAGCAGCTTGTCGAGGTTGGTGCCCTTGGTCGCCGATACTTCGACATCAAGCACTTCACCGCCCATCGATTCGACGAATACCTCATGGCGCAGAAGTTCCGAGCGCACTTTTTGCGGATCGGCGTCATGCTTGTCAATCTTGTTGATCGCCACGATGATCGGAACGCCGGCCGCCTTGGCATGGCTGATCGATTCGATCGTCTGCGGCATCACGCTGTCGTCGGCCGCCACCACCAGGATGGCAATGTCGGTGGCCTGGGCGCCGCGGGCGCGCATGGCCGTGAAGGCGGCGTGGCCGGGCGTGTCGATGAAGGTGATCTTCTGACCGTTCTTCTCGACCTGATAGGCGCCGATATGCTGGGTGATGCCGCCGGCCTCGCCGGAGACGACATTGGCGTTGCGGATCGCGTCGAGCAGCGAGGTCTTGCCGTGGTCGACATGCCCCATGATGGTCACGACAGGCGGCCGCGACACCAGGTCTTCCGGACGGTCGGCGATGTTGAACAGGCCTTCCTCGATGTCGGACTCGGCGACGCGGCGGACCGTGTGGCCGAATTCGGTGGCGACCAGTTCCGCCGTGTCGGCGTCGATGACGTCGCCCGGCTTCAGGATCTGGCCCTGCTTCATGAAGAACTTGACCACATCGACGGCGCGCTCGGACATGCGCTGCGCCAGTTCCTGGATAGTGATGGTTTCGGGCAGGATCACTTCGCGCATAACCTTCTCGCGCGGCTCATTGTGCATCGCGCGCTTGAACTTTTCCTGGCGGCGGCGCATCGACGACAGCGAACGGGCCCGCGCATCCTCGTCGGAAAGCGCGGAGTTCAAAGTCAGCTTGCCGCGACGGCGGTCTTCCTCGCCCTTGGTCGGCTTGGCCGGACGCGCCACTTCGGGCGTCACCAGACGGCGCACCGGCGCACCGGCGCCAGTCCGCTTCGGCTTGACCTCTTCTTCCTCGTCGGCGGTCGCCAGTTCGGCGGCCTGCGGCGCGCGGCGACGCGCCTCTTCCTCGGCGCGGCGGCGGGATTCGGCCTCGGCCTGCAACCGCGCTTCTTCCTCGGCCTGGCGGCGTGCGGATTCCTCGCGCTCGCGCTTGCGGCGCTCCTCATCCTCGGCGCGGCGCTTGGCTTCCTCGACGGCGCGCTGGCGGTCCTCGACCTCGCGCGCCTTGGAGCCTTCGAGCGCCCTGCGGCGCGCTTCCATTTCGCTGCGCGACAGTTCGTTCAACACCATGCCGCTGCGCTCGACCGGTGCCGGCGGAGGTGGAGGCGGCGCCTTGGGTGCCTCCTGCACGACGGGAGCCGCCGCGACCACCGGCTTCGGGGTGAACACGGGTGCCGCCACCACCGGCTCCGGCTTGTCGCCGGGCAGCGAGAATTTGCGCTTCTTGGTCTCGACCACGACCGACTTGGTGCGGCCGTGCGAGAAGTTCTGGCGCACGGTGCCCTGTTCCATGCCGGGGCGCTTCAGCGTCAAGGTCTTCTTCGGCGTAACACTCAACGTCTTGTCGTCGCCCGATTTCGTATCGCTCATTCCATATCCTCTGCGGCCTCATCTTCGTCAGCAACGGCCGCAAGCATTGCCAGATCGTCCGGGGTACCGCCCCGATATCGGTCGAGCGCAACCATGCGCTTCTGGACCGCCTTACCCGCGTCTCCCGCGAGGACGGCAGCATGTATCACATTTGTACCCCCCAATGCCAAGCTCAACTCGGCCTCGGAGAAAAGTTTGTAGGCAAGGATGGAGGGGCCGCCAATATGGACGGTCGCCCGCCGCGCCTGGCTGATCTTGCGCACGCCATCGTCTGAGGCTTCGGTCGCGTGGAGCACGAAAAGCGCCAATCCGCCGCGCACCGCGCTCTCCACCTTGGTGGCGCCCAGCGCGATCGCCCCTGCCTTGCGAGCGAGACCCAGCATGCCAAGGGCGGATCTGGAAAGCAGCCCATCGACCATGCCGCCGAGATCGGGCGGCACGACCACCTGTGCCTTAAAGGCGCGGCTAAAAAGGTTCTTGGCCGCCGCCTTGTCGATATGTAGGCGGTCGGCGCTCACCCAGCAACCACGGCCGGGCAGATTTCTCTTGAGATCCGGAACGACGGCCGAATCCGGGCCGACGACGAACCGGATCAGTTCATCCGGTTCGGCCTGCTTGCGGGTGACGATGCAGGTGCGATCGTTCATCTCGTCCAAGGGCGGTTTCTGTGCGATGCGGTTTCACCTCACGCACCAACGGCTTCGTCAGCCGGCGCTTCTTCGGCTGCAAGCTCGTCTTCGGAAATCCAGCCGGCCTTGAGACGGGCCGCGAGCACCATCTGCTCGGCATCGGCGCGCGAAACGCCATGATCGGCCAGCACGCCCGGATACACCTTGGTCTCGCCGTCCTTGCGTTCCTTCCAGCCGGTGAGGTCGTCGGCGGCATAGCCGGCGAAATCCTCGATCGTCTTCACGCCGTCCTCGCCGAGCGTCACCATCATGGCGGTGGTGATGCCGGGGATTTCGCGCAGCTCGTCCTTGACGCCCAGCGCCTTGCGCTTTTCGTCGTGCTCGGCTTCGATCTTCTCCAGATATTCGCGGGCCCGGGTCTGGATCTCCGAGGCGGTATCCTCATCGAAGCCGTCGATCGAGGCGATTTCGCCGGCATCGACATAGGCGACTTCCTCGACGCTGGTGAAGCCTTCGGAGGCGAGCACCTGGCCGACCATCTCGTCGACGTCGAGAGCTTCCATGAACAGCGCCGAGCGCTCGACGAATTCCTTCTGGCGGCGCTCGGATTCCTCGGCCTCGGTCAGGATGTCGATATCCCAGCCGGTGAGCTGCGAAGCGAGGCGCACATTCTGGCCGCGGCGGCCGATGGCCAGCGACAGCTGGTCGTCCGGCACCACCACTTCGATGCGCTCGGCGTCTTCGTCGAGCACGACCTTGGCGACTTCCGCCGGCTGCAGCGCGTTGACGATGAAGGATGCGGCCGAGGGCGACCACGGAATGATGTCGATCTTCTCGCCCTGCAATTCGGCGACGACCGCCTGGACGCGGCTGCCGCGCATGCCGACGCAGGCGCCGACCGGATCGATCGAGCTGTCGCGCGAGATGACGGCGATCTTGGCGCGCGAACCGGGATCGCGGGCGACCGACTTGATCTCGATGATGCCGTCATAGATCTCCGGCACTTCCATGGTGAAGAGCTTGGCCATGAACTGCGGATGGGTGCGCGACAGGAAGATCTGCGGGCCGCGCTGCTCACGGCGCACGTCGTAGACATAGGCGCGGACGCGATCGCCATATTTGTAGTTTTCGCGCGGGATCAGCTCGTCGCGGCGGATGATCGCTTCGCCACGGCCGAGATCGACGATGACATTGCCGTATTCGACGCGCTTGACGGTTCCGTTGACGATCTCGCCGATGCGGTCCTTGTATTCGTCATACTGGCGGTCGCGCTCGGCCTCGCGCACCTTCTGCACGATGACCTGCTTGGCCGACTGGGCGGCGATGCGGCCGAAATCCATCGGCGGCAGCTGTTCGGCGATGAAGTCGCCGAGCTGGGCGTCGGGATTGCGCTCGCGCGCCGAGGAAATGGCGATCTGCGTGGCATAGTCGTCGACCTTCTCGACCACTTCCATCAGCCGCTGCAGCTTCATCTCACCGGTGTTGGGGTTGATGTCGGCGCGGATGTTGGTCTCCTGGCCATAACGCGAGCGTGCCGCCTTCTGGATCGCATCAGCCATGGCGGCGATGACGATCGACTTGTCGATCGACTTTTCACGCGCGACCGCGTCGGCGATCTGCAGCAGTTCAAGTCTGTTGGCGCTTACAACCATGTTTTTTCTCCCGAGCCTGTTTGCCGGCCCCTGGGGCCTGGCAGCTCAATCAACTTTCCTGTTCGTGTTCTTCCGTAGCGCCCGGTTCCGTACCCTCCGGTACGTCGTCGTCCGGTTCGCCGCGGCGTTTCTTGGCTTCCTTGCGCGCCCTGTTGTCCTTCGACAACGCATCACGGATGAGGTCGTCGGTCAGGATCAGCCGGGCTTCGGCAATGGCGTCGTAGGGCACGCGCACTGTCGGCTCCTCACCGTAGGCCGCCTTGTCGCGCTCGATCAGCACATCGTTCTCACCGGCTTCGGCGATCTTGCCCTTGAAGCGCTTGCGATCCGCGACAACGACCGATGTTTCCATCTTCACCAGATGACCGGTCCAGGTCGAGAAATCCGATTTGCGCACCAGCGGCCGGTCAATGCCGGGCGATGAGACTTCGAGATGATACGCCTTCTCGATGGGATCGTCGACGTCGAGCGCCGGCGACACCGCACGGCTCACCTCTTCGCAATCCTCGACCGTCATGGTGCCGTCCTCGCGCTCAGCCATGATCTGCAGCGTCAGCCCGTTCTGGCCGGACAGATGCACGCGTACAAGGCGAAAGCCGATGCCGCGCAGCACCGGCTGGACGATCAGCGCGATGCGCGCATCGATGCCGCTTTCGCGGACGATGCGATCGTCGCTCTCGCTTGCCGTTGACGTCATTCGATTCCTGTCGATCATTCTCTAGCCGTCGGCAGG
The DNA here is from genome assembly GCF_006442695.1 of Mesorhizobium sp. B2-3-7. Classification (NCBI taxonomy): domain Bacteria; kingdom Pseudomonadati; phylum Pseudomonadota; class Alphaproteobacteria; order Hyphomicrobiales; family Phyllobacteriaceae; genus Mesorhizobium; species Mesorhizobium sp. B2-3-7. The sequence goes on along the minus strand of NZ_VFVV01000013.1, from coordinate 41,729 downwards.
TAATAAAAAAGAGCGGGACCGGGTGGACCCACTCTTCGTCATACCGACCAAGAATTTGAGGCTGATATAAACGATCCGCCCCGGTGTTTCAAGCCCGCCGTCCCAACTGCGCGAATGTCCTGGCGCATTGGGGTTGCGCCAGGTGCATGCCATCCATGCGGCAACGGCCCTTGTTGGTCCTCAAGCCGCGCTCCTATCTATGTTGCATTGCACAAAACGACAGCGATAGCGCGTCACCGCACGCGAAAGGACATGACAATGAACAGCCGCAAGGTTTTTTCCGCCATAGGCGATCTCTTCACCACATTCGGCAGCGCCGTAGCCGCGTCGCGGGCGGTGGAAGCCGGCCGCAAGCCGCGCGCCCAGGATCTGCGCAGCCTCGGCATGGATCCGACGGCTTTCGACAAGATCGGCCGTTTCTGAACTCCGGCCAACGGGCGACATTCGATTTCTGTGTCCCCGCAACAATTGAAGATCTCTCCCTCACGAAGGGCCCAGATCCTGATGCCCAAATCCCGATGCCTGGGACCTGATGCCTAGGTCCTGATGAAGGTAAGATAGGCCGGCCGCCTGCCCTCGCGGACGGCTTTCGCCTCGTAGCGGGTGCCTGGCCAGCCATCGTAGGGGCGATGCCAGTCGACGGCCTCTGAAGCCTGCCAGGCGAAACCGCCATGCGCGCGGCAATGCAGCAGGGTCCAGTTCACATAGGTGTCGATGTCGGAAGCGAAACGGAATTCGCCGCCACGCTTCACAACGCGTGCGAAACGCTCGAGATTGACCGGACTGACGAAACGGCGCTTCCAGTGCTTCTTCTTCGGCCACGGATCGGGATAGAGCAGGTCGATGCCATCGAGCGAGGCCTGCGGCAGCCAGTCGAGCAGCCGCGTGGCGTCGTCGTCGTAGACCCTGAGGTTGGCCAGCGGCTTTTCCCGCACCGCCATCATCATCTTGGCCATGCCGTTGACGAAGGGCTCGACACCGATAAAGCCGGTCATCGGCGCTTCGGTCGCGCGATGCAGGAGATGCTCGCCACCGCCAAAGCCGATTTCGAGGCGAACGGCGGAAACATCGGCTTCGAACAGAGCCCGCAGATCCGACGGCGCCTCGGTCGTCAGATCGAGCCGATAGGTGTCGAGGCCGCTTTCCAGCGCCGCCGCCTGCTGCGGGCGAACCGGCTTGCCGCGCCGACGGCCGAAGAAGGCTTCTGTCGCGCGGCTTGGCCTGTCCCCGGAACTCATCGGCTGATCAAGGTCCTGTCGCCGCCCTCAGGCAGCGACAGCATCCTTGAGCGCCTTGGCGAGATCGGTCTTTTCCCAGGAAAAAGATCCGTCGCGGCCGGCCTTGCGGCCGAAATGACCGTAGGACGAGGTCTTGGCGTAGATCGGCTTGTTGAGGTCGAGGTGGCGGCGGATGCCGGACGGCGACAGGTCCATCACAGTGCGCAGCGCCTCCTCGAGCCTTGCCTCGTCGACCTTACCGGTGCCGTGCAGGTCGACATAGACCGACAAGGGCTGGGCGACGCCGATGGCGTAGGAAAGCTGGATGGTGCAGCGGTCGGCAAGTTTCGCCGCCACAACGTTCTTGGCCAGGTAGCGCGCCGCATAAGCGGCCGAACGGTCGACCTTGGTGGTGTCCTTGCCCGAGAAAGCGCCGCCGCCATGGGGTGCGGCGCCGCCATAGGTGTCGACGATGATCTTGCGGCCGGTCAGCCCGGCGTCGCCATCAGGCCCGCCGATAACGAACTTGCCGGTCGGATTGATGTACCACATGCAATCGTCTGCGATCTTGAGGTCACCCAATGCCTCGCGGATATAGGGCTCGACGACCTTGCGCACCTTCTTGGAATCCCAGCTCGCATCGAGGTGCTGGGTCGACAGCACGATCTGCGTCGCTTCGGCGGCCTTGCCGTCGATATAGCGGACGGTGACCTGGCTCTTGGCGTCCGGCCCGAGCTTGCCGGCATCGCCGTTGTTCTGGTGGCGGGCGGCGGCCAGGAGTTCGAGGATCTTGTGGCTGTAGTAGATCGGTGCCGGCATCAGGTCCGGCGTCTCGCGGCAGGCATAGCCAAACATGATGCCCTGGTCGCCGGCACCCTCCTCGCCCTGGCGGTCGGAGGCATTGTCGACGCCTTGGCCGATGTCGGGCGACTGGCCATGCAACAGAACGTCGATCTTGGCCTTTTTCCAGTGGAAGCCGGCCTGCTCATAGCCGATCTCGCGGATCGCCTTGCGGGCGACCGACTTGAACTTCGCCGGGTTGACGACCGGATGGCCGGCGGCATCCCTCAGGATGTTGCCTTCCTTGTCCTTCTTCAGCAGCGTCTCGGGAACGCGCACCTCGCCGGCGATGACGACGCGGTTGGTGGTCGCCAGCGTCTCGCAGGCGACGCGGACTTTCCACGGGTCCATGCCCGTCTTCTTGGCCTCACGGTAGACCAGGTCGACGATCTCGTCGGATATCCGGTCACAGACTTTGTCGGGATGGCCCTCGGCAACGGATTCCGAGGTAAAGAAGTAGTTCTGCCGCGTCACGGGTGTCCCCTCTTGAAAAAACGATCGGCAGGCTGCCGATTTGGCGCGCCACGTGTTAGCGGGGCGAAGCGCCGCTCGTCAAGCGGTGCCGCCCTTCTGGCATGAATGTCGATGTCGATATTTTGTACCACCAGCGGCCGGAATGCCGCCGGTTCGAGTCCTGTTGCGGATCAGTCGGAATCTTCGGACGCCAGCGACTTCACCAGGTCTATGATCCTGCGACGCACCTTGACGTCGGCGATCTTGACGAAGGCCCGGTTGAGTTGAAGGCCCTCCGGGCTGCCGCAGAATTCCACGGCGAAAGCCATCGAAGCATCCTCCGCGAAACCGCGGCCGGCCGGGCTCTCCTGGCCCGGCGCATCCTCGAAAAAGAAGGCGACAGGCACGCCGAGTATGGATGCTATCGCCTGCAGGCGGCTTGCGCCGACCCGGTTGGTGCCCTTTTCATATTTCTGTATCTGCTGAAATGTGATGCCGAGGTTCTCGCCTAGTTTTTCCTGGCTCATTCCCAACATATTGCGGCGAAGCCGGATGCGACTTCCAACATGGATGTCGATCGGATTCGGTTTCTTCTTGTTATCTTCTGTCATTTTTTCCTCGCCGAATTTTTTCGGCTTTGTGATTTTTTTCCTACCCAAACAAAGCCGGAGGCGACTGCCCCAACAGAACGATCCACCGGCTTCGAGAAATTTTCAGGCGTTACAGTATGAGTTTCTAATGTGTCGACTGTCAATTCACCCGTAGCCTTTGCCTTACATTGAACAGGACGGCAGCCAGGGCAAACAGCAACATGATCAGCATTCCGTTAATGCGCAGCTGGCCGGCGGACACGACAGCTTGCCGCGAGATTGGCACACGGACGTCGATGGCCCCGCGCGCGTCGATCGCCAGCGCATCGACGATGCGCCCCCGTGGGTCGACAACCGCCGAGATGCCGTTGTTGGCCGCGCGCAACAAGGGCAACCCGTTCTCCACCGCGCGAATCTGAGCCTGCCTGAAATGCTGATAGGGACCCGGCGTATCGCCGAACCACGCATCGTTGGTAACGTTGACAATAAGCTGCGCTGACGTTGCGTCAACCGCTACCAGTTCGGGAAAGATCACTTCGTAGCAGATAAAGGGCAAGGCGCGGACGCCGTCCGGCAGCGTGATCGCATGCCGCTCATTGCCTGCCGTGAAGGTCACCGGGCCAGCGACCAGTTGTTCGATGCCGAAACGATCGAGCAGGTCGGCGAAAGGCAGGTATTCGCCGAACGGCACCAGATGGACCTTGTCGACGGCGTCAGCGATTTCGCCCTTGTAGTTGATCGCCACCACGGAGTTGTAGTAGCGGCTGCCGGCACCGGCCGCCGCACCGCCTTCCTCGCGCACGACGCCGGCGATCAGCATCTGGCCGGCGTCCAGCATGTCGCCCAGTGCGGTCAAAGCGTCCGGCCGCTCGGTGAGGAGGAACGGGACCGAGGTTTCGGGCCACAGGATCAGTTGCGGCTTTTCATGGCCGGGGTCCGGCGCCTTGGCCGACAGGCCTATCAAGGTGGCGAAGATACGGTCGCGCACCGAGGCGTCCCACTTTTCCGAAAGGTCGACGGCCGGCTGGACGATGCGCACATTGATCGTGCGGGCCTCAGGCGCGGCCGGAGCGTTGAGCCTGAGATAGCCGAAGCCGGCATGAGCGGCGACGAGCACGACAAGCAGCGCGACGCCAAGACGAAGATGCGTGCGCGCCGCCAGCAGCGCCGGCAGCGAGAAGACGAACACGGCGAGCACGTTCATGCCGACCATCCCGGTGACCGAGACGCTCTGCATCAGCAGGGGCACCGGCATCGCCGCGTAGCCGATCGCGTTCCAGGGAAAGCCGGTGAACAGGAAGCCGCGCAGCCACTCGGCCAGCCCGAAGGCGGCGGCCAGGGCCGCGATGCGGCCGATGTCGTTGCTCCACAGGAGCCGGGCGACCATGGCCGCAAAGCCGTAGAAGAAGGCCAATGCAAAGGGGATGCCGACCACCGCGAAGGGCAGCGCCCAGGCGAAACTGTCGGCCTCTACAAGCAGCGCCGATCCGATCCACCACAGGCCGGCGAGGAAATAGCCGAAGCCGAACCACCAGCCGACGGCAAAGGCCGGCCGCAGCCGCGCAAACAGGCTGCCCGAGGCCTCACCGGTCGCCCCGTCGAGCAGCCAGACCAGCAGCGGAAACGAAATGAAACAAGCGGCAAAGAAATCGTACGGCGCCTGGCCGAGCACCGCCAGGGCGCCCGCGAGGAACGCCACGAGCGCACGCCGCCAACCCCAAAACAGAATTATCCGGCCGGCCAGGCGGTTCATGCATTGTTCCGAGTCGTGCGAATCACGGCAGCAGATTTATCAGGCCGCGGCCTGCGCTCCAAACTTCGGGTGGTCTGCCGTGAAACCCACTCACCACTGCTGGAGCGCATCGCGTTTGAACTGATCAGACGACGCGCCTTAGATCTTTGTTTTTGTGCATGTCCTCCTCCCAAAACCGAAGTTACTTAGGGCGACATGGATCAGCGGTGCCACCCTTCTATGCGCACGTCGCCGAGCCGTTCGGCCTCTTCCAGCGGAACGGAGCGGATGGTCTGGGTGAAGGTCCAGACATGGCCCTCGGGATCGCGCGCCCGATACTGGCGCTCGCCGTAGAACTGGTCCGCCGGCTCCTGGATTATACCGGCACCCGCCGTCCGCGCCTGCTCGCAATGTGCATCAATGCCGTCTTTCAGCCTGACATAGACCGACTGCGTGTTCTTGCCCGAGACCGAGGCCGGGCTGGCGACGTAGTCGCTCCATTCGGAATCGACAATGATGTAGCAGTCGCCGAACCGCATCTCGGAATGGACGAGCTTGCCGTCGGCATCGCTGACCACCATGCTGCGCTCGAAGCCGAAAGCTGCCTCCAGCCAATCCAGCGCGGCCCGCGGATCCCTGTAGAACACGCCGGATCCCAAGGCGGCGTGCTTGAAGGGGTCTTCGGTCATCCGCAGGCGCTTAAGCCTGCTCGGTGCGCGCCGCGGCGCGGCGGCGACGTTCGCCCTTCTGGTTCTGCACGATGCGCACGCGCTTGACGCGGCGCGGATCGGCGTCGAGCACATGGAACTCGAAGCCAGGGATGGCCTGCACCACCTCGCCGCGCGCCGGCACCCGGCCAAGCGTGTTGAAGATCATGCCGCCGATGGTGTCGACATACTCGCCATGTTCGCCGGCGGCGAAATCCCCGCCGATCATCTTGGCAACCTCGTCGATCTCGGCCTTGCCGTCGACGACGAACACGCCTTCACCGGTCTGGGTGATCATCGGCTCGTCGTCGTCGTGCTCGTCCTCGATGTCGCCGACCACCATCTCGACGATATCCTCGAGCGAGACGAGCCCGTCGGTGCCGCCATACTCGTCGATGACCAGCGCCATCTGCGTGCGGGTCGTCTGCATGCGGCCCATCAGATCGGAGGCCAGCATGGACGGGGGCACGAACAGCACCGGCCGGATCAGGTTCAGTTCGCCTATGGTGCGCGAGAGGTCGACCTGGGTGAGGTCGAGAACCGTGGCGGCGGGTGTCTTCCTGGTCGCCCGGCCTTTCCTGACGCGCGCAATCTTGGTGATATGGGCCAGCACGTCGCGGATATGGACCATGCCGCGCGGGTCGTCGAGCGTCTCGGCATAGACCGGCATGCGGGAATGGCCGGACTGCTCGAACATGCCAAGCAGATCGCCAAGCGTGGTCGTGATCTCGACCGCCTCGATGTCGGCGCGCGGCACCATGACGTCCTCGACGCGCACCTCGCGCAGCCGCAGGATGTTGTTGAGCATGGCGCGTTCGCCCGGCGAAAAGGATTCGACATCGCTCGTCGTCTCGGCGAGCGCGCCGGCGATCTCCTCGCGCAGGCTGGTTCCGTTGCGTTGCCTGAACAGGCCCAGAACGCGGTTGAACAGGGAAGGCCCGGCAGGCGACGGCTCACTGGCAGCGCTGCCGGTGTTGGCAACGCCAGGGGTAATGGTACTCGGACTTGATCCCTCTTCCGACGTATCGGAAGCCTTGGTCGCACTGCCGGCGTCGGGGCGGACGGCAGTTTCAGGTTTGTCGTTCATCTTCGTCCGTCAATTGGTGTTTTGTAGTTACGCGTAGGGATCGGGAATGGCAAGTCTGGCGAGCGCGGCGCGCTCGACGGCCTCCATCTCCTCGGCCTCGGCATCGGTCTCGTGATCATGGCCCATGAGATGCAGCAGGCCGTGGATGACGAGATGGGAAATATGGTTCTCCAGCGGCTTGTCTTCCAGTGCCGCCTCGCGCGCCACCGTCTCCGCGGCCAGTACGATATCGCCGAGCATCGGCGGCAGCGGACCGCCCTTGGGGAAAGGAAATGCCGGAAAAGACAAGACGTTGGTCGGCTTGTCCTTGCCGCGCCAGTCGGCGTTGAGCGCCTGGACATGGGCATCGTCGGAAAAAACGACGCTGAGTTCGGAACGGCCAGCCGCACCCGTCTCGGCGAATGCCGCGGCGGCGGCGGCGCCGACCAGCCGGACAAGCTCGGCTTCGTCCGGCCAATGCCCGGCCTCGACCGTCAGATCGATGTCGACGGGCAGCGGCGGAGCCGGCCCGTTCGGCGTTTCGGCCTCAACCATTGGGTCGCACGATCAAAATCAGCCTTCGGTCCCCAGGCCGCGGGCTAGCTTGCCGTCCCGGTCGTAGGCCTTGACGATCTCGGCGACCAGCGGATGCCTGACGACGTCGCCTTCATTGAAGCGGACCGTCACCATGCCGGTCACACCGTCGAGGATCCGGAGCGCCTCGACAAGGCCGGACTTGGTGTTGTGCGGCAAATCGATCTGAGTTGGGTCGCCGGTGACGATCATGCGCGAATTCTCGCCCAGACGGGTCAGGAACATCTTCATCTGCATCGGCGTGGTGTTCTGCGCCTCGTCGAGAATGACGGCGGCATGCGCCAGCGTGCGGCCGCGCATGAAGGCGAGCGGTGCGATCTCGATCACCTCGGCGGCGATGGCGCGTTCGACCTTGTCGGCCGGCATCATGTCATAGAGCGCGTCGTAGAGCGGCCGCAGGTAGGGATCGACCTTCTCCTTCATGTCGCCCGGCAGGAAGCCCAGCCGCTCGCCGGCCTCGACGGCAGGCCGCGACAGCACGATGCGCTCGACCATGCCGCGTTCGAGCAGCATCGCCGCATGCGCCACCGCCAGGTAGGTCTTGCCGGTGCCGGCCGGGCCGATGCCGAACACCAGTTCCGAGCGCTCCAGCGCCCGCATATAGGCGTCCTGCGTGAGCGAACGGGCGTAGATCGTCTTCTTGCGCGTCGATATCTGGGCGGCCGAAACCTTTCCCTTGCGCTCCAGCGTCGGCAGCGTGAGCTGGTCATCGGCGGCGACCGCCATGCGCACGGCGCCGTCGACATCGGACTGGCCGATATCCACCCCCTTCTGGAGAATGCCGTAGAGATTGTCGAGCGCCCGGCGGGCCTGCTCGGCGGCGGAAGCCGATCCCTTGATGGTCAGCTGGTTGCCGCGCGAGCGGATGTCGACGCCCAGTTTCTGCTCGAGCCGGGCGAGGTTCTCGTCGAACTGGCCGTAGAGGGCGCTGGCAAGCTTGTTGTTGTCGAAAGTCAGTACGATGTGCGCCATGTCAGAAGCCCCAGATGCCGGTACCGGGGGCAGGTTCTTCAGCTCCGCTGCGCTCAACCGTCTCTCCTCATCTGCCGAGGTCATCAGACCAATTCGGCGAACAGGCTATTGTAACCCGTCTTCGTGATTCGCACCTGGATAATGTCACCGATTTCGCCGGCCTTTTCATCAACAATAACGGGCTGAAGCCAAGGTGAGCGTCCGACCTTCTGGCCGGCCTGGCGACCTGGCTTCTCGATCAGCGTATCTATGGTGCGGCCGACGAGACTCAAGCCGAAATCCTGCTGCTGCTTCATAAGCAGCGCCTGGAGCCGCTGCAAACGCTCGTCCTTGACCGCTTCCGGCACATGGCCGGCCATCTCGGCGCCCGGCGTGCCGGGGCGCGGCGAATATTTGAACGAGAAGGCCGAGGCGTAGTTCACCTGACGCACCAGCTCCATCGTCGCCTCGAAATCCGTCTCGGTCTCGCCGGGAAAACCGACGATGAAATCGCCCGACAGCGCGATATCGGGCCGCACGGCGCGGATGCGGTCGAGCAGCGCCAGATAATCAACCGCCGTGTGCCTGCGGTTCATCGCCTTCAGGATGCGGTCGGACCCGGATTGCACCGGCAGATGCAGATACGGCATCAATGCCGGCAGGTCGCGATGGGCCGCTATCAACTCGTCGTCCATGTCGCGTGGATGGCTCGTGGTGTAGCGCAGGCGCGCCAGCCCGGGAATTTCGGCCAGCCTGAACAGAAGGCGGCCAAGGCCCCATTCCTCGCCGTTTTCGCCCTGCCCATGCCAGGCATTGACGTTCTGGCCAAGCAGCGTCACCTCGCGCACCCCGGCTTCCGCCAGGCGCTCGGCTTCGGCGACGATCTGTGCCACCGGCCGCGACACTTCGGACCCCCTGGTGTAGGGCACGACGCAGAAGGTGCAGAACTTGTCGCAGCCCTCCTGGACGGTGAGGAAGGCGGTGACGCCGCGCTTGATCACCTCGGCGCGCTTCGGCTGCGGCAAGTGCTCGAACTTGTCCTCGATGGCGTAGTCGGTCTCGACGATCTTCTCGCCGCCGCGCACCCTGGCCAGTACGTCCGGCAGCCGGTGATAGGTCTGCGGGCCGATGACCAGGTCGACGGCGGGCGAGCGGCGGATGATCTCGGCCCCTTCGGCCTGCGCCACGCAACCGGCGACGCCGATCAGCAATTCGCGGCCGGCGGCGGCGCGTTCGGCCTTCATTTCGCGAATGCGGCCGAGCTCGGAATAGACCTTTTCAGCCGCTTTTTCCCTGATATGGCAGGTGTTTAGCAGCACCAGGTCGGCTTCGCCGATGGTCTGCGTCGCCGTGTAGCCGTCGGCGGCCAGCGCATCTGTCATGCGCTGCGAGTCATAGACGTTCATCTGGCAGCCATAAGTCTTGACGAAGACCTTTTTCGCTGCCGCGGAAATCACTGGCTGCTGTCCAGCCGCAGTGCCGATGTCGTCGGTTTCAACCGTGTTCAAGTCCATCCGGCGGCTTCTAACGCCTTTCCGCGACAAAAAACAGACGATTCTGCCTGGGGGCCTTCGGGATTCAGCGGCTCGGGCGCGGCGCGGCCAGTGCCGCCTGCATCATTTCGCGCACGCGGCTTTCCATCAGCTTCGCCGTTTCCTTCCGGTTCGACCCCTTGGCGAAGGCAATCGGTTCGCCGAAATGCACCTCGACATCGAGCGCGCCTTCCGCCATCAGCACTTTGAGATGCGGCATCAGATCCTCGTCGCCGATCCACGCCGCGATCGGCCGGTGCCGGCGGCCGAGCGGCACGCCATGCAGCCGGGTATAGGCGATCGCTACCGGCTGGATGAAGACCTGCTCCGCCGCGCCCTCCGAAATCGCCATCGAGGCGGCACCGAACAGCGTGCTCTTGAAAGGCAGGACGATGTTGCCGTCGCCCGTCGAGCCTTCGGCAAACAGCACCATGGCATCGCCCTTGGCCATGCGGTTGGCGATCTCGCTCGCCTGGTCGCCGGACGAGCGCTTGCGCTCACGCTCGATGAAGACGGTGCGCTGGAGCTTCGACAGCATGCCGATCAGCGGCCAGCCTTCCATGTCGGCCCTGGCGATGAACTTCACATCGGCAAACGAGCCCAGCACCATGATGTCGGTCCAGGAGATGTGATTTGAGGCAATCAACAAGGGGCGGCGGTCGGACATCGTGCCGTTGATATGGATGCGCATGCCGAGCGCCCTGACGATCAGCCTGTGCCAGATCTTGAGGATGAAGGTTTCCGGCCACCAGCCGGTCTTCATCGACAGGACCTGCAAAGGCACCAGGATCAGCGAACCGGCGACGACCAGCCCTATCGCCAGGAAAATCCTGATTTTTCCGATCATCGCTCCACCCCGAAACCCTGGCTAGCGAAGATCGCGGCGCATGACAAGCGCGCCGGTCGGGCCATGCTCGGGCGACCTGTAATAGTTGGGGCGCTTGCCGACCTCGCGGAACCCGAGACGCCTGTAGAGGGCGATCGCAGCGACATTGGTCTCGTCGACCTCGAGGAAGAGCGCTTCGGCGCGCTGCGCGTGCAGTTCGCGCAGCACCGCGTCCATCAGCTGCCAGCCGAGCCCCTGGCGGCGATGCGACCGCGCCACCGCGACGGTCAGGATCTCGCCCTCGCCGGCCGCCAGCCGGGCCAGCACGAAGCCGACCGGCGGTTTGGCGCCCTGCCCGGTTTCGCGCGCGGCATAGCCGAACACGGTGTCCTGTTCGAGCAAGGCCGCGAACTCGCCATCGGTCCAGGGGCGGACGAAGTCCTCGCGGTGCAGCAGCGAGACCGCCGGACTGTCGGTGGTCCTGAGCGGTTCGAGCGCGTAATCGCGGCGGCGCGGCTGGAGAAAAGGTATGCGCATTATTTCCCTTGCCTGGAAAGTATGAACCCGGCCTGCGGCTTGGCGTCGGCGCCGCGCAGATAAAGAGGTTTCGGCCTCTCGCCCTCGCCCTTGGCGACCGCCAGGCGGGCGTAGGTGAGAATGTCCGCGGTCGCCGTCTCGGGTCCGATGTCGAAGGAGCGTCCGGCGGATGCCGCGATCCGCGTCGCGGCGGTTCCGGCGAGCACCGAAGAACGCTCGCTCGCCATGGCCACGGCATCCGCCAGCGTGACCACGGCCGGACCGTAAGTCAAAACCGACATTTCATCATAGAGAGCGGCATGGATCTCCTCGCGGCCGGCATCGAGCGCGGCCAGCACGGCACGGCCGGGAAATGCCCCTGCCGCCTCGGCCGCCAGCGCCTCGAGCGTCGTCACGCCGATTGCAGGCAGCTTGAGCGCCAGCGCCAGGCCACGCGCCGTGGAAACCCCGACACGCAGACCGGTGAAGGAACCGGGGCCGACGGAGACGGCGATGGCGCCAAGGCCGGCATAGGCGGTTGCGCCGGCCTTCAGCGCCTCGGCGATGACTGCCATCAGATGCTCGGCATGGCCCTTGCCTAAATCGAGCACCGCGCGGCCGAGTTCCTGCCTCGCCACGGCATCATAGACGCAGGCGGCGCAGAGGTTGGCGGCACAGTCGATGGCGAGCACTTTCATGAAACGACCGGTTCGAAAAACAATTCCCTGTGCCTGCCACAGCGCGCCACCGCAAGGGGAAAGCGCATAATTTCTTAAGCGGCTTCGCTCCGACGCAGCGGGAAGGTGTCTATGCGGCCGGCTCTATGCGCAGCATATGGTTGTCCCAGACGTAGTACGGTTCGGACCATGTCGCGCCATTGCATTCGACGATTTCGCCGGCTCCGGTGGTGGCCATAAAACCCGTCCCGTCGGGCGCCACGCCACAGACCTCGACGAGCGCGCTTGACGAGACGAGCCGCCCGCTCGCCGCATCGATCACCACAAGCGAATTGCCTTCCGGCGAAGAGACGGCAATGGTGCCGGCAACCGGATTGGCGGCGACGGAACCGATATAGTTGCGGAAGCCGGACAGGACATCCCGCGGCATGTCGAGGAGCTGCAAATCCTTGCCGCGCGCGGCGCGGCCGACCAGCAGCGGACGGTCGGTGCCGGGCCCCCTGTACTGGCAGCCGAACCAGACGGTGCCGGTCTGGTCGGTGTCCATGTGGCGGATCGACAGCTGGTGCAGCGCCGCCGGCAATTCGTGCTTCTCGACCAGATCGCCGGTGACACGGTCGATGAGCACATAGGACGGCTTCATGGTGGCGATGTTGAGCTCGGCGCGGCCATAATCGGGATGAGTCTCGATGCCGCCATTGGCAACGGCGATCGTCCTGCCGTCGCCCAGGAGCAGAAGCTCGTGGGGTCCCATGCCATAGGTCGGGAATTCACCAAGGCGCTTGAATTTCGCCCGCGCGTCGTAGACGCCGACGACGCCGGCCGCGTTGTCGAAATCGTTCTCGGTGGCATAAAGCAAGGCGCCGTCCGGGGAGAACACGCCATGGCCGAAGAAATGCCGGCCGGTGATGCTGGCGATGGTCAGCGGTTCATCGCAGCCTGAATGATCGAAGACTACGGCAAAGGTGCCGGGCTGGCGGGCGAAGACCACCGAGCGCTTCGATATGGGATCGAAGGTGACGTCGTGGCCGCGGTCGGGCAAGTCGATCGCATGCAGGAGCTTGCCGGCCTCGGAGAGGATTGCGGCGCCATAGCTGCCGTCGCGCTTGACGAAGGCGGTGGCGAAGACGGCATCGGCCGCAAGCGTCTTCGCCCACGCGGGCGGTGCCATCGCCGCCACGAAGCCTGCTCCGGCAGCTCTCAGGAAATCGCGGCGATCGATGAGAGAGGTTTTCACGCTCAGTCCCCATCCAGCGAGGAGAACCCGGCGGTCAGGCCGAATTCGGCGGTCAGCCTTGTGCCGAACAGGGTCGACAGGCTGGAGGTGATCAGCGCGAGATGCTCGAGCTTTTCGCGCAGCGCCGGGTCGGCGAGCGCCTTGTCGATCGGCCCCTGGACCGACTTCGCGGTGGCGACGCCGTTGAGCAGCTGGATGTGGATCGATTCCGCCATCCAGCGCGCATCGGCCGGCAGCGCATCGCCGAGCTCCGAGGCCTCGAACAGCCCGTCGATGCCGGCAAGGTTTCCGGCCAGCGAATTGGTGGTGTTTTGCGAACGCCAGTAGATCGCCTGTTTCGGCTTGTCCGCCTCCGGCTTGCCGCCCAGGAAGCCTTTCAGGCGCACGTCGCGAACCATTTCCAGCTCGTTGATGAAGATGCCGACCAGTTCCGTCACCGCTTCGGTGCCGTCGCGATAGAGCGGATTCTGCGGCCCCGGATTGGCCCAGCGCGCCGCAAAGCCGTCCGGCTTGTTCCAGGCGTCGGCGACATCGCCGGCCATGGTTTCGATGTTGCCGGCAACCGCCGCACCATAGGCGCAGCGATAGGGATCGTTCTTGCCGGCAAGCGCATCGGCGCCGTCACCGTAGAGCACGAACTCCAAGGCGCCGAGCCCCTGCATGGCGACGCTCTTGCCGGAAAGCTGTGCCGGATCGGTGGCGCTCGGGTCTTGGGCGGCCAACGCGGCCTGCACCTGTTTCAGGCCGATGCTTTTGCGATCCGGCCAAAACAGCATTCGCTCCAGCCGGTTGTTTTCCTTGATCGGGCCGAACCCGATGATCTCGGCCGACGACCAGGCACCCACCGTGCGCGAGAATTCGGCGCGTGCCGCATCGAGATCGCCCTTTGAGGGTTTTTCGCAAAGCGCGTGCATCGCCTTGTTCAAGCCCGCCGCGCGGTCGTGCAGACTGGCATAGGCCGGCCGGACAAAGCCGTCGATTGCCCGCTGGATGACGTCGGTGGCCTTCACCGCCGCCGATGCGGGGCTGACGCCCAGCAGGGCCAGAGGAAGAAGGATTACCAGCGCGGGACGCTTCAACATCACAGGGACTCCAGGAATTTGAGCAATGCCTCGCGGTCGGCGGCGCCGGCGGCGGCGAAGCGGTCGCGCGATTTCTGGCCCTCGCCGCCATGCCAAAGAATCGCCTCGACCAGGCTGCGGGCGCGGCCATCGTGCAGATAAAAATTGTTGCCGTTGACCGTTTCGGCGAGGCCTATGCCCCATAGCGGCGGCGTGCGCCATTCGTTGCCCGTCGCCTCGCCCACCGCCTGGCCGTCGGCAAGGCCGGGGCCCATGTCGTGCAGCAGGAAGTCGGAATAGGGCCAGATAAGCTGGAAGGCCTGCGCCTTGTTGGGCGCGTCGCGGCGGGTTACGAATTTCGGCGCGTGGCAGGAAACGCAGCCGATCTCGTAGAAGAGTTTCTTTCCGGCGAGCACATCCGGGGCGCCGAGGTCGCGGCGCGCCGGCACGGCCAGGTTCTGCGAATAGAAGGTGACGAGGTCCATGACCGGCGCCGGCGCCTCGGCCGGACCGAGCCGCTCCTGCACGCCATCCGGCATGGCAAGGCAATCCTTCTCGGCGGCGGTGCAGTCGCCCCAGTGTTTGGGCTCCTCCGGCGTCGAGATGCCGATGTCGCCGGCAAAGGCATCCGCGGCCTGCTGGCGGATCGACGCGGTCTGCGCCTTCCAGCCGAAACGACCAAGGGTGAGCTCGCCGCTCATGCCGTCGCGCACGATGTTCGGCCTGCCGGAAATGCCGTCGCCGTCCCGGTCGTTCGGATCGGCATGGGCGAGTATATCAGCGGGCGCGATCTGCTCGATGAGGCCAAGCCCGATCATCGGCGGCGTCAGGCGCGGCGACAGCGTGGTGCGCGGATCGAGCGGGCCGTAGGCCAGATCATCGACCGCGTAAGTGGGCTTGCGCAGCGAAACCACGGTGCCGTCGCCGAGCCCGACTTTTTCCTCGCTGTAGTCGACGCGCATCCGGCCCTCGCCGCGCAGGCCGGGGACGGCAAGATCCTGCAGCTGCGAACCGTAGACCGGATCGGGGATGTTGAGCAGCCTGTGGTCGGCAAGCCCAGCCTTCTCCTCCTCGGTGCTCGCCTCGCGCGCCAGCCGCAGGAACATCGACGTGCTGCCGGTGCCTTGCGGCGGACGGCCGCGGCCGTCCTTCAGATGACAGTTCTGGCAGGCGCGTTCGTTGAACAGCGGTCCGAGCCCGTCGGAAGCCTGCGTCGAGGACGGCGACGAGACCCAATTCTTGCGGAACAGGGCGTTGCCCAGCTTGAAGGTGCCTTCTTCCTCGAAGGTGATGTTGGCCGACGATTGCGAGAAGGAATCGCGGTTGACGTCCTTCCTGGATGTGCCGGCGCCGCCTTGCATCAATTCGAACTGCTCGGGTTTCGAGAAGTCCTTGGTCGGCCTGGTAACGGCTGTGACGCGCGCCTGATCCTTCGGGCTGAGGTCGGTGCGCGTGGCGGCGAAATTGGCGGGCTGCTGCGAGCCGGACCCGCCCGTGGCGAAGGTCAAAAGAATGATGGCGGCCGAACCGGAAAGCACGACGCTTCCCGGTTTTCTGTTTGACGACAGGCCTTCGGCCCGCCGCCAGCGGCGCAGCAATGCTAGGGTGCGCCGCATTCCCGCATGCCCTTACTCCGCCTCGTCCGCCGATGCGGCATTGAGCTGGCCGTATTTTTCCTCGCCGATCGAGGCAAGCAGATCGAGCTGCGTCTCGAGGAAGTCGATGTGCCCCTCCTCGTCGGCCAAGAGTTCCTCGAACAGTTTCATGCTGACATAGTCGCCGGCTTCGTTGCAGACCTCGCGCGAGCGCTTGTAGGCGGTGCGAGCGTCATACTCGCCGGCAAGGTCGGATTCGAGCACTTCCTTCACGTTCTGTCCGATACGCAGCGGCGCCACGGACTGCAGATTGGGGTGCCCTTCCAGGAAGATGATCCGGGCCACGAGCTTGTCGGCATGGTGCATCTCCTCGATCGATTCGGCGCGTTCCTTCTTGGCGAGCTTGGCGTATCCCCAGTCCTCCAGCAGACGGAAATGGACCCAATACTGATTGACGGCACCAAGCTCCAGGAACAGAGCCTCGTTAAGCCGCTCGATGATCTGTGGTTCGCCTTTCATGGGTTCTGCTCCCGTATTGGACGCGCAGGCCTCTGACGCGATCCAGATGTGAAACGATGTCAACGCCGCTCGCCTGCGAGCGGGCGTGGTAGTTCTCGGTGACTCGAATGATCGTTTCGACCACATTTGGGAAGCAGCCGCAACAGCGACCGCGCTTGTGCATGGCGTGATAGACTTTTGCCGGCACGATGAGCTGCCAGGGATCCTGGTCCAGCAGCCCGACGATCGTCTGCTCAATCTCCTTCTCGGTGATGATGTTGCAATGGCAGATTAGCATAAACTTGCTCGGATGGCTGACGGCGCCTTCCGCGCCGTGTGGCTTGACTCTATCTTCCCCGCGCCGAAGCCTTTGTGACTTCGGCCCGGGCTTCCAGGCTTCGACGCTTACTGGAACACCTTGTCCGGCGCATCGAGGCTGTCTGAACCCTCAAAGGCGATGGCGTTGAGCTTCAGCGCGCCGACGGCGCGTTCGACCGATTTGGTCTGGTCGACCAGTGCGTCGATTGCCGCCTGCACCGTGGCGTTGCCCTCGGTGTTGCCTTCGGCGATCTGCTGGTCGTAAGCCTCGCCGCCTTCGGCGCGGGCCTTGATTGCCTCCATCTTGGCGACGGTGGCATCGAGCTTGTCAGACAGTTCCTTGTCGATGGCCGGATCGGCCGCCTTGACCATGTCCGCCACCGACGGCCCTGAAACGACGGTGCCGTCCAGCCTGGTGTAGCTGGCGTGATAGGCGGCGCGGATACCGACGGCGTCATAAAGATGGGAATTGTAGGTGTTGTCGGAGAAGCAGTCATGCTCCTCTTCCGGATCGTGCAGCAGCAGGCCGAGCTTCATGCGCTCGCCGGCGAGTTCTCCGTAGGAGAGCGAGCCCATGCCGGTGAAGATGGCCGAAATAGCGGCGTTCGGCTCGCCGTCGACCAGGTTCTTGCGCGCAGCGCCGCCTTCCTTCCAGTCGCCGACCATCTCCTGGAGGTCGGACACCAAAAGCGTGCTGGCTGACTTCAGATATTCCGCGCGGCGGTCGCAATTGCCGCCGGTGCAGTTCTTGAGATCATAATCGGTGTAGGGGCGCTCGCCGGCGCCCGGTCCGGTGCCGTGCAGGTCCTGACCCCAGAGCAGGAACTCGATGGCATGGTAGCCGGTGGCGACATTGGCCTCCACGCCGCCGGCCTCCTGCAGCGTGCCGGAGAGGAATTCCGGCGAAAGGTTCGAGGCGTCCACCTTCTTGCCGTTGATCTCGATCTCCTTGTTGGCGATCACATTGGCCGTGTAGAGCGAATTCGCGTCGGATTCTGTGCCGTAGCTCTTGGCGACATAATCGATCAGGCCTTCGTCCAGCGGCCAGGAATTCACCTTGCCTTCCCAGTCGTCGACGATCTTGTTGCCGAAGCGGTAGACCTCGGTCTGCTGGTAGGGAACGCGCGATGCCTTCCAGGCCTCGCGGGCGGCATTGAGCGTCTCGGCCGAAGGCTTGGCCAATAAGGTATCGACCGCCTTGTCGAGCGCCTGCGCGGTGGTCAGCGAATCCTCGTATTTGGCAAGCGCGATGTCGGCATAGGTCTTGATGACCGCCTTGGGATCGCTCTCGGCCTTGGCCGGCAGCACGAACACCGCCGCCGTCAGCAGCGCCGTGGCACTGATCGCCGCAAGCCTGCTGCCATGTCGTGCCGTCATTATCACTCTCCAGTTTTTCGGGAATTTTGTGAACGGCGCGCGCGACAACCGGCGCCAGGCCATGTGCAGGCCGTCATTCGCGGGGCATGCCGCGCTGTCGCGCGGGTCGAAGAAGAAAGACACCAAAATGCCTCCAATCGAAAGGGTTCAAGGCCCAGACATCAAAGGGATGCGCCGATGCGCGAGGCCCCATAAAGCTTCAGGACCGATGGAAGTCAACGAAAATCGACAGGAAAACTCAATCGAAACAACAGTTTAGAATTATTCTAAACTGCGATAGTCAACTTTAGCCGCCTGCACCGTGTGCCGACTTCATCGCCGAACTGTCCGATTGACAGCCGCCGTTCCGGGTGCGACCCGCAAATGGCCTCTTGCGGCGGCGCCAGACAATTGCCACGTGGCGAGACATCCTAAAATCAAGCTTGGGATCGGAATGCGATGAAGAACGGCGTGGTCATTGTCGGTGCGGGACATGCGGGCGTGCAGGCGGCGGCAAGCCTGCGCGAGGAGGGTTACGACGGGCCGGTGATCCTCGTCGGCGACGAGAACGAACTGCCCTATCACAAGCCGCCGCTGTCGAAGACCTTCATCAAGGATGCCGAGGCCAAGCCGCAACCCTTGCGTGGCGAGGCATTTTACACCGGCAACGCCGTCGACTACCGGCCGGGCGTTCGGATCGACCGCATCGATGCCGGCAGTCGCCGTTTGGAGATATCAGGCGGCGGCGAACTTGCCTTCGATCATCTGATCCTCGCCACCGGCTCGCGCCCGCGCCTCCTGCCGCTGCCCGGCGCGGATCTGTCCGGTGTGGTGTCGTTGCGCTCGCTGGCCGATGCGCGGCTGATCCGGGACTTGAGCGCACGGAGCGAAGACGTCGTCATCCTCGGCGGCGGCTTCATCGGGCTGGAGATCGCGGCGACGCTGCGCGCGGCCGGCCGCACCGTAACGGTCGTGGAAGCGGTCGACCGGCTGCTTGGCCGCGCCGTGGCGCCGATCGTGGCGGGCCATGTCCGCCAACGGCTGGAAGCGACCGGCGTGCACATTCTCACCGGCACCACGATCGCAAGGCTCGAAGGCGAAAACGGCCATGTCACGGCCGCGATCACCTCGTCAGGCGAAAGGCTGCCGGCGCGCATGGTCGTCGTCGGCATCGGCGCCGTGCCCAATGTCGAACTGGCCGCGGAAGCCGGCCTCACCATCGCCAACGGCATTCGCGTCGACAACCAGATGCGCAGCTCGGTGCCGGAAATCCTCGCCATCGGCGACGCCGCCTCCTATCGGCATTGGTTCACCGGCGGCGACGTGCGGCTGGAATCGGTACAGAACGCCACCGACCAGGCGCGGCTTGCCGCGCGCACCATAACGGGCCATGCCGACGCCTATTCGGCCGTGCCCTGGTTCTGGTCCGACATCGGCGACATGAAGCTGCAGATGGTCGGCCTGACATCCGGCGGCGACAGCCATGTCGTGCTGGGCGATCTCGCCGACAACAAGTTCTCGATCTACCACTATGCCGCAGACAGGCTGCTCGGCATCGAATCGGTCAACCGCCCCGGCGACCACATGCTCGGCCGCAAGATGCTGAGCGCCGGCTTCTCGCCGGCGCCGCAGACGGTGGCTGCGGGGCCGGACGGACTGAAAGCGGCGCTGGCCGCGTTCCAGAACAAGGAGTCAGCCGAGGCCAGTGCCTAAGATTGCCATTTTTGCCATAGTCCATAAAATGCTTGGATGAGCATCATAAACATCTCCCTGCCGGACAGCTTGAAGCATTTTGTCGATCAGCAAGTGACCGATCGCGGCTATGGCACGAGCAGCGAGTATATGCGTGAATTGATCCGCCGCGATCAGGATCGTCAACTTCTGCGCGGTTTGCTCCTCGAGGGCGCATCGTCCGCCCCGGGCGCTCCCGTCGACGACAACTATTTCGCCACGCTGCGGAAACGAGCGCAGGGCCAATGAGTAAGTGCCCATAAAGGCGATCATTCCTCGAAAACTAGCCCTGCGGGATGTCGAGGATGCTGTCGATTACTATGCGCGAGAAGCTGGTTCGCATGCGGCGTTGCTGCACGCCAGGCGGACCTTCCAGCCTGGTTACAGAATCCGAGCTCCTGACGGCACGTTCACCGGGTCCGGTGTAAGCCGTCAGGAGAAATGGGCGCCGCCCTTTCAGGCAGCGCGAACCTCGCGGATCGAGCTTTCCAGAATGTCGAGCGCCTCGTTCATGATGCCGTCCTGGATGGTGAGCGGCGCCAGGAAGCGGATGACGTTGCCGTGAACGCCGCAGGTGAGCAGGATCAGCCCCTTGTCGAGCGCCTTCAGCCTGACCGCATTGGCCATCTCCGCCGATGGCAAGCCCTTCCTGACGTCGTTGAACTCGACCGCGTTCATGAAACCGGGGCCACGGATGTCGACGATTTCGGGGACGTCGTCGCGGATCGAGCCCAGACGCTGCTTCAGCCTGGCGCCGAGCGAGTTGGCGCGGTCGCACAGCTTCTCTTCCTCGATCACGTCAAGCACCGCATGCGCGGCGGCAACGCCGATCGGGCTGCCGCCATAGGTGCCGCCCAGCCCGCCGGGGCCAGGCGCATCCATGATCTCGGCGCGGCCGGTGACCGCAGCCAGCGGAAAGCCGCCGGCCAGGCCCTTGGCCATGGTGGTGATGTCGGCGGTCACCTCATGGTGCTCCATGGCAAACATCTTGCCGGTGCGGGCAAAGCCGGTCTGCACCTCGTCGGCAATGAGCAGGATGCCGTGCTGATCGCAGATCTTGCGCAGCGCGGTCATGAAATCGCGCGGCGCTTCGTAGAAGCCGCCCTCGCCCTGCACCGGCTCGACGATGATGGCCGCGACCCTGGCCGGATCGACGTCGGCCTTGAACAGGCGATCGAGCGCGGCAAGCGAATCGGCCACCGACACGCCGTGCAGCGGCACCGGGAACGGGGCGTGGAAGACGTCGGCCGGCATGGCGCCGAAGCCGACCTTGTAAGGCACGACCTTGCCGGTCAGCGCCATGCCCATGAAGGTGCGGCCATGGAAGCCGCCGGCAAAGGCGATGACGGCCTGGCGGCCGGTGGCATTGCGGGCGATCTTGATGACGTTCTCGACCGCCTCGGCGCCGGTGGTGACGAAGATCGTCTTCTTCTCGAACTTGCCCGGAAGTATGCCGTTCAGCCGCTCGGCCAGCCGTACATAGCTCTCATAGGGCACCACCTGGTGGCAGGTGTGGGTGAAGCGGTCGAGCTGCGCCTTGACCGCCTCGATGACCTTGGGGTGGCGATGGCCGGTGTTGACGACGGCGATGCCGGAGGAGAAATCGATGTAGCGGCGGCCCTCGACATCCCAGATCTCCGAGTTCTCGGCCCGGTCGGCGTAAATCTGCGTGGTCATACCGACACCGCGCGAGATCGACTGGCTCTTGCGTTCGGAAATGGCTGAGTTCTTCATGATGTCCCTCATAGGGCCGGCGCCCGTTCTGCTTGATCAGATGTCTTCTGGGCTTATTTCATGCTTTCCTCAAGTCGGCACCGCCGGCAGGCGATTGGGCCTGAGGTATCGCGCCTGATCAGCCGGCGATATCCGTACCAGGGCAACGGACTGCGTTAACGGGTTCGGAGCCTTCGCGGCGCGCTGTTGAGGATCATTGAACGGAAAAACCCGCCTGTGCGGCGGGTCCCTGGCGCAACTCAGCACCATATCCAAATATCTATCATAGTTGCCTTCACCTCGTCAAGGAAAAAATTCCTATCACGAAAAGCTGCCCGGCCGGGACCGGCCGTCGTCAGGCCTTTGCAAACCCGAGTCGGATGCCTGACACGGGTACGAGTCCGGTTTCCTTTTTCGGGAGATCGACTATCGTGCCGGGATCCGCGAGGCATCGCGATCGGCGAGCGGCCTGCGGCTGAGGGAGCCCATGAGCAGGAACGCGACATCGTCCGTCTCGCCGCCATCGGTCAAACCTTCCAATTTTTCGACTTTTTCCATCGGCGTAGCGCTTTTCACTTGCACGGCCGTCCTGCTTTTGGCCGGCTGCCAGAAACAGGAAGCGGCGGAAAAAAAGCTGCCGATCATGGTGCGCACCGAGACCGTGGCGATGGCCGACTATGCGCCGAGAACCGCGCTGACCGGGGTGATCGCGGCGCGTACGCTGAATAATCTGTCGTTCCGGGTCGGCGGCCGCGTCGCCGAACGGCTTGCCGATGTCGGCCAGCATGTCGACAAGGGCGCGGTGCTTGCCCGCATCGACCCGCAGGAGCAGGAATCCGATTTGCGCTCGGCGCAGGCCGATCTCGACGCGGCGCAAGCGCAGTTGACCCAGTCCGCCGCCGCCTTCGAGCGGCAAAAGACGCTGCTTGCCCAGGGTTACACCACCAGGCGCGACTATGACGCCGCCGATCAGGCATTGAAGGTGGCGCAAGGCAGCCTCGACGCGGCGCAGAGCGCGCTCGCCAATGCCAAGCAGAACCTGTCCTTCACCGAACTCAAGGCTGGCGCCGCGGGCGTCATCACCGCCCGCCAAGTCGAAACCGGCCAGGTGGTGCAGGCTGCGCAGACCGTCTTCACCGTCGCCGAGGACGGCGACCGCGACGCGGTGTTCAACGTCCAGGAGACGTTGGTCGCCAGGACGCCGACCTCGCCGGCGGTGACGATTACGCTTCTGTCCGACCCGCAGATCAGGGCAACGGGCAAGGTGCGCGAAATCTCCCCGGCGGTCGATCCGGCGTCGGGCTCGATCCGGGTCAAGGTCGGCATTGCCGATACGCCCGCCGGCATGCCGCTGGGCGCGGCCGTCATCGGCTCGGTCGGCGCCAAACCGGCCAAGGCGATCCTGCTGCCCTGGCAGGCATTGACGTCCAGCGCCGGCAAGCCGGCGGTCTGGATCGTCGATCCCTCGACCGGTACGGTGACGATGGCACCGGTCGAGGTGCTGGCTTTCAATTCCGGCACCGTCGTCATCGCCAGGGGATTGGAGGAGGGCCAAAGCGTCGTCACCGCGGGCGGACAGCTGCTCAGTGCGGGTCAGAAAATCGAGATATCGGGAGCGGGCCAATGAGCCGGCTGCCGCGCCTCCTGCTTGGCGTGATAGCGCTTGGCGCGCTCGCCGCCTGCTCGAAATCGGAGGAGAAGCCGCCGGAGATCATCCGGCCGGTGCTGTCGGTGGTGGTCGAGCCGCGCACCACGCAGGTCTTCGGCTTCGCCGGATCGGTCGAGCCGCAGGTCAGCGCCGATCTCGCCTTTCGCCTGCTCGGCCGGGTCGTGTCCCGCGACGTCAATGTCGGCGACATCGTCAGCAAGGGCACGACGATCGCGGCACTGGACCCGACCGCCTTGGAGCTGTCCGTCCAGGCGGCCAAGGCCGAGCTCTCCAATGCCGAGGCACAGTTTGCCAACGCCGCCGCCAGCGAGGAGCGCCAGCGCCAATTGCTTGCCACCGCCAACACCACGCAAGCCGTGTTCGATGCCGCGCAGCAGGCGAGGAAGGCGGCCGAGGCCAGTGTCGAGCGGGCCAAGGCCTCGCTGGCCAAATCGCAGGAGCAGCTCGGCTATGCCAGGCTGTTCTCGGATTTCGACGGCGTCGTCACGGCTGTCGGCGCCGAGGTCGGCCAGACGGTCTCCCCCGGCCAGACGGTCGTCACCGTGGCGCGCTCGGACCCGCGCGAAGCGGTGGTCGATATTCCAGACCAGTTGACCGGCGATCTCACGGCCGGCACGCCGTTCCAGGTCATCCTGCAATCGCTGCCGACGATCCGGACCGAGGCCAAGCTGCGCGAGATCGCGCCGCAGGCCGAGGGCTCGACGCGCACGCGGCGCGTGCGGCTGACGCTTACCGATCCGCCGCAGGCCTTCCGGCTCGGCTCGACCGTGACCGCAACGCGCATGACCACGGTGGAGCCGACGATCGAACTGCCGCTGTCGGCGCTCTTCCAGAGGAACGGCTCCGACAGGGTGTGGATCGTCGATGCGCAGACATCGAGCGTGAGCACGCGCGAGATCAAGGTTGCCTCCAGGAACGGCGGAACCTTCACGGTGGCTCAGGGACTGGAAGCGGGAATGCGCGTCGTCACCGCCGGCGTCCACAGCCTGACCGAAGGCCAGAAGGTCAAACTGCCCGCGGGAGGGGCCTCATGAAGGGCTTCAACCTCTCCGACTGGGCGCTCAACCACCGCTCGATGGTCTGGTATTTCATGCTGGTCTTCGTTGCGGCCGGCATCTTCTCCTACCTCAACCTCGGCCGCGAGGAAGACCCCGCCTTCACCATCAAGACCATGATCATCCAGGCCAATTGGCCCGGCGCTTCGGTCAAGGAGACGGTGCAGCAGGTGACCGACCGCATCGAGAAGAAGCTCGAGGAACTCGACAGCCTCGACTACACCAAATCCGTCACCACAGCCGGCCAGACCGTCGTCTTCGTCAACCTGAAGGACACTACCAAGGCGCGCGATGTCGTGCCGAACTGGATTCAGGTGCGCAACATGGTCAACGATATCAAGGCGCAGTTCCCGCAAGGCGTCCAGGGGCCGTTCTTCAACGACCGTTTCGGCGACGTCTACGGCAACATCTATGCCTTCACGTCGGACGGGCTGACGCCGCGCCAGCTGCGCGACTATGTCGAGGATGTCAGGACAAAAATCCTGACCGTGCCGAATGCCGGCAAGGTGGACCTGGTCGGTGCCCAGGACGAGGCGATCTACCTCGAATTCTCGACCCGCCAGATCGCGGCCCTCGGCCTCAACCAACAGGCGATCGTGGCAAGCCTGCAAGCGCAGAACGCGATCACGCCGTCCGGCGTCATCCAGTCCGGCCCGGAACGCATCAGCGTGCGGGTCGGCGGCCAGTTCACCTCCGAAGACAGCCTTCGCGCGATCAATCTTCGCGTCAACGACCGCTTCTTCCGGCTGAGCGACGTGGCGACGATCACGCGCGGCTATGCCGATCCGCCAACGGCACTGTTCCGCTTCAACGGCCAGGACGCGATCGGGCTTGCCATCGGCATGAAGCCCAACGCCAATCTGCTCAAATTCGGCGAGGCGCTGCATGAGGCGATGAACAAGGTGCTGGCAGACCTGCCGGTCGGCGTCGGCGTGCATCTGGTCGCCGACCAGCCGGTCATCGTCGAGGAAGCGGTCTCGGGCTTTACGCGCGCCTTGTTCGAGGCGGTGGCCATCGTGCTGGCCGTGTCCTTCATCAGTCTCGGCATGCGCGCCGGCTTCGTCGTGGCGCTGTCGATCCCGCTGGTGCTGGCCATCACCTTCACGGTCATGTCCTATCTCGGCATCTCGCTGCAGCGCATCTCGCTCGGTGCGCTGATCATCGCGCTCGGGCTTCTGGTCGACGACGCGATGATCGCGGTCGAGATGATGGTGGCGCGGCTGGAGGTCGGTGATAGCCTGCGCAAGGCGGCGACCTATGTCTACACATCGACCGCCTTCCCGATGCTGACCGGCACGCTGGTGACCGTCGCGGGCTTCATTCCGATCGGCCTCAACAACAGCGCCGCCGGCGAATACACCTTCACTCTGTTCGTCGTCATCGCCGTGTCGCTGCTGGTGTCGTGGATCGTGGCGGTGCTGTTCGCGCCGCTGCTCGGCGTCACCATTCTGCCGGCGACGATGAAGACGAAGCATCACGACCAGCCAGGCCGCTTCACCTCGCTGTTCCGGCGTGCCCTTGTCGGCTCGGTGCGCCATCACTGGCTGACCATCATCGCCACGGTGCTGTTGTTTGCCGCGTCGATCGCCGGCTTCGGCCTGGTGCAGCAGCAGTTCTTCCCGCCCTCGGACCGGCCGGAGCTGATCGTCGACTGGAACCTGCCGCAGAATTCCTCGATCGCCGACACGCGCGAGCAGATGGAGCGGTTCGAGCAGCGGGCGCTGGTCGGCAATCCCGACATCGACCATTTCTCGTCCTATATCGGCCAGGGCGCGGTGCGCTTCGTGCTCGCCTATGACGTGCAACCGGCCAATCCCTATTTCGGCCAGACGGTCATCGTCACCAAGAGCATCGAGGCGCGCAACCGGGTGAAGCCGGCGCTGGAAAAGCTGCTGCGCGAGGAATTCGTCGGTACCGACGCCTTCGTGAAGCTACTCGAACTCGGACCGCCTGTCGGCCGGCCCGTGCAGTACCGCGTCGGCGGGCCCGACATCCAGACGGTGCGCTCGCTGGCGCAGCAATTCGCCGGCGTGATTTCAGCCAATCCCAAACTCGCCGCGCCGACCTTCGACTGGAACGAGCCGCAGCGCGTGCTCAGGGTCGACGTGCTGCAGGACAAGGCGCGGCAGCTCGGCATCACCTCCTCCGACATCGCCAGCGCGCTCAACAGCACCGTCGGCGGCGCCACCATCACGCAAGTGCGTGACGCCACCTACCTGATCAACGTGGTGGCGCGCTCGCGCGAGGCCGAACGCGGCTCGATCGAGACTTTGCAGAACATGCAGCTGCCGACCAGCACCGGCGAGGCCATCCCGCTCGCGGCGGTGGCCAACTTCCGCTACGAGCTCGAACAACCGACGGTATGGCGGCGCGACCGCATCCCGACCATCACCGTGCGGGCCGGCCTGGTCGGCGACGTTCTGCCGGCAACAGTGGTCAACGAACTGAAGCCATCGGTCGATGGCTTCATCGCCAAGCTGCCGCCGGGCTATTCCGTCGAGACCGCCGGCTCCGTCGAGGAAAGCGCCAAGAGCCAGGGGCCGATAGCGGCCGTCGTGCCGCTGATGCTGTTTGTGATGGCAACCATCCTGATGGTCCAGCTGCAGAGCTTCCAGCGCCTGTTCCTGGTCGTTGCGGTGGCGCCGCTCGGGTTGATCGGCGTGGTGGCGGCCCTGGTGCCGAGCGGCGCGCCGCTCGGCTTCGTCGCCATCCTCGGCGTGCTTGCCCTGATCGGCATCCTGATCCGCAACTCGGTCATCCTGATCGTGCAGATCGAGGACCTTGTCGCGGAGGGCAAGGACCGTTGGGCCGCTGTCATCGAAGCGACGGAACACCGGATGCGGCCGATCGCGCTGACGGCCGCCGCCGCCAGCCTGGCGCTGATCCCGATCGCGCGCGAAGTGTTCTGGGGACCGATGGCCTACGCGATGATGGGCGGCATCATCGCGGGTACTGCGATCACGCTGCTGTTCCTGCCGGCGCTTTATGTGACGTGGTTCAGGATCAAGGAGCCGAAGCGTCGGGATGAGCCGCCCGCTCTGGAGACCGGCGAACCGGTGCAAGCTCAGACCTGAGACATTGCCGAGTCATTCGTTGTCGTTGGAGGGTGTGGGACGCGATTTTGCCCGCTGCCAAGGTGACGATTTTGAGCTGCGCCAGGCATGCCAGCCTTCCGGCAAGTCGGCCAAGATTTGGATGCTTTCATCCCGCTGCAAAACGCTTTGCAGGCTCACGATCATTATGTCGCCTTCTTCAACAGGTCCGGTTTCGCTGTTGTGGAATTGCCAACTGCCGTCGTCATCGTCATGCGAGACATATGCGATCCAGTCGCCCCGGGTTACTATGCCCCTGTCCAAAAACACCCCGACGTTAGGAGGATCTGCAAACTGCCATTCCTTCATGACGTCCCCTAAGACGATCGGTTCGCAAGACAAGCGAATTCAAATAGCTCTCACAAACCCGTCGCTGGCCCGCAAGAGATTGCGCGTGTAATCCTTCGTCACGCGGCGCTCGACCAAGTCACCCGCCGTCAAATTCTCCACCGCCTCGCCGCTTTGCATCACCATCAGGCGCTCGCACATATGGGTGATGATGGCGAGGTCGTGGCTGACCATCAGGAAGGTCAGCTTGCGCCGCCGGCGTACTTCCTCGAGCAGGTTGAGCACCTCGGCCTGCACCGAGGCATCGAGCGCCGAGGTCGGCTCGTCGAGCAGCAGGACCGACGGTTCGAGGATCAGCGCGCGCGCGATCGCCACGCGCTGGCGCTGGCCGCCCGACAATTGATGCGAGTAGCGGAAGCGGAAGCCGTTGCCGAGGCCGACCTCGTCGAGCGCCCGCTGGATGCGCTTTTCGCCGTCGGCAAAGCCATGGATGGCGAGCGGCTCCTGCAGCAGGCGGTCGATGGTCTGGCGCGGGTGCAGCGAACCGTACGGATCCTGGAACACCATCTGCACTTCGCGGTAAAAGGCCTTGTCGCGGCGCGCGCCGAGCTTCTTGCCGTTGACCGTGATGCTGCCCGAAGCGACCGGCGCAAGGCCGGCGATCGCCCTGAGCAGCGTCGATTTGCCGGAGCCAGATTCACCGACCAGGCCGAAGGATTCGCCCGGCTGCACGTCCAGGCTGACGCCCTTCAGTGCGCGAAAGCGGTCGAAGATGACCTCCAGCCCGTCGACGGCAATTGCTGACGTCATGCCGCCCACTCCGGCTTGCGGTCGAGCACCGGCAGCGGGTGACGATCGGCGCCGATCTTGGGCATGCAGTTGAGCAGGCCGCGCGTGTAGGGATGCTGGGCGCGACCGAGTTCGGAGGCCTTGAGCTGCTCCACCACCTTGCCGGCATACATGACGATGACGCGGTCGCAAAAGGACGAGACCAGGCGCAGATCGTGCGAGATGAAGATCAGCCCCATGCCGCGCTCGCCGACCAGCCGGTCGAGAATGCCGAGCACGTCGAGTTGCACGGTGACGTCGAGCGCCGAGGTCGGTTCATCGGCGATCATCATTTCCGGCCCGGCGATCAGCATCATGGCGATCATGGCGCGCTGGCCCATACCGCCGGAGACCTCGTGCGGATGCAGGTCGAAGACACGCCGGGGGTCGCGGATCTGCACGGCTTCCAGCATGGCCACCGCTCGCTCCCGCGCCTCGGCCTTGGAGACCTTCTCATGCGTGCGCAGCGTCTCGACGATCTGGCGGCCGATGCTCATCACCGGATCGAGCGAATATTTCGGATCCTGCAGGATCATGGCGATGCGGTTTCCCCGCAATGCCCGGCGCTCACGTGGCGATGCGGCCAGAAGGTCGATGCCGTCGAAAGCCAGCCTCTTCGCCGATATCCGCGCCTGGGGCGGCGTCAGCCCCATGATGGCACGGCCGGTCTGCGACTTGCCCGAGCCGCTCTCGCCGACAATGCCCAGCCTTTCGCGGCCGAGCGAGAAAGAGACGCCGCGCACCGCCTCGATCAGCCCGGTGCGCGTCGGGAAGGTGACGCGCAGATCGTCGACTTCGAGCAATGCGCGTTCCGGCCGTGTCCTCGTTTCGCCGTTCATTGGTCGCCGCTCCGCGGGTCGAGCGCGTCGCGCAGGCCGTCACCAAGCAGGTTGAAGCCGAGGCTGACGATCAGGATGGCGAAGCCCGGCGCGCCGGCCACCCACCATTGGTCGAGCACGAAGCGGCGGCCCGAAGCGATCATCGTGCCCCATTCGGGCAGCGGCGGCTGCGCGCCGAGGCCGAGGAACCCGAGGCCGGCGGCGGTGAGGATGATGCCGGCCATGTCGAGCGTCACGCGGATGATCAGCGAGGAGATGCAGAGCGGCATGATGTGGCGCAGCACGATGCGGAAGGGCGAGGCGCCCATCAGCTCCACCGCCTTGATGTAATCGGAATTGCGCACAGTCAGCGTTTCGGCACGCGCGATGCGGGCATAGGGCGGCCAGGAGGTGATGGCGATGGCGAGCACCGCGTTCTCGATGCCGGGGCCGAGGGCCGCGACAAAGGCCAGCGCCAGGATCAGCTTGGGGAAAGCGAGGAAGATGTCGGTGATGCGCATCAGTATGGCATCGGTCCAGCCGCCGGCATAGCCGGCGACGGTGCCGACCACGAGGCCGATGGGGGCGGCGATGATGGCGACCAGGATGACGACGTACAGCGTCCAGCGCGAGCCGTAGAGAATGCGCGAGAGGATATCGCGGCCGAGATCGTCGGTGCCGAACCAGTGCTCAGCACTTGGCGCCAGCAGGCGCGCATTCTTCAGATCGCCGAAGGTCGGCGAATAAGGCGCCAGTACCCCTGCAAGGGCGGCAATGACCAGCAGCGCGATGATGATGAGCAGGCCGAGAAAGGCCAGCCGATTGGCGGAAAAACGCCGCCACGCGACATAGGCGCGGCCGAGCCTCGCCTGCATGCGCGAGGCCGGCCGCTCGCTGAGCAGCCAGTCGCGGCGGGAGAGGGGGGCGGCGTCGGAGGCGGTCATGACGATGCCTCTTGGCGCTGTCGGCCCCCACTCCGGTCTGCTTCGCAGACCAACTCTGCCCCGTTCGACGGGGGAGAGGAAAGGCGCCAGGCGTGCGACCGGCTCTTCCTCTCCCCCGGGCAAGAGGAGATGTGGCCCGAAGGGCCGGAATAGGGGCGATTGGCGGCAGCCGAGCCCGAAAGTGGGATTCCTCTGCTCATCTTACCTTCGTCCTCGGGTCGAGCACGCGGTAAAGCAGGTCGGACAGGAGATTGATGGCTATGAACACCGAGCCGATGACGATGGTGCCGCCGAGCACCGCGTTCATGTCGGCATTCTGCAGCGAATTGGTGATGTAGAGGCCGATGCCAGGCCAGGAGAAGACCGTCTCGGTCAACACCGAGCCTTCCAGCAGCCCGGCATAGGAGAGCGCGATCACGGTCACCATCGGCACGGCGGCATTGCGCAATGCATGAGCCCAGATGATGCGGGTTTCCGACAGGCCCTTGGCGCGCGCGGCGACGATGTATTCCTGGGTGAGTTCGTTGAGCATGAAGGAGCGCGTCATGCGGCTGATATAGGCGAGCGAGAAATAGCCGAGCAGCGAGGCCGGCAGGATGATGTGGCGGAACGCGTCCCAGAAGACATCCCACTGCCCCTGCATCGCCGAATCGAGAAGGTAGAAGCCAGTGATCGGCGTGAAGGTGTATTCGTAGACGACGTCGAGCCGCGCCGGGAAAGCCACCCATTGCAGCTTGGCGTAGAACAGGACGAGCCCGAGCAGGCCAAGCCAGAAGATCGGCACGGAATAGCCGATCAGGCCGATGACACGGACGACCTGGTCGATGAGGCTGCCGCGCCTGACGGCAGCCAGCACACCCAGCGGCACGCCGAACAGCGCGCCGATCAGTGTCCCCAACGTCGCCAGTTCCGTCGTTGCCGGAAGGGCGCGGCGGATGTCGGTCATGACCGGATTGGTGGTCAGCACCGAGGTGCCGAAATCACCATTGAGGGCATTTTTGACATAAATATAGAACTGCTCGACCAGCGGCAGGTCGAGACCCATCTCGCGGCGCGTGCGTTCCACGACATTGGCCGGCGCCCGGTCGCCGAGCACGGCCAACACCGGGTCGATGGGGATGACGCGGCCAATGAAAAAGGTCACCGCGAGCAGACCGAGATAGGTCGTGATCGCGATCACCAGGAAGCGGCCGATCGATGAGAAAATGGCGACGGCACGGGCGCTGCCGCGCCCTGCCGCCGCCTGATTTTCAGCTACGCTCATCCGCCGGCGCTATTCCTTGGAAACCGGCCCAACGAAATTGGTGTCGAAGCTCGGGCCGAGCGCGAAACCCTTGAGGTTCTTGCGCAACCCGGCGACTTCCAGCTGCTGATGGATGATGACGAAGGGACTGGTATCGAGGATCTTCTGCTGCAGATCCTTGTACATGTCGGCGCGCTTGCCCGAATCCTTCTCCAGCAAAGCGGCTTCGGTTTGCTTGGTCAGGTCCGGAATATCCCAGGCGTTGCGCCAGGCCAGCGTCTTGGACTTGCCCTCATCCGAATTGTCCGGGTTCGAGGCAAAGGTCTGGGCATTGGAGTTCGGATCGAAATAGTCCTGGCCCCACTGACCGATATAGATGTCGTGGTTGCGGGCGCGGTACTTGGTCAACGTCTGCTTGCCGTCGCCGGGAATGATCTCCAGCTTGATACCGGCCTGGCCGAGCGTCTGCTGGATCGATTCCGCCATGCCGGTTGTCGGCTGGCCGGTGCGCACATCCATGGTCACGCTGAAGCCGTCGGGCAGGCCTGCCTTGGCCAGCAGTTCCTTGGCCTTGGCGACGTCGAGCTTGAACGGGTTCTTGTCCAGTTCTCCGAGCACGCCCTTGGGCAGGAAAGTCTGGTGGATTTCACCGATGCCCTTGAGGATGGTCGAGCTCAGCGCGTCATAGTCGACCAGATATTTGAAGGCCTGGCGGACTTCGGGCTTGGCGAGGTTCTGGTTCTTTTGGTTGAGGCTGATGTAGTAGACAGTGCCCTTCGGCGCACTGGTTGTGGTGAGGTCGGCGTTCTTGGCAATGGCGTCGAGGTCGTTTGGCTCAAGATTGCGGGCGACGTCGATGTCGCCGGCCTCAAGCGCCAGGCGCTGTGCCGAGCTTTCCTTCATGTTGCGGTAGATGACGCGAGCAAGCTTGGCCTTTTCGCCGTAGTAATTGTCGTTCCGTTCGAGCACGACGGCCTCGTTGGCGCGCCACTCACGCAGCTTGTAGACGCCCGAGCCGGCATAGCCGGTCTTCAGCCAGGCATTGCCGAAATCATTGTCCCATTTGTAGTCGGCGCTCGGCGTGACCGCCGCGACATGTTCCTTGACCAGCTTGGCGTCGACGACCGAGGCGACGGTGGCCGACAGGCAGTTCAACACGAAGCTCGGCGCATAGGCCTTGTCGACGATGAACTGGAAGGTGGTGTCATCGACCGCCTTGGCTTTTTCGGCGACATTGTCGCCGCTGATCCCGAACTGGTCGATGATGAAGGCCGGGCTCTTGTCCAGCTTGACGGCGCGTTCGAACGAATAAGCGACGTCGGCCGCGGTGATCGGGTTGCCCGAGGCGAATTTCAGGCCGGGCTTGAGCTTGAACGTGTAGGTCAGGCCATCGTCCGAGACGGTCCAGCTTTCGGCGAGGTCGCCCTTGACCTTGGAGGTGTCGCTGAGGTCGAGCCGAACCAGCAGGTCATAGGTGTTGCCGGTGACCTCGGCGGTCGACAGCTCGAATGCCTCGCCCGGATCCATGGAGATGATGTCATCGATGGCGAAGCCTTCGACCAGCGTGTCGGCTGGCGTGACCGCGCCAGCCGGCGCTCCCGCCAGAAGCAGCGCCGACATTGCGGCACCCGCAAGCAGAATGCGGGATCGTAGAGCAAGCTTTTCCATCATCATGGTGATTGTTCCCTGTTTTGTTGACCTGAGTTCCCGGCTCAGGGTTGCGGTGTTTTTCCAGGCCGACAAGGGCCCCCTTTGACCACTTACCGTCGTGGTTTTTGTCCAGTTGGTCAACAGCATATCCGGCGGCCTCGCGGCGGGCAACGAGCATTTATGCGTCGGCTCACTGGATCATAGTGGCAGGCGGACGAGCCGGAGCATGCGAAGGCCAACAGAGGCCAGCGTTCGAGAAAAAACCCTGACGTGGGAGTTACTTCAGAGCAGCGACCAGGCCGGCATCGGGGAAGCAGGTGGCGGGCTTGCCGTTCTTTTCCTGCCAGGCACCGATCGAGCGGCGGGTCTTGAAGCCGGGCAGCCCGTCGGCGCTGCCGACATCGTAGCCCTTGGCCTCCAGCGCCCGCTGCAGGGCGGCGATGTCGGAGCGGTGGAGGTCACCGACCGCACCCCAGCTGCCGGAAAAATTCGCATCGCCATGGGCGATGCGGTCGGCGCCATGGCCGATGAAGAGGGCATAGAGGTCGCTGGTGTTGTATTGCTTCAGCACGTAGAAATTGGGCGTGGCGATGAAGGCCGGGCCGCTGCGGCCGGCCGGCATCAGCAGGAAGCCCTCGGCCTTCAGCTCGCTCGCCGGGAATGCCTTGCCGCCGACACGCTTGATGCCCATTGCGGCCCATTGCGAGATTGTCTTGCCCTGGTCGGGGCCTTCGAGCGAGCAGGAGACGCTCTCGGGCACGGTCACCTCGAAGCCCCAGCCACGTCCCCTCACCCAGCCATAATGGACGAGATAGTTGGCGATCGAGGCGAGCACGTCAGGCGTCGAGCTCCAGATGTCGACACGCCCGTCGCCATCGAAATCCACCGCATGCTTGAGGAACGATGTCGGCATGAATTGCGGCTGGCCGAGCGCGCCGGCCCAGGACGATTTCATCGCATCCACCGGGGCCAATCCGCGCTGGACGATCTCGAGCGCCGCCAGCAGCTCGGTGCGGAAGAAGTCCTTCCTCGTCGACATGAACGCCTTGGTGCCGAGCACCTCGAAGGCGTCGTAAGGCATCTTCGCCGCGCCGAACCCTGTTTCGCGACCCCAGATCGCCAAAAGGACCTCGCCCGGCACGCCATAGCGCTTTTCGATCGCGGCGAGCGTCCTGGCGTTGGCCGCCGCGCGCGTCCGCCCGCCCGATGTGACCGCGCGGATGGTCTTCTCGGCGAAATAGGCGCCGGGCGAGCCGAACTCGGCCTGATGCTGCTTCTGCGGCGTCTTCGGCTTCTCGCCGGGCATGACAAGATCGGGCAGCTTGAGATTGGGTTTGACACCGTCGAAAGCGGCATCGAAGGTCTGCTTGGAAATGCGCTTGGCCTTGGCGTCAGGCCACAGATCGCTCCGGAGCCAGGCGCGGAACTGGTCGTCGATCTTGGCGGCCGAGGCGGAGGTGGAGAGGAACAGTGCAGCCAGTATCGCCAGGAAAAACGCAAAGCAGAACTTGCGGAGGCCGCGTTCCTTGGCGCCCCCCTCTGGCCTGCCGGCCATCTCCCCCACAAGGGGGGAGATCGACCGTTGTCTCTGCCTTCGCCAAACACCGCCGTTGAAAAGGAGATGCCGGCTGCGAAATTGCCAATCTCCCCCCTTGAGGGGGAGATGTCCGGCAGGACAGAGGGGGGCGCCACGGAACGCCAACTTTTGAGGATGCGGGATCACCGTGACAAGCATCCTTCCCCGCAATCGCGTCAAAACGCCGTCCTGGAGCGCAGCGCTGCCGCCAGCGTGCCTTCGTCGAGATAGTCGAGTTCGCCCCCGACCGGCACGCCATGCGCCAGCCGCGTTATCTTCACCTCGAAACCGTGCAATTGATCGGTCAGGTAGTGGGCCGTGGTCTGGCCCTCCACCGTGGCATTGACGGCCAGGATGATCTCCTTGACCTCGCCGCCGGCGACGCGGTCGACCAATGAGCGGATGTTGAGCTGATCGGGGCCGATGCCGTCGAGCGGCGACAGCGTGCCGCCCAGCACGTGGTAGCGCACGTTCATCGCCGCCGCCCGCTCCAGCGCCCACAGATCAGAGACGTCCTCGACGACGATCAGCGTGCCGGCGTCACGGCGCGGATCGGTGCAGATCATGCAGGGGTCCGACGTGTCGACATTGCCGCAGGTGGAGCAAATGCGCACCTTGTCGGCCGCCTCGCCCATGGCGGCGGCGAGCGGCGACAGCAGCTGTTCCTTCTTCTTGATCAAATGCAGCGCGGCGCGCCTGGCCGAACGAGGACCAAGCCCCGGCACTTTGGCCAGGAGTTGGATCAGGCGTTCGATCTCGGGACCCGCGATTCGCTTGGACATTGCCCTGATCTAGAGCAATTCCGCGAAAAGTGCGAAGCGGTTTTGCGTCCGGACCGCGTCTCCAACCAGCACCGGCAGGCCGTCAAGTGCGGCCCGCCTCAGTTGGTTTCGAGCGGACGGCTCTGGCTGACGATCATCGCGCCGATGGCATCGGTGTTCTCAGGCGTCGACTGGAACCCCATCGCCGCTTCCTGCGGCGCGCCCTGCACCGAGGAAATGACCTTCGTGTTCAAGGTCCCCCCAAAACGAGCGGCATCCGGTTCCTCCATCGGCTCCTGCATCGCCACCATCGTCGGCTTCTCCTGGACGCGCGCGGACTTTGCGGCCGGCGCAGCCGATGCCGTCACGTAGGTCTGCTGGGCCGCCTTGCCGGAGCGCACCGGC
Source organism: Mesorhizobium sp. B2-3-7 (assembly GCF_006442695.1). Taxonomy (NCBI): domain Bacteria; kingdom Pseudomonadati; phylum Pseudomonadota; class Alphaproteobacteria; order Hyphomicrobiales; family Phyllobacteriaceae; genus Mesorhizobium; species Mesorhizobium sp. B2-3-7. Next base: position 6,190 of record NZ_VFVV01000013.1, on the reverse strand, counting down.
TCCGCCGCCGCAGTCACGTAGGCCGCAGCGGTGCGATCGGATGTCTTGGCCGTCGGCTCGGCGGAAGCGACACGAGTCGCGGCTACTCCGGGCAAGGCTGCTGGCTGCTCGGCCGAGGCGACCGCGACCGTCGGCTCGTCCGGCAGCGGCTGCCAGTTGCGGCCGCGCTTCTCGTAGAACGCATTGCCGCCGGCGACCATGGTGTAATGCATGTTCTTGTAGGGGAAGCGCAGGCCCGCGGTGTGGAAATACATCGTGTTCTTGAGCTTGGCCTTGCGCTCGCCCTTGAGCACGGCGTCGGCGGCTTCCTCGACATCGGGCATGGCACGCGAATTCATCGGCCTGGTCATGACGCCGGGCGCGAACTGGCCGCGCTCGCCCACCACCGCGCAGATGGTGTCGCCATGTTTGCCGGAGCGCAGCCGGTTCATCACGACAGTGCCGACGGCGATCATGCCATCGCGGCTCGACCGGTTGGATTCGAAGAACATCGCCCTTTCCAGGCATTCCCTGTCCTTCGGCGTGTGGTAGCCGCGGGAGCTCAGGAAACTCGGCGTGATGGCGTCGGTCAGGCTGGACATGCCGTGTGACGCGGTCTGGCTGCAAGCGGCCAGGAACAGGGGAGACGTGACGACGCCGAGCAACAGCGGCGTCTTCCATCGCGTGGCAATCAACAGGTAACCCTCTCACTTCGATGCCCGCCCCCAGGCTGCGGCAAGAATGAGACACTTTCGGGCAAAATGATGGCTAAAACGTTATTGGTGAGATGCTGTTGCCAAACTGGCACAGTTACGTGGCAAGATCCGGACTTCAAGCCTTTGTTTTATGCACGCCCTTGTCCAGGCCGAGACCGCTTTTGGACGACATGCATTATCGCCCGGCTGAAATCGCTGCCGGCCGTCCTGGCTCAATTTCTTCGAATTTCTCCGAGAACAGCCCGCGCTTCAGGAACAATGCTCGCGCATTGCGGGCGACCGGCGCGATCTTTCCCGGCCAGTCGCTGTCGATGAACTCGGACCTGGTGAAATCGGGGTTGGCCTCCCCGGCAGCCTCCAGGAAATCCGCGATCTCCAGCACGATGGCGCGTTCTTCCTTCGAGAGCGCCGAAGTGCCCGCTTCGATCGAGGGGCGATGCACGAAATCCTCGAACAGGTTGAAATAGCCCTTGATGCCGACGAGATCGACGCCGGCATCAGAATCGGCCAGGATTTCCAGGATCTCGTAGATCCTGTTGCGGATACGCTGCTCGATCAGCCTTTCGGACGGCTCTTCGGCCATGGCCAACTAGTCTTTGGCTTTATGCATGTCGTTATCCCCAAAACTGTCGCACACTCTTGGGCGACATGCATCTAGAACGGCAGTTTCATTCCCGGCGGAATCGGCAGGCCGGCGGTCAGCGCCTTGGTCTTTTCCTGCATGATCTGCTCGACCTTGGCCTTGGCGTCATTGTGAGCGGCCAGAAGCAGGTCTTCGAGGATCTCGACCTCATCCTCCTTGAACAGAGACGGGTCGATCTTCAGCGACTTCATCTCAAACTTGCCGGTCAACGTGACAATGACCAGGCCGCCGCCGGCCTGGCCGACGGCTTCGACCGTGGCGATCTCGTCCTGCATAGCCTGGAACTTGGCTTGCATTTCCTTCGCCTTGCCCATGAGGCCGAGAAGATCTTTCATGGTCCGATCCTTTGCAAAGTCGTGGTTTCGTCAGGGTTCGTCGTCGTCCGCCGGCGGCTCGACCGGCACTTCGGCTTCGACCGCGTCGGCTTCCGGCGCGTCGGGAATGCGCACGTCGATGATCCTGGCGCCGGGAAAACGCGCCAGGATGGCGGCGACCGTCGGATCGCTCTTGGCATCGAGCAAAGCGTTCTCGCGCCTGGTCGATTCCATTTCGGCCAGCGTCTGGCCGCCCTCTTCCTTCGACAGCGACACCAGCCAGTTGCGGCCGGTCCAGGCGCGCAGCTTGGTCGTCAAATCGTTGAGCAGCATTTTGGGCGCATCGTCGGTCAGGCTGACGTCGATGCGGCCGGGCTCGATGCGCACGAGGCGGATGCAGCGCTTGACCAGCACCTTGAAGGCGATGTCGCGCTGCGCGTCGGCAAGGGCGACAATATCGGCCAGCGATTTCAGCGGTATTGGCTGCGCCTCCGGCGCCGGCTGCACAGGCGCAATGAAGGCGGCCGGAGCGGCTTCCACCAGCCGCATGGTCTGCGCGCCGCCCGACCCGCCGGGCATGCGCGCCTGCGCCACTGCGCTGGCGCCGTTGCCACCAGGAGCGCCGCCATTACCGGGGCTCGCCGGCGCGCCGTTCGAACGCGGCGCGGCGCCCGGCGCCGGCAGGCCGTTCTCCAGCGATCTCAATGCTTCGTCCAGCGTCGGCAAGTCGGCCGCGTGCGCCAGCCGGATCAGCACCATCTCGGCAGCACTTACCGGGCGGTTGGAGGACTGCACCTCCGGGATGCCCTTGAGCAGCATCTGCCACGTCCGCGACAGCACCTTGATCGAGAGCGTCCGCGCGAAATCGGCGCCGCGTTCGCGCTCGTCCTGCGACAGCGCCGCGTCGTCGGCGGCGGCCGGAACGAAACGCAGCCGGGTGACGAGATGGTTGAATTCGGCAAGGTCGGTCAGAACGGCGGCCGGATCGGCGCCGGTGTCGTATTGCGCGCGCAATTCCGCCAGTGCCGCGGCAACGTCACCTTTCATGACATGTTCGAACAAATCGACGACGCGGGCGCGATCGGCGAGACCCAGCATCGCGCGCACGGCTTCGGCGCTGACCGCACCGCCGCCATGCGCGATGGCCTGGTCGAAAATCGATTGAGCATCGCGCATCGACCCTTCGGCGGCGCGCGCGATCATTGCCAGCGCGTCGTCGTCCGCCTCTATGCCCTCCAGGCCCGCTATCCGGGCGAGATCAGTCTTCACCACAGCCGCATCGATGCGCCTCAGGTCAAAGCGCTGGCAGCGCGACAGCACGGTGATCGGCACCTTGCGGATTTCGGTGGTGGCGAAGATGAACTTGACGTGCGGCGGCGGCTCTTCCAGCGTCTTCAACAGGCCGTTGAAGGCCTGCGTCGACAGCATGTGCACTTCGTCGATGATGTAGACCTTGTAGCGGGCCGAGACCGGCGCGTAGCGCACCCGTTCGATGATGTCCCTGATGTCGTCGATGCCGGTGTGCGAGGCGGCATCCATCTCGATGACGTCGACATGGCGGCCTTCCATGATCGCCTGGCAGTGCTCGCCGAGCACGGCAAGGTCGACGGAAGGCTGGTCGATTGTTGCCGTTTTATAATTCAGGGCCCGCGCGAGAATGCGCGCCGTCGTGGTCTTGCCGACGCCGCGCACGCCGGTCAACATCCAGGCCTGGGCGATGCGGCCGGTGGCGAAAGCGTTGGTGAGCGTGCGCACCATCGGCTCCTGGCCGACCAGTTCGGAGAAATTCGCCGGACGGTACTTGCGCGCCAGCACGCGATAGGCGCCAGCCTTGCCTATCTCCAGGCTTTTTGGTCCCGAATTTCCGGCTTCGCTCATTCGCCCGCAAAACTCCAAATGGCCGCGCCAAAAGGCGGCCGATTCCTGCGCATAGTTTCGCCCGCGCTGCAATGCGTCGTCAACGTCGCGAGAAGGGCCGATGAGGTGGGAGGCTGGAACAATGACCCGTTCCGGGCTCGTTAGGGCTGCTTCCTTCCGGACCTGACCCGGTTGGCGAGTGGATCGTCCACCACCAACCTCCCGCCGTCCATATCGGCAATTCGGCGACGAAATGCAAGGGCGCAGGCAAATCGGCTGCACCAGCCACGAGATTCGCTTGCAGCCTCGATGCAGCCGCTCTAGCGTTCATGACTCTGAGGAAAACACCAAAAGCAAGGGAAACGCCGATGCTGCCGGGCCTGAAGGCCGGATTCACGCTGGATACCCGGCTGGAGGCGGACAGCGAGCAGTTGATGTGGCTTGGGCTGTGTGAACTGCGCGTGATGAACGACCGCCGCTGGCCATGGCTGCTTCTGGTGCCGCAGCGGCCGGGCGTGGAGGAAATCCACGACATGACGCCGCTCGACCAGACAATGCTGACCTTCGAGACCAATATGGTGGCGCAGGCGCTGAAGAAGGTGACCGGCTGCACCAAGATCAACACCGGCGCGCTCGGCAACATCGTGCGCCAGCTGCACATCCACGTCATCGCCCGTTCGGAAGGCGATCCCGGCTGGCCCGGCCCGGTGTGGGGACACGGCCTGCGCGAGCCCTATCAGCGCTCCGAGCTGCACCGGTTTGCCGAAACGATAAGGGCGGCGCTATAAGCCTTCCCGTGTCCATCCCGAACATGTCCATCCCGAACGCCCAGAGTCCGCATGAGCTTTAGCCTGTTTGACGCGCCCTTGCGCGAGCCGAGCCAATTCGTCGGCTTCGCCGGCAACAGTATCGACCGACAATCCGAGAACCGCGCCGACGATTCGGTCGACAAAGCGCTCGCCGATCCCGGAACCAGGCTGCTTTTGATGCAGGGCGGCCGGCTCTACCTGAAGGTTCGTGACGGCAGCTTCGATCCCTGGTTCGGCGTCGCCGAAAGCCTGCCCTTCCAGACCTTGCCCGGCAGCGGTGTGCTGCTTGGATTCTCCGACCAGGGCCCGGTGCTGGCGGTGACCGCCGGTCTCGAGCCGGAACAGCTTCCCGAAACAGTCAGGGCCATCGACTACCGCTCGGTCTACATGCAAGGCCTGATCGACGAAGCGGCCGCCGGAGCGATGGCGCAGGGCGCCGCACTGCTCGCCTGGCACGCCAGCCATCGTTTCTGCAGCAAATGCGGGACCGAGTCACAAATGCGGGCCGGCGGCTACAAGCGCCATTGCCCGAATTGCGGCACCGAGCATTTTCCGCGCACGGATCCGGTGGCGATCATGCTGACGGCGACGCGCGAGAAATGCCTGCTCGGGCGCGGCCGGCATTTCGCGCCGGGCATGTACTCCGCCCTTGCCGGCTTCATCGAGCCGGGCGAGACGATCGAGGCGGCGGTGCGCCGCGAGACGCTGGAGGAGGCCGGCATCCGGCTCGGCCGCGTCGTCTACCACGCCAGCCAGCCCTGGCCATTCCCCTATTCGCTGATGATCGGCTGCTTCGGCGAGCCGCTCAATGAAGACATCCAGGCCGACCTCAACGAGCTGGAAGACTGCCGCTGGTTCTTGCGCGACGAGGTGCGCCTGATGCTGGCCAGGGAGCATCCGGGCAATCTGATCACGCCGCCGAAGGGAGCCATCGCGCATCACCTGATCCGCGCCTGGGTCGACAGCGAATAATGGAAATCAGGAGAGGGAAATGATCCGCCATACCGTCGTGTTCACGCTGAAGCATCCGCCGCACTCGCTGGAGGAAAAAAGGTTCCTGGTCGACGCCAAAAAATTCCTCTCGGCGATCAGGGGCGTCACCCATTTCGAACAATTGCGCCAGGTCAGTCCCAAGAACGACTACCAGTTCGGCTTCTCCATGGAATTCGCCGACCAGGCCGCCTATACCAGGTACAACGACCATCCCGACCACGTCGCCTTCGTGCGCGACCGCTGGATTCCTGAAGTCGAGACCTTCATGGAGATCGACTATGTGCCCCTTGGCGCGGTGATTTAGAAGCGTAGGCTAATATGATGATCACCACGCTTTCGAGTCGCGAACTCAATCAGGACCTTGGCCGTGCAAAACGCGCTGCCAAGGAAGGACCGGTGATCGTCACCGACAGGGGGCGGCCGGTGCATGTCCTGTTATCGTTCGATGAGTACAAAAGGCTCACCGGCAAACCGCGGTCGCTCGGTGACATGCTGGCTGCGCCGGAAGCTGGAGAGCTTGATTTGCCGCTCCCGTCCCGCACGGAACATGCCAAGCCAATAGACTTGTCCTGAGGCTGTTGCTCGATACCAATGTCGTGTCCGATCTGCGAAAGGTAGCGAGCGGCAGGGCGCATCCCAATGTCGTACTATGGAACACCCGGCGTATGACGCTGGTGACGCGCAACATCGGGGATTTCGAGGGAACCGGAGTGGCACTCGTAAACCCGTGGGACTTCCCGAACTAGGTACTTTCATGCATGTCGTTGTCCCAAAACCGGTGCGCAGTTTGGGGGGACATGCACTAGAGCGGGATGAATTTAGGTTGGGCATATCCGGCCTCAGTGAAGTAATTTCGGCATTCGGTTGAAGTGACCGTGC
>NZ_VFVV01000012.1:0-180784 GCF_006442695.1 Mesorhizobium sp. B2-3-7 | reverse complement strand
CCCAGCCAGCATGTTGAATCAGATTTGCAAGCCTTAGGGAATCCCACCCGATTCAGCCTCAATTCATTCCGCTCTAAAAGCAAAACGGTCTGGTTGATACAGAGACCGACCAGACCGGGCGCGGGCGTTTTAGGTTTCGGGCAAAACGTTTAGGCACTGCCAGCGAATTTAGCTGAAAAATCAACCCATTATTTTAACGCTCCGTTAACCCTCTGCCGGCCTTAATGATATTTGGAGGCGTTGCGTTGTGCTCCGGGGCAACCGAGAGGAATACGCGAACCATGGGCATGGTACTGTCTTTCGTGCCGAGAACGGCACCAACCAATCGAGCAAAGCAAACCACCGAAATACCGGCGGCGGTGATCATCTTTCCCGGCATCCGCTATGAGCGGTCCGCCGCGGGGGAAGCGCGGCCCGCCGGCCCTGACAAGCCGGGATCGCCACGCGCGCCAGTGCCGCACCACTGAACGTTCTTGAGGCCGAGGCGCGAATCATCCCTGCGGCACCGCCCTTGATTGTTCTGATGCGATTGTCCGGGCCGCGGTCTAAAAGTCTTGCAGCTCGCACGAACTCTGCTCCAGAAAGCGCGACACGATCGACTTCCAGCTGTCGTCCGGCACGAAGCTGCGGATGACGAATATGCCCTCGTCGATCGGCGCTTCGACGAAGATCGCTCCCTGAAGCTCCTCGGGAAGGTCCCTGCGTATGTCGATCATCTGCGCCGGCGTCAGCACCACGGCATCCAGCTTGCTCCCGGTCGCCGTGTGGTCGTTGAATGAATAGATGTTGTGGCCGTTGCGGTCATAGACCGACACCGACCAGAAGGGCACATTGCCCGGCGCTCTGATCCTCACCATTCCCTCCTCGAGGTCGAACCGGCAAGCCGTCGCATAAAACAGCGGGTCGACCGATTTCACCACCGGCGCGCCGCCCGCCTCGGCATCGAGCCGGGTCATCCGGTACAGATCCGATGCCATCGACAGCCGCGACCAGGCATCGCGTTCCGAGAATTCAGGCACCAGAAGCAGCACGACGATATGCACGATACCGGCACCGACGAGGCCGAGAAGGACGGCATGCACAAGTCTGCGCGTCGCGGCGTAGACACTACGCATCGCAGCCGACCTTGGTGATCTTGGGCAGCGAAACATCCGACAGGCCGGTGCTGCTGGCGATCGGCGTGTCGTAGAATGTCAAGACGAAATACATCCTGCCGGAACCGTCGGTCAGCAGCCAATTGCCGGGCATCGGTTGATGGCCGACGGAAATGAGCACCGAATTGTCGGATTGGCGCAGCACGCCATAGGATTGAAGTGCGGCAAGCCGCGATTTGCCGGTCTCGAGCACGCCGAGCGATTGGTCGGCGGCATAGAGGGTCCAGAATCGGGCGGTCGGAAATCCGCCTTCGATCGTGTAGGTACATTCGCGCCTGAGCTCTCCGCCAGCTGCGTCGTCCTCGGCGACAAAGGACAGCCCTTCGGCGCGGCCAAGCGCGAGCACGCCCTCGCGCGCCACGCGGGCCTTGGAATAGGGGTCGGCTGCGGGTGTGCCGATGTCGGGAAAGGCGGTCCACTGGCCGATTCTGATCGCCCCGACGCCGTCCTGCATTTTCAGCGCATACCAGACGCTGGCGCCGCCGCCGCCGATGGCTATGGCAAGCGAAAGCAGCGTCAGGAAGGCGTTCTTGAGCATGAAAGGCCGGGCGCATGAAGAATTGCCGCTCGGGGATATCGCGGCGCGGGGTCGTGTGGCAAGCCGCAGGACGCGGATTCGCAAGGTGCGGCTTTTCCATCTTCCCGAAGACAGAAGGGAAGAGGCGCCGCGATCACAGCGCCGACAGCGTTTCGGGCGGAGCAGATGCACCGAGCCTGCGCGCCGTTTCGAACAGGTGGGTCATGTCCCTGAGCGTCTGTGTCGTCCGGCTGGACAGCACCGGCGGCCGTTCGGCGGCGGCATCGGCCGCTGCCTGTTCCTCGCTCTTCTTCTGCGCTTCCGCGGCCTTGGCCGCGATCTCCTCGTCGACGAAGGGCTTGTCGATGCCGGGGATAGGCTTGAGGTCGATGTTCTGATGCGCATAGACCATGAGCCGCTGCCACACCATCGCCGGCAGCGAGCCGCCTGTCATGTTCTTGGTCGGGGTGAAATCGTCATTGCCCAGCCAGACGGCCGCCGTGTAGTTGCCGGTGAAGCCGACGAACCAGGCATCGCGGTAGGATTGCGTCGTGCCGGTCTTGCCGGCGACGACGATGTTGGGGATCTGCGCGCGCCTGGCGGTACCCATCGCCGGTACCGCGACAAGCATGGTGTTCATCGATTTCAGCGCCTGCTCGGACAGCACGCGGTGCGGCGGCGGCGCATCCTTGGCGAAATCGTAGACCACCTCGCCGGTGCGGGTGACGAGCTGCGTGATGCCATGCCTGGAGCCGACGAAGCCGTTCTGCGCGAACACGCTGTAGCCCGTCGCCTGGTCCATCACGGTCATGCCCGAGGTGCCGAGCACCATGGTCTTGTGCGCTTCGAGCGGCGATTCCACGCCGAATGATTCCGCCATCGCCTTGATCGGCCCGATACCGAGATAATCCTTGGCAAGCCGCACGGGCACGGTATTGATCGACTTGGCCATGGCCACGATGAGCGGAACCTTGCCCGCCGACTCGCCGCCGTAATTGTGCGGCGACCAGCTGCCCCAGCTGATCGGCCCGCCTGATACGATCGAATTCGGCGTAAAGCCGTGCTCCATAGCCGTTGCATAGACATAGGGCTTGAAGGAGGAACCGGTCTGGCGCAGCGCCTTGGTGGCGCGGTTGAACTGGCTGGCGCCATAGTCGCGGCCGCCGACGATCGCGCGCACCGCGCCGTTGGTCTCGATGACCACCACGGCCCCTTCGGTGACGTTGTACTCCTTGCCGAACTGGCGCAGGTGGAACTCCACCGACTCTTCTGCCGCCTTCTGGATGTTGGCGTCGAAGGTGGTGTGCGCCACCAGCGAGTGCTGCCCGGGCTTGGCGATCTTCTTAACCTCGTCGAAGGCCCAGTCGAGGAAATAGTCGGGGCTCTTCTGTTCGCCGCGGTCGACGACATCGGCCGGATGCAGCCTTGCCTGCAGCACCTGGCCCTCGGTCATGAAGCCGGAATCGACGAGATTGGACAGCACCACATTGGCGCGCGCGCGCGCCGCCGGCAGGTTGATGTGCGGCGCGTATTTGGTCGGCGCCTTGAACAGGCCTGCAAGCATCGCCGCCTCGGCGAGATTGAGGTCCTTGACGCTCTTGCCGAAATAGAAGTCCGCCGCCGCCTCGATGCCGAACGTGCCGCCGCCCATATAGGCGCGGTCGAGATAGAGCTGCAAGATTTCCTTCTTCGACAGATTGGCTTCGAGCCACAGCGACAGGAAGGCTTCCTTGATCTTGCGCTCGAAGGTGCGCTCATTGGTCAGGAACAGGTTCTTGGCCAGCTGCTGCGTGATGCTGGAGCCGCCCTGGACGACGGAGTTTGCCCGCACATTTTCGAAGATTGCGCGCGACAGGCCGAGAACGTCGATGCCGTAATGGTCGAAGAAACGCCGGTCCTCGGTGGCAAGCACCGCCTTGATGACATGATCGGGCATTTCGTCGACCGGCACGGAATCGCGCTGGATGATGCCGCGTTGGCCGATCTCGTTGCCATAACGGTCGAGGAAGGTAACGGCGAAGTCGCCCTGGGCGCGCCAGTCGCCGGCCGTGTCCTGGAAGGCGGGAATAGCCAGCGCCAGCATGACGACGATGCCGCCGGCGCCAAGCGTGAAACCTTCGCTCAACAGCTCGACGATGCCACGGCGCCAGCCGTTGACGCGAAAGCGCCGCGAGAAAATCGTCGCGCCCTCCCAGAACTGGCGCGCCTTGAACCCGATCTCGTAGAGAGAGGAATCGATCCATGCGTCGAGCGCCAGCAGCCGAGCGGCGATCGCACCTCTTCTCTTGCGTGGTTCAGGACTGACCATTCAAAAACCCGGACGGCTATGGCACGGCCTGAAAACCAAGCGGGCAGTTTCAGGGCGACGCCGCCCTGACTATTCATCCATTTGCGGACGCCCACAAGGGTGGCGAGGACACACCTGCGGGGTTTGTTGATGGGGGCGGTTACAAACTGCCATTCACCCGCCTGACGCTGATCAGGCCGGCGAAGATGGGGGTTGCCGTTCCGGGCTCAGGCCGCCTCGCGCTTCAGCGCCTGCGCCATGCAGTGGATGCCGCCGCCGGTCTTGGAGATCTCGCTCATGTCGACGGCCGCCACCTCGAAGCCGCGCGCCTTGAGTTGACCGATCAGCGACTGGCTGGATGTCGGCGCGATCACCCTGTCCTTGCCCAGCGACATGAAGTTGCAACCGAGCGCCATCGTGTCCTGGAACGGCACGTCGATGATCTCGTGCCCTTTGCCCTTCAGCCAGTCGACGATCCCCGGCTCGGTGCAGGCGAGGCAGACGGCGGTGAGTTTTTCGGCGATCGGCACCACCATCAGGTCGATATGGACATAGTACTCGTCGATGAAGGCGATACGTGTTTCCCAGCCCTCCTTCTCGAACCACGCCTGTACCTGGCGGGCGCCTTCTTCCTGCGTGCGGGCCCCGCCGCAGCCGATCAGCACCACGCCGTCCTCGATGACGTTGAAATCGCCGCCCTCGAAGGTGCCTGCGGTGACCATGTCGTAGATCGGGATGCCGAGTTTTTCATAGGTGCGGATGGCGGCGTAATTCTCGCCGCGCCGCCACCAATTGGCCATGGCGGTGATGATGGCGCCGTACGGCGTCATTACGCTGGAATCGCGGGAGTAGACCTGCATCGGCAGCTCCGGCGTCGGCTCGTGCCAGTGGATGTTGACGCCGAAATGCTCGTAGGCCGCGACCAGATCCTTGTGTTGTGCCTGCGCGATCTGGATGTTGCAGGGCGCCTCGCGCAGGTGCTTGCGCGACAGGGAGCTGGTCGAGAGATGGCGCAGGAAATTGGGCGAGCCGAGCAGCACGTCGGTCAAGACGTCGGTCTCGTTGGCGAAACCCCATGATGTCAGCGGCTTGGTGCCGCCGGCCGGGTTGCGGCGCTGCAGCGAAAACGGCTCGGCGATGATGCGGTCATGAACGGTCATGCGGTTCTCCTCGTATGGGCGTTTGCGGTCATTGCTTGCTTGGTATCCACCAGTCGCGGCCGCGCGGCGTGGTGACATATTCCGGCCAGCGGAAGTTGATGGGCGGATCGTAGTCGCAGAGCGGGGCGATCCAGGTCGAACCGCCAATGCCGCCGCCGGTTCGGGTGACGAACTCGTCCATCGCCATGTCGCGCGCGGCCTTGTCTTCCAGCAGGCGAAGGGCGGATAGCGCGACGGTCTTCGCCGCGCAGATGACCATCGGGTCGATGGTCGCCGGGATGCCACCCAGCGCGTTCATCGCCCAAGCTGGAAAAACATGACCGTTTGCCGAACGCAGGGCAGGGCGGGCGACATAGAAACGCGCCGTCGGCGCGTGCCAGCTCATATCGGTGTAGTCGTCCGAGGTCGAGTTCACCTGCGACGGCGGCAGGTCGCGGCGCAGGATCGCCTCTGCCTCCTGTGGTGCAATCAGCCGCTCCAGCTCGTCGATGAAGGGGTTTTCGCTCGCCACCCCACCGGCATTGACCTGGATCTCGCGGGCGATCTTCTTCGCCGCCTCGTCCCAGCGGGGCGGGCCGACGCTCGCCAACGCCTCATAGGCGATCCCGGCCATGGCATGATTGGCCAGCCCCGGCCGCGACTTCGAAACCCAGTACCGTTCGTAGCGGCAGCCGCTGATCGCGGCGGCGGCCGAGGCGTTTCGGTCGAGCACGGCGGTGACCTGCTCGGCCATGGCGATGGTCGGAACACGGATCATGTACTGGATCTCGGCAAGGCCTGCCGGCAGATTGTCGGCGGTGGCCTGGCCCGCCGTCAGGATCGCCTCGCTGATCGACCAGCCGCCCTGGTGCGGCAGCATGGAATCGCGCAGCGCCTTGGAGGCTATGTACATCGTCATCAGCGCGTCGTTGGCGCCGGGCGCGCGAACCGCCGAATGTGCCTGCGGGATCGGGGCGCCGTCGCCGGCGGCGCGTGCCCAATTCTCGGGCTCATCGCAGATGAAGCGATAGATCATCGCGTAGGCAGCGCCGCAATGGGTGTCCCAGCGCGCAGTGTTGCAGAGCGGCAGCATGTAGAAGGGATGGAAGGAGATCATGCCGGCAAGGCCGTCATAATAGCCTTTGGCTGCATGGATCGGTTTCGAGCCGCGCACCTTCTCCGCCGGCTCGCCGGTGAAGCGCAGCGTGCCTGCAATGCCGTGGCGCTGCATGGCGGCCTTTGTGGCGAGCAGACCGCCCAGGCTGGCCATGCCCAGGCCCGAGTGCGGATCGGTATGGCCGCCGGCTTCGGAGCCGAGCCCTGGGCGGGGCCGCTTCACCGTGGCAGCGTCCTGGCAGTTGCCGGGCACGGCGTCATATTCGGCATACATGCCGATGGTCGGACCGTCTCCATTGGTCCAGTGGGCGCAGAAGGCCGTCGGCATGCCCGCGGAGCCTTCCTCGACCGCAAACCCCTCGCGCTTCAGCCGATCGACATACCAATCTGCCGACTGGTACTCGCGCCAGGCGGTCTCGCCGAAGTCGAAGATGGTGCGCGTCCAGGCCGACAGCAGCGGCTGGATGCCGTCGAGGCAGGCAAGAGCGGTTTCTTGCGCCGATGTCGTTACCGGTTTCTCCATACGCTAAAGAAAGCAGTGAAGCGGCTTGCCAAAAAGTGATATGTTTTCCCGGTTCGTGCAAATTCGGTTCACCTCTTGAGAATTCCATCGACGCAGGCGCTGCGCGCCCTCGACAGTTTCGCCCGTCATGGCAGCGTCTGGCGCGCCGCCGACGAATTGCACCTCACCCGCAGCGCGGTCAGCCATCAATTGCGCTTGCTCGAACGCGACCTCGGCTTCGATCTGCTGGAGCGCATCGGCAAGGGCGTGGCGCTGACGCCGCGCGGCCAGCGCTATGCCGCGGACGTGCGCAAGGCGCTGACCGTGCTCGGCGACGCGGTGGCGCAAAACGCCGGCACCGGGGTCGGCGGCTCCTTCGCAGTCTCATGCACACCAGGCTTCGCCTCGCTGTTCTTGTGCACCCATATCGGCGAGTTCCGGCAGATGTATCCGGACGTGGCGCTGAGCATACTGACGCCCCGGCGGCTCGACGACGTCAGCAATCCGGACGCCGACGCCTTCATTGCCTTTGGCGTCGGCAACTGGCCGAACCGCGTGGTGGAACTGCTGTGCGAAATCTCGTTCACGCCGCTCTGCAGCCCGACGCTACTCAACAAAGTGGGCGGCTTTTCCAAGCCCGCCGACGTCCTGCGCGCCAACCTGCTGCATCTTGGCGACACGGAGGACTGGGCGCGCTGGCTGGCGCTGGCCAAGGTCGAGAACCCCGACACCGAGGGCGGCATCTTCTTTTCCGACATGAACCTCGTTTTCTCGGCGGCGATTGCCGGCCAGGGCATCGCCATGGGGGACGAGCTGACCAGCCGCCGGGCGCTGAGTGAGGGCCGGCTGGTCAAGCCGTTCGAGACCTCGATCCCGTCGCCGCGTTCCTATTTCCTGGTTTCCGAGCACGCCAAGGCGGGTCACCCTGTGCTGGAGGCGTTTGGGGGATGGTTGAGGTCGAAGCTATCGGAGAACAGGTTGCGGACATATTGAGATCAACTGATCTCCCCCAGGAGAGGTGAATTTCGCGGCTCCAGCGTCGCCGGCATTCGCCATAGATGAATCAAATTTGCCGATCAGGCGAAAACTATTCGGTTGCGGTGAGCCTTCGCGCTGCCTACGATTTCCCCAGCCACCAAGGAAGAGGCAGGATGCAGCAACCCGGCCGGGCCGCAGAGATCAAGGCGAACGGGATCGGCAAGAGCTTCGGCTCGTTCCGTGCGCTGGACAATCTGACGCTCAATATCGGCCGCGGCGAGTTTTTGACGCTGCTCGGCCCCTCCGGCTCCGGCAAGACCACCTTCCTGATGATCCTGGCCGGCTTCCTGCAGCCCAGCGAGGGCCGCCTGTTCAGCGACGGCGTCGATATTACCGACCGGCCGGCCGAGCAGCGCGCCGCCGGCATGGTGTTCCAGGGCTATGCGCTCTTCCCGCATATGAGCGTCGAGCAAAACATCGCCTTTCCCCTCAAGGTGCGCAAGAAATCTGCCGCCGAGATCAAGCGTAGCGTCGGCGAGATGATAGAGCGCGTCGGTCTGCTCGGCCACGAGAAGAAGCTGCCGGCGCAGCTTTCCGGCGGCCAGCAACAACGCGTGGCGCTGGCCCGCGCGCTGGTGTTCGAGCCGGGCGTGCTTTTGCTCGACGAGCCGTTCTCGGCGCTGGACAAGAGCCTGCGCGGCCAGATGCAGGCCGAGATGAAGCGCCTGCACCAGGAGACCGGCACCACCTTCGTCTTCGTCACCCACGACCAGAGCGAGGCGCTGGCGCTGTCCTCGCGTGTCGCCATCTTCAACCATGGCAAATTGTTGCAGGTCGGAGCGCCTGACGAGGTCTATGACCGGCCCGCCAACCGCTTCGTCGCCGAGTTCCTGGGCGAGATCAATATGCTGCCGCTGAAGGGCGTGCGCGTCGCCGACCATGGCGCGACCGCGCTCTGCGAAGACCGGGCAATCAAGCTGCGCGGCAACGCCGAAGCAGTGGATGGCAATGCCATCCTGGCGATCCGGCCAGAACATATGTCGATAGCGCGCGAGGCGGCGGCAGGCGAGAACGGCATAGCTGCCACCGCGATCGGATCGACCTATCTGGGCGCGGCGACCAAACTCGACCTTACGACACGCCAAGGTGCGAAGGTGACCGTCTCTGTGCCGAACGAGGTCGCGGCCGCGGCACTCAGCAAAGGCAATTCCGTCTGGCTGACCTGGCCGGCGGAAAAGGGTTTCCTCCTTCCGGACGGAGGGCAATGAGCACCGGCGCGGCCTGAATTCGCCGCACCGGATTCCGGATTCGATCAACGAAAACAAAGGGGAACTAACATGAACGATACCAAGAAACAGGCCATCGAAACGCTCTCCGAAAGGACAAGGCGCGGTGAGATCTCGCGCCGGCAATTCACGCAACTTGCAGGCCTCGTGCTTGCCGGCACGCCGCTGCTGCTGCGCTCGACCAAGTCCTTCGCCGCCGCGAAGGAACTGGTGCTGGTCAACTGGGGCGGCGACGCCATCACGGCTTACGACGCCGCCTATGGCCAGGCTTTCACCAAGGACACCGGCATCACCGTCAAGATGGATGGCTCCGGCCCGACCGAAGGGGCCATCGCGGCACAATTTAAAAGCGGTGCGCCGACCTGGGATCTTGTCGACGTCGACCCGTTCTCGGCCATCACGCTTGGCGCGCAAGGCATGCTCGAGCCGATCGACTACACAATAGTCGACAAGAAGAAGATGCGGCCGGGTTTCGGCTGGGATTACGCCGCCTCGACCTATTTCTTCTCCTATGTGATCGCCTACGATTCGCAGAAATACGGCAGCAATGCCCCGACCGGCATGGCCGATTTCTTCGACGTGAAGAAATTCCCCGGCAAGCGCTCCCTCTACAAATGGGGCGTGTCGAGCTGGGAGGCGGCTCTTCTCGCCGACGGCATCGCGCCGGCGTCGCTCTATCCGCTCGACCTCAAGCGCGCGCATGACAAGATCGCCGCGTTCAAGGAGAACGTCGTCGCCTATTGGGGCGGCGGCGCGGAAAGCCAGAGCGTGTTGCTCAACGGCGAAGCCTCGATGGCGATCGTCTGGTCGACGCGAGCCTCGCTGATCGAGCAGGATTCGGGCGGTCAGATCAAGTTCATCTGGGACCAGGGCCTGATTTCGCCCGGCGCACTGGCCGTGTTGAAGAACAACCCCGGCGGCAAGGACGCGGCGATGAAGTTCATCGCCAGCGCGCAGGACCCTGCAAAGCAGCTTGTCATGTTCGACAAGCTCGGTCAGGGCCCGGCCAACCCGGCTGCCGACGCTCTGGTTCCCGCCGACAAGAAGCGCATCAACCCGGTCGATCCCGAGAACATGAAGAAGCAGATCCCGCTCGACATGGACTGGTACGCCAAGAATTACGGGGCGGCGCTGGACGAATATACCAAGATCATCTCCGCCTGACCGGCGCTGGGCTGACATGAGAGGCGTTCTCTCGGATAGGATGGGCGCGGCGCTGCTGATGGCGCCGCTGCTCCTGTTCCTTGGCCTCGCCTATGCCTGGCCGTTCCTCGGCGTGGTGAAGTGGAGCTTCACACTGCCGACGCCGGGGCTTGGCCAGTACGGCGCGCTGATAACCGACCCGCTGGTACAGTCGGTGTTCGTCCGCACGCTGCGCATCGCGGCGATCGTCACCGTTGTGTCGGTTGCCGCTGCCTACGCCATCACCGTGGTCTGGGTGCGCGGCAGCCCGGCGCAGCGGGTGCTGGCCGAATTCTGCATCCTGGTGCCGTTCTGGATATCGGTGCTGACGCGCGCCTTCGGCTGGGTGGCGCTTCTCTCCAACCGCGGCCTGATCAACACCTGGCTGCAGTCGATCGGCTTCATTAGCGAACCGCTGACGCTGGTGCGCAACGAATTCGGCGTCATCGTCGGCATGACGCACTTCCTCATTCCTTTCGCCGTCTTTCCGCTGGCGTCTTCCATGCGCAGCCTCGACGAGCGTGTGCTGCTCGCCGCGCGCGGGCTGGGTTCCAGCCGCATGCGCACCTTCTGGACGGTGTTCGTGCCGATGACGCGCTCCGGCATCATCGGCTCCGCGCTGATCGTCTTCGTCTTCTCGCTCGGCTTCTTCGTTACGCCGGCGATCCTTGGCGGTGGCCGCAGCGTCATGATCGCCGAATTGATCTATCTCCGCATCTTCCAGAGCCCGGACTGGGGGCTGGGTGCTGCCATCAGCGTGGTGCTGGTGTTGTTCGTCGGCATCCTGATGGCGCTGCTCTTCCGCTACGTCAGACCGAAGCAATTGGTGTAGCCTATGCCGACCTATCGCCCCGGTCCCGTCTCGCTTGCCCTCGCCGTCATGGTGGCGCTGTTCCTGCTCCTGCCGCTGCTGGCCGTGATCCCGGTCTCGCTGACGCCCAGCCGGATGCTGGCGATGCCAACGGGCGAGTTGTCGCTGCGCCACTACCGCTCGCTGGTCGAGGATCCGCGCTGGCTTCAGTCCATCCTGCTCTCGATCAGGATCGGCATCGTCAGCAGTGTTATCTCGACGGTGCTGGCACTGTGCTTCAGCCTTGGCGTGTGGATGTTCCAGCCGCGCTTCACCGCGGCTCTGGTCGGCTTCGTGCTGTTGCCAATGGTGGTGCCGCCGGTGGTCTCGGCGGTGACGCTCTATTTCCTGCTCACCTCGATCTCCGGCGTCAGTTCCTTTTTCGGCTACGACACGTGGCTGGGTGTGGCCATGGCGCATTCGGTGATGACGGTGCCCTTCGCCACGGTGCTGATCCTGGTCTCCCTCAGCCAGCTTGACCGCCGTATCGACCTCGCAGCGCGTGGCCTTGGCGCCAGCGTTTGGGAGCGCGCCACGCGCATCATCATGCCCAACATCAAATTCGGCATCGTCACCGCGGCACTGCTGTCCTTCGTGCTCTCCTGGGAGGAAATCGGCGTCACGCTGTTCATCACCTCGGTCAACGCCATCACGCTGCCCAGGTTGATGTGGATGGGTCTGCGCGACAATATCGACCCGGCGATCGCGGCACTTTCAGTGATCCTGATCGTCATCACCGTGCTGGTGCTTGCAGTGCGCAGCGTTGTGGTGCGGCTGCGTGGAGGACAATGACCGGGGGCCTGTCTGCCTCAGGGGATTGTCACAGGGGTAAAACTGCTAGCAGAAGCGCACCGAGACCCGGCCGAACCTGCCCAAATCGCCGATGACTTCGTCGCCGGCCTCGACATTTATCGGCGTCACGCAGGTGCCGGTTATCACCACTTGCCCCGGCTGGAGCGTTATGCCCAGCCCCGACAGTTCGTTGACGATCCAGGTCAGCGCAACACGCGGATCGCCCAACACGGCTGCTCCTGATCCGGTATGCTGCGACCTTCCAGAGACAGAAGCGGCCACCGGGTGCTTCGCGAAATCTACGTCACGCCAATCGTCTTCCGCCGCCTCGCCGATGACGAACAGATTGGCACAAGCATTGTCGGCGATGAGCTGCGGCGCGCCGACAGCGCAGAAATCGTCATAGCGGGAGTCCGGTATTTCGATCGCCGGATGCAAACTCGCCACGGCGTCCATTACATCACCGATTTCATAAGGCCCCGGGCGAGGCGGCAACTGACGGCTGAACCGGAAGGCGAATTCGATCTCGGCGACACGCATCTTGCTTGTCGCCAGGGAAACGGAGCCACCGACCTCGACCGCCTTCTCGGCGAGGAGGCGCCCGGCCATCGGGCCGTCGACGTTGATATGCCGCTGGCCGGCCAGGCTGGTTGCCGCGATCTTCCAGCCGAAGAGCGGAGCCACTGAGCGATCCATGACGTGCGACTGGATGGCGTAGCCTTCGGCCCGCGTCTTCGGCCGCAATTCCTCGGGTATGGCGTCGAGGCGGGTGCCCTTGTCCCAATGGCCTACCAGGAGGCGCGACGCGGCCCTGGCCTTTTCTGGATCGAGCATGGTCAGCTCCTGAAATTAGGAAATGCGGCGCTGCCGGGTGTTGCTGATGCTTGCGGTGCGCAAAGGATACCCGCTATTCATCGTCGCTGACGAGATTGTCGGGAAGTCGTATTTTCGAGATCATCGACATTCATCATCGTGACAACGAATCGGCAATCGTGTTCGTTCGGTAAATGGCTTTATATGGCAAAGCGTCTGGAGTGCGGAAGAGCTTCTGGCGAGCAGGGTCGATAGCGCACCGGGTGAGGGAGAAACGATGACGGCGCCCGGCGATTTGCAACAGGCACTGTTTCTGAGGCTAAAAAGCGATCCGTCCCTGTCGGCTCTGCTGGGCGGCGCCGGACTGCGCGAACAACCAACCGACAACGTCGCCTTTCCCTATGTCACATGCGGCCAGACTTGCGCCTTTGACTGGGACACTGGCGCCGAGAACCGCGACGATCAACTTATTACGCTGCATGTCTGGTCGAAGGCCCATGGCGAAGCCGAAACGCGCGCCATCATGGATGCCATCGAGGCGCGCCTTGCCGACGCGGTGCTGGAGGTCGGTGCTCGCGGCCAGACACGCCTGTCGCTCGAATTCAGCGAGGCGCGCTATGACGAGGAACTGCTTGTCCATCACGGCCTGCTGCGTTTTCGGGCGCTGACCCAGGAAAACGCCTGACGCGCGCTTTCAATATGAACGAAACGGAGTCTAGACTGGAACTTCATGGGTTTCATCGGGTTGGGCGGTGAAATCTCAATTTGTTTGTCTCGCATTGCAGGGGTGGCTGAGCATGGTTTCAGCGGCGATCACCGTTCATTTCACGTTCAGCGCCGATGCGTTACAACGCTGGCCATGAGAACGCTTCGCTCCCATTTCCGAACCGCGACCCTGGCGCTCTGCGCCGGGCTGCTTGCGGTGCCGGCAAGCGTGGCGCCGGCAGCCGCGCAGGATGAATCGATTGTCGTGGCGGCGGCCGACTGCTACGCGATCGGCCAGCAGGTGGCCGAGCAGAATGGCGGGACGCTTGCCAAGGCCTCGCAGTCGACGCGAGGCGGGCAGCCGGTCTGCGTCATCGTCGTGCTCGTTCCGGGCAAGAACGGGCAGCGTCCGCGCCGCTCCGAGATCGTCGTCCCGCAGAACTGACCCCCGTCGTTTCCCAGGCCGGCGGAATCGGCCTATAGCTGAAGCAATCGGTCAACAGGCAGTGGTCTTCGCATGCGCGTACTGGTCGTCGAGGATGACAAGGATCTCAACCGGCAGATATCGGATGCGCTGGTCGACGCCGGCTATGTCGTCGACCGGGCATATGACGGCGAGGAGGGCCATTTTCTCGGTGACACCGAGCCCTACGACGCGGTCGTGCTCGACATCGGCCTGCCGCAAATGGACGGCATCAGCGTGGTCGAGCGCTGGCGGCGCGGCGGCCGCAAGATGCCGGTGCTGATCCTGACCGCCCGCGACCGCTGGAGCGACAAGGTCTCCGGCATCGACGCCGGCGCGGACGACTATGTCACCAAGCCGTTCCACATCGAGGAGGTCCTGGCGCGGGTCAGGGCGCTGATCCGCCGCGCCGCCGGCCACGCCTCATCCGAACTGACCTGCGGGCCGCTACGCCTCGACACCAAGGCCTCGAAGGCCGATGTCGCCGGCGTGCCGTTGAAGCTGACATCGCATGAGTTCCGCCTGCTTGCCTACCTGATGCATCACATGGGCGAGGTCGTCTCGCGGACCGAACTGGTAGAGCATCTCTACGACCAGGATTTCGACCGCGATTCCAACACGATCGAGGTGTTTGTCGGACGGCTCCGCAAGAAAATGGGCATCGACATGATCGAAACCGTGCGCGGCATGGGTTATCGCATGCGTGAGCCGGAGGCGTAAGGCGGAACCGCTCCCTACCAACCCAACCGTGAGCAAGCGGCTCTCGCTGCGCTTGTGGCCGCGCTCGCTGACGTTCCGCGTCATCGCCTTTTCCACGGTCTGGGCGATCCTGACCCTCATCGTCATTTTCACCCTCATTACCACGCTCTACCGCCAGGCCAGCGAGCGCGGTTTCGACAGCCTGCTTTCTGCGCATCTGTTCAACCTGATCGGCTCCATCGGCATTTCCGACACCGGCGCGCTCACCGGCGCTCCGGATCTCGGCGACCTCCGCTTCTCGGAACCGAATTCGGGCTGGTACTGGTCCGTCGAACCCGCCTCGGAAGGGGTGCACGGCAATCTCCACTCATCGTCGATGACCAAGACGATCCCGTCGCCCGATGTGGCGGACGTTCCCTTCAACGCCAATTTCCAGCGCAGCTACGCGGCGCAAGGCATCGATGGCGAGGAGTTGGTCGTGTTCGAGAGCGAATTCGTTCTCGATGCCAAGAACCGCGCCGCCCGCTTTCGCGTCATGGGCAACAAGACCGAACTGGAACAGGAGATCGCCACCTTCCAGCGCCGCCTCCTGACCTACCTTTCCCTGTTCGGCGTCGGCATGATCGCCATCAACGCCATCGCCATCCTGCTCGGCCTGCAACCGCTGCGAAGGGTCAGGAACGCGCTCGCCATGGTGCGCGAAGGCACCGCGCAAAGACTTGACGGCCAGTTTCCAGCCGAGATTGAACCGCTTGCCAACGAAACCAATGCCTTGATCGAGAACAACCGGCGTATCGTCGAGCGCTCGCGGACTCAGGTCGGCAATCTCGCCCATTCCCTGAAGACACCGCTGGCGGTGCTGCTCAACGAGGGGCGGGCGCTTGGTGGCGCCAAGGGGCAACTGATCGCCGAACAGGCCGCTTCCATGCAGAAGCAGGTCGATCACTATCTCCAGCGCGCCCGCGTCGCGGCGCAGCGCGACAGCGTCGTCTATCGCACGCCGATAGCGCCGTTGGTGCAGCGCATGGTCAGGGTCTTGCAGAAGCTCAATCCGCAGACCAACCTGTCGTTGTCGCTGCCGCCGATCGAGATCGTCTTTGCCGGCGAGCGCGAGGACCTCGAGGAGTTGCTCGGCAATCTGCTCGAAAACGCGATGAAATGGGCGAAGAGCGCGGTTTCGATTTCCGTCGTTCCCGTGGGTGACAAGGACGACAACATGTTCGAGATCGCCATCGAAGACGACGGACCGGGCATACCCGAGGAAAAAGCGCGCGAAGCGTTGAAACGCGGACGACGCCTGGACGAGACCAAGCCGGGCACGGGTCTCGGCTTGGCCATTGTCGCCGACCTCGTCAACGAGTATGGAGGCATACTGCTGCTCGAACGGTCCGGCATGGGCGGATTGAAGGCGGTAGTGCGATTGCGGAGCCTTCAGTGATGCCTTTCCCCGGCCGATCGACATTGACGGGCTGGGCATGTTATGGCGGGGCACCGATTGGCTCCGTAGCGGGCCCAACGGCCAAATTTCCGACAAATATCAACATTATAGGCTCGCCGACTTCTCCGATGACGCGGCCCCCGGCTCATCCATGACAGGCTCCAGCTCAAGAAAACCGGTTGTTGGCATGAAGATTCGCGTCGCGCTTGTTTCCGCATTGATGGCCGTTTCTGGCTGCACCACCTCGGGCGGCAAGGCTCCCACCATCGCTGCGACGCCGGCCTCGACGCCATCCGGCGGCGGCAAAGTCGCCACGACGATTATCTCTGCGATGGGCGGCGGCCTCATTGGCGGGTCGATCGGCAGCGGGCTTAGCGACGCCGAAAAGCGCAGCGCGCTCGAGGCTGAATACAAGGCGCTCGAATACACCACGAGCGGCCAGAAGGTGACGTGGAAGGGCACCCAGGCGTCCCGTTATGGCGAAGTGGTTCCGGCTCAGCCCTACCGCGTCGGCTCACAGGACTGCCGCCAGTACACGCAGACCGTCTTTACCGGCGGGGCAGGGGTCACGGCGCGTGGAACGGCTTGCCGCAACGCCGATGGCAGTTGGACGCCGCTCACCTGACAGGCTAGCCGGTCCATTTCGGACCCGGCCGGTTGATGTCGATGAAGGATATGCGGCGCGCCCGCCGTCAAAGCGTCGCAGTATGCTTGTGTTGGCAGGGCAAGGCTCTGCCGTTATTGGAAGAACCATGCTGTTCTGGGTCATAGCCGCAATCCTAACGCTGGGCGCCAGCCTGGCGGTGCTGCTGCCGCTGGCCGGTGGCGCCAGAAGCGCGTCTTCGAGCGGCGAGCACGATCTGGAAGTTTATCGCGACCAACTGTCCGAACTCGACCGCGACGCCGCCCGTGGCCTGATCAAGCCTGCCGAAGCCGATGAGGCGCGCGCCGAGATCGCCCGGCGCATCCTTCGTCTCGACAATGCGGACCAGACCGGCAGCGCATCCGTCGGACGTACATCCGTCGCGACGCGGCTTGTCGCCACCGCGGCCGTGCTGGCGGTGCCGCTGGTCAGTTGGGGCCTCTACATCAACATAGGCTCGCCCGATCTGCCCTCGCAGCCGCTCAGCGAGCGGCTGGCCAAGAATCCGGCCGACAGCTCGGTCGACGAACTTGTGGCTCGCGCCGAAGCCCATCTTGCCGCCAATCCGTCCGACGGCAGAGGATGGGACGTGCTGGCGCCGGTCTATCTGCGCATGCAGCGCTTTTCCGACGCGGTCGCCGCCTATCGCAACGCCATTCGCCTCGACGGCGACAGCGCTGTTCGCCGGGCCGGTCTCGGCGAGGCGATCGCCAGCGCGGCCGGCGGCATCGTTTCGGCGGATGCCCAGGAGGCCTTCGAGGCGGCCCTGAAACTTGACCCGGCCAATGCCAAGGCCGGCTTCTACCTGGCTATGGCCTTGGCGCAGGAGGGCCGCAGCAAGGAGGCGGCCGCGGCCTGGCAGGCGATGCTGGGCACGCTGCCGAAGGATTCGCCATGGCGCGGCGCGATCGAGCAGGCGCTGGCCAAGTCCGATAGTTCCGGCGCCGGCAATGCAGGCATCGCTTCGAGCGAGCCGGCAAACGGACCGACCGCGGGCGATATCGATGCCGCTTCATCGATGTCGCCGCAGGACAGGGAAGCCATGATCAACACCATGGTCGCCGGGCTCGACGAGAAGCTGCGGCAGAATCCGCGCGACCCGGAAGGATGGATGCGGCTCGTTCGTTCCTACATCGTGCTGGGCAAGGCCGACCAGGCGCGCGAGGCGCTGAGCCGAGCTATTGCCGTCTTTGGAGCCGACAGTGACGAAGCCAGGAAATTCACCGCTTTTGCCGCTTCGCTCGGCCTGACGGCGACGCAATAGGGCTGGACCGGACAATGACACGCAAACAGAAACGATTGTCGGTGATCGCGGGCGGCCTGGCCTTCCTCGGCGCCGCCACCGGCCTGACATTCTATGCGCTCGGCCAGAAGGCGTCCTATTTCTACATGCCCGCCGATCTGGCCACGGCGACGGTGCAGCCGGGCCAGCGCATCAGGCTGGGCGGCCTGGTGGAAAAAGGCACGATCCAGCGCGGGCAGGGGGCGACAGTGGCGTTCTCGGTGACCGATACCCATAAATCGGTCAAGGTCACCTATACAGGCATCCTGCCTGACCTATTTCGCGAGGAGCAGGGGGTCATCACCGAGGGCACGTTCGGCCCGGATGGCGTCTTTGTGGCCGACAGCGTTCTGGCCAAGCACGACGAGCGCTACATGCCCAAGGAAGTGGCCGATGGGCTGAAGGCCAAGGGCGTTTGGCAGGAGAGCAAGAGTGAATAGGCAGGCTCGATATAGCCGGGTTGGCGATCATGGTTGAGACCGGACATTTCGCGCTGGTCCTGGCCTTCGCGCTGGCGCTGGTGCAGACGGTGGTGCCGCTGTTTGGCGCCCGCACCAACAATCAGCGCCTGATGGCGGTCGGCGCTCCCGTCGCGATCACCGGCTTTGCCCTGACGGCGCTGTCCTTCGCCGCACTGGTCAGCGCCTATGCGAGCTCCGATTTCTCGGTCGCCAGCGTCTGGGAAAATTCCCATTCGCTGCAGCCGATGATCTATAAGATCACTGGAACCTGGGGCAATCACGAAGGCTCGATGCTGCTCTGGGTGTTGATCCTGACCTTCTTCGGTGCGCTGGTCGCCGCCTTCGGCTCCAACCTGCCGGCGACGCTACGCGCCAACGTGCTTGCCGTGCAGGGTGCGATCGGCGCGACATTCTTCCTGTTTATCCTGGCAACGTCCAATCCCTTCGCCAGGCTTTCGCCGGCGCCCATCGAAGGGCGCGATCTCAATCCCATTTTGCAGGATCTCGGCCTCGCAGTGCACCCGCCACTGCTCTATCTCGGCTATGTCGGCTTTTCGATCTGTTTCTCGTTCTCGGTAGCCGCGCTCATCGACGGACGCATCGATGCGTCCTGGGCGCGATGGGTACGGCCGTGGACCCTGGTGGCCTGGATGTTCCTGACCGGCGGCATCGCCATGGGCTCGTACTGGGCTTATTACGAGCTCGGCTGGGGCGGCTTCTGGTTCTGGGATCCGGTCGAGAACGCCTCCTTCATGCCGTGGCTGGCGGGCACCGCGCTGCTCCATTCGGCCATCGTCATGGAAAAGCGTTCGGCACTGAAGATCTGGACGCTGCTGCTCGCCATCCTGACCTTTTCACTGTCGTTGCTCGGCACCTTCCTGGTGCGTTCGGGCGTCCTGACCTCGGTGCATGCCTTCGCCACCGATCCGACGCGCGGCATCTTCATCCTGTGCATACTGACGTTGTTCATCGGTGGATCATTGACGCTGTTTGCACTGCGTGCCTCGAGGCTGACGGCCGGCGGCCTCTTTCATCCGGTTTCGCGCGAAGGCGCGCTGGTGCTGAATAATTTGTTCCTGACCACGGCCACCGCCACCGTACTCGTCGGTACGCTCTATCCGTTGGCCGTCGAGGCCCTTTCGGCCGACAAGATTTCGGTCGGCGCGCCGTTCTTCGACCTCACCTTCGGACCGCTCATGGTGCCGTTGCTGGCCATGGTTCCGTTCGGGCCGCTGCTGGCCTGGAAGCGCGGCGACGTCTTCGCCGTCGCGCAGCGCCTGATGGCAGCTTTCGCGGCGGCGCTTCTGGCAACGCTGGTCACCGCCCTGTTCATCAACGGCGCTTCGGTATTCGCAGCCCTTGGCGTGGGTCTTGCCGTCTGGCTGATCCTCGGCGCTCTCACCGACCTCGCTGTCAAGGCGGGGTTCGGCAATGTGGCTGCGAGGGTCATGGTCAGGCGCCTGCTCGGCCTGCCGCGCTCGGTCTTCGGCACAGCGCTTGCCCACCTCGGTCTTGGCCTGACCACGCTTGGCATCGTCGGCACGCTTTGCTTCGGCACCGAGAAGATCCTGTCGATGCATGCCGGGCAAACCGTCGAATTGTCCGGCCACACTCTGCGTTTCGTCGGGCTCCATCCGGCGCAGGGACCGAATTACAGCGAGGATCGCGGTCGCTTCCAACTGATCGGTGTCGGCGGCAGTCCGGTTGGCGAAATCAGCTCGGCCAAGCGCTTCTATCCGGTACGCCAGACGACGACGACGGAATCAGGCATCAGGACGATGGGCCTTTCGCAGCTTTACATTTCGCTCGGCGACGAGGGCAATGACGGATCGGTCGTGGTGCGCCTGTGGTGGAAACCGCTGGTGACGCTGATCTGGGGCGGCGGCCTGGTCATGATGGTTGGTGCGGCCATGTCGCTGATGGACAGGCGCCTGCGCGTCGGCGCACCCTCGCGCCGCCGCAAGCAGGCCGGCGCCATGAGCCCCGCGGGCCTGCCATGAAGGCGAAGTTGTCCATCGCGTCGCTCGTGATGGTGCTGGCGCTGTCCTTTGCCGGCACGGCGCTGGCGGTGAAGCCCGACGAGATGCTTGCCGATCCGACGCTGGAAGCGAGAGCGCGAGCGCTGTCGGAAGGGCTGCGCTGCATGGTCTGCCAGAACCAGTCGATCGACGAATCCGATGCCGATCTTGCCCGTGACCTGCGCGTTCTGGTGCGCCAGCGCCTGGTCGCTGGCGATACCGACAAGCAGGTGATGGACTATGTGGTTTCGCGCTACGGCGAGTTCGTGCTGCTGAAGCCGCGCTTCGACCTGCGCAACGCTCTGCTTTGGGGCACGCCGGTGATCCTGCTTTTGGCCGGTGGCCTGTTCGTCGTGCTCAGCGCGAGATCGCGCCGGACACTGGCGACAAAATCCCTCTCCGCCGACGAGCGGGCGGCACTGGAGGCGATCCTGCGCCGCGATTGAGTGCAGGCGGCGATCGTTCGCCAACATTACCAAAATTTCATGCGTCGGAAATGGCGTCGTAATGTACGCCGCTCTAATTCTCTTCCACAGGATGCCGACAAGGCGCGTCCCTTCGAAAAGAGGATACGAGACCCCATGAATATTGCCCCCAATTCATATTCCCGCACCCGCAAGCGTCTCCTGGCTGCCGTCGCTTCCGTCGCCGTTGCCGGCGCGATCGGCGTTGGCGCGTTGACCAGCGGAACCAGCCCCGTTCTGGCCGATGCCGTGCGCGTCGAGGCGCCGCAGGTCCCCAGCTTCGCCGATGTCGTCGAGCGCGTTTCGCCCGCCGTTGTCAGCGTCAAGGTTAAGGCCAAGGTCCAGCCCACCGCCGATGACGGCTCCGACGACCAGGACGGTTTCGACAATTTGCCCAACAATCCGCAGCTGCGCCGCTTTTTCAAGGAATTCCGCGGCTTTGGCGATCAGGGCGGCCAGAACGACGATGGCCACCGCCGGTTCGGGCATCGTGACCGCGGTAATGGCGAGCCGCGCCCGGTGGCTCAAGGGTCGGGCTTCTTCATCTCCGAGGATGGCTATCTCGTCACCAACAACCATGTCGTCGAAGAGGGCACCGCCTTCACCGTGGTGACCAATGACGGCAAGGAACTCGACGCCAAGCTGGTCGGTACCGACCCGCGCACCGACCTCGCGGTGCTCAAGGTCGAGGGTGGCGGCAAATTTACCTATGTCGACTTCGCCGACGACTCCAAGGTTCGGGTCGGCGATTGGGTCGTGGCCGTCGGCAACCCCTTCGGTCTCGGCGGCACCGTCACCGCCGGCATTGTCTCGGCGCGGGGCCGTGACATCGGCGCCGGTCCCTATGATGATTTCATCCAGATCGACGCCTCGGTCAACCGCGGCAATTCTGGCGGCCCGACCTTCAACCTCAGCGGTCAGGTGGTCGGCATCAACACCGCTATCTTCTCGCCTTCCGGCGGCAGCGTCGGCATCGCCTTCGACATTCCTGCCTCGACCGCCAAGCAGGTCGTCGAGGATCTGATGAAGAGCGGTGCCGTGCAGCGCGGCTGGCTCGGCGTCGAGATCCAGCCGGTCACATCAGACATCGCCGAATCGCTCGGCCTGAAGTCCAACAACGGCGCACTGGTATCCAGCGCACAGGACGACGGCCCCGGCAAGAAGAGCGGCATCACCGCCGGTGACGTGATCACCCAGGTCGACGGCAAGGATGTTGCTTCGCCGAAGGAACTCGCCCGCCTGATTGGCGCCTATTCGCCGGGCAAGTCGGTTGACGTCACGGTCTGGCGCGACGGCAAGAGCCAGAGCGTCAAGGTGGAGCTCGGCAAGCTGCCTTCAAGCGACAAGCAGGCCTCGGCCGACGACAAGCCTGCGGCTCCGGCTAAGGCCGATACGCTCGCCGATCTCGGTCTGACCGTCACCAAATCCGAGAACGGCAAGGGTTTGGTGGTGACCGATGTCGATCCCGACAGCGATGCCGCCGACCGTGGCATCCAGCCGGGCGACATCATCACCGCGGTCAATTCGATGGAAGTCAACGGCACCGACGACGTCACCAAGGCCATGGACGAAGCGGTGAAATCCGGGCGCAAGGCTGTCCTGATGCAGATCACCCGCGACGACAACAACCGCTTTGTGGCGCTGCCCGTCGCCAAGGGCTGAGAACGACTTTTCCAGTGCGGCGGTTTCAAACACCCCCGAGCCGCCGCACGGGAAGTATGGAGCCGAGCACGTTAGTCAGTCATCGTGCTCCCCTCCGGCGGCAGCGGGCTTCCCATCGCCCGCTGCCGCACTCACCCCGCGGACCATGCGCTCAGGCTGAGCGAACAAGCGGAGCGCTTTGGTGGCAACGGCATGCCGGCAGCATGCTGGGAAAGTAACACCAGAGAACCAAGACTTTATCGCGCGCGGCCTGGATCATCTTGATCGCGATGCGCTTTGGCGAAGGCTAAAATGCAGATGCCGGCTACTCAATCTTCCAGCGAAATCGCGTATAACGGTCCTATGAAGATTCTCGTCATAGAAGACGATCGCGAGGCTGCGGATTATCTGCAGAAAGCCTTTACCGAGGCCGGGCACACCGCGCATGTCGCGGGTGACGGCGAGACCGGCTTCGCGCTCGCCGATGCCGGCGACTACGACGTGATGGTCATCGACCGGATGATGCCGCGCCGCGACGGCCTTTCGGTCATCGCCGGCCTGCGCTCCAGGGGGAACGCCACGCCGGTGCTGATCCTGTCGGCGCTGGGCGAGGTCGACGATCGGGTCACCGGCCTACGCGCCGGCGGCGACGATTATCTGACCAAGCCCTATGCCTTTTCCGAGCTGCTCGCCCGCGTCGAGGTGCTGAACCGCCGGGCCAGCGCCAAGGAAGCCGAAACCGTCTACCGCGTCGGCGATCTCGAACTTGACCGGCTTTCGCATTCGGTCAGGCGCGCCGGACGCGAGATCACGCTGCAGCCACGCGAGTTCCGCCTGCTTGAATATCTGATGCGCCATGCCGGTCAGGTGGTGACGCGCACCATGCTGCTCGAAAATGTCTGGGATTATCATTTCGATCCGCAGACCAACGTCATCGACGTCCATGTCTCGCGACTGCGCGGCAAGATCGAAAAAGGCTTCGACAAGCCCATCCTGCATACGATTCGCGGCGCCGGTTACATGCTTAGGGCCGGTTAGGCGACGGCATGGCCCTTTCCGTGCCTGCCATCATGAAGACGACGGCTGCGCGGCTCTCGGCGCTCTATCTCCTGCTCTTCGCGCTCTGCGCCGTACTGCTTGTCCTCTACATGACCTCGCTTTCAGCGCGCATGCTGACCGCGCAGACGCAGGAGACCATCAACGACGAAGTGCTCGGCCTTGCCCGCGCCTACCAGCGCGGCGGCCTGCCTGTCCTGGTGCGCGTGGTGGAGCAGCGCTCGCGCCAGCCCGGCGCCAATCTCTATTTGATCGCCGACGCCAACGGCCAGATCCTGACCGGCAATGTCCAGAGCCTGGAGCCGGGGGTGATCGAAACCGAAGGCTGGACGACCGAGCCGTTCTCCTACCGTCGTTTCGGCGAAGGCGAGCTCGACCGGCAGCGCAGCACACCTTCCGATCAGACCACGCCCCAAGCCGGCGATACGGCGGTCCGATCCGAAGGCGAGAAGGGCCACAATGCGATCGCCCTGGTGCTGCGCCTGCCGAACCAGATGATCATGCTGGTCGGCCGCGATCTGGGCGAACCTGAGCGGTTCCGCGCCGTCATCCGCCGCTCCCTGATGCTGGCGCTCGGCATGATGGGGCTGGGCGGGCTGTTGATCTGGTTTTTCGTCGGCCGCGCCGCGCTGAAGCGCATCGATGGCGTTTCGGAAGCCAGCCGCCGCATCATGGGCGGCGATCTTTCGGGCCGGCTGCCGGTGACCGGCGCCGGTGACGAATTCGACCGGCTTTCCGAGAACCTCAATGCCATGCTGGCCAGGATCGCCATGCTCAACGAGGGGCTGAAGCAGGTTTCCGACAACATCGCGCATGATCTGAAGACGCCGCTGACCCGGCTGCGCAACCGCGCCGAGGCGACGCTTTCGGGCAAGCACAAGACGTCGAACTACCGCCAGGCGCTGGAAGGCACCATCGCCGAGTCCGACCAGCTCATTAAGACCTTCAACGCCATCCTGATGATCTCCCGGCTGGAGGCGGGTTATTCCTCCGAAAGCACCAGTCGCGTCGATCTGGCCGCAGCCGTGCGCGATGTCGTCGAACTCTACGAGCCGGTGGCGGAAGAGGCTGGCGTTTCGCTCGAAGCCGCGGTCAATGGCGCATTCCTTGTCGACGGCAACCGCGAGCTGATCGGCCAGGCGCTGTCTAACATCGTCGACAATGCGATCAAGTACTCGACCGATTCCACCTCCAAGCCGACTGTCCGCGTGACGCTCGAACGCACGCATGGCGAAATCAGGCTTGTCGTCGCCGACAATGGCCAGGGCATTCCGGACGATGCCGATCGCGCCCGGGCGACCGAACGGTTCGTGCGGCTCGAGAAGAGCCGTTCCCAGCCAGGTTCCGGGCTTGGCCTCAGCCTCGCAAAGGCGGTCATGACATTCCACTATGGCCGGCTTGATCTGTTGCCTGGTAATCCCGGATTATCCGTGGTCATGAGTTTTCCCGCGCGGGAGGATCATTGATGGCGGCGGCTGCAAAGCGGACGGCGAAGGACTGGCTGTTGAAGCCCGCGGCAAGGCTTGCTCCTCTGGACGACAGCCGGGCCCGGCAGGAGCTGGCCGAGATCGCCACCTTGGCACGCGAAGAAGGATTGACACGGCTGGCGAAATTCCTGGCTGGAACGGGTGAGGCGCAGGACTTCCTGGCCGCTGTCTTCGACCTGTCGCCGTTCCTGCGTGACATGGCGCGTCGCCGGCCGCAGATATTGGATGGGCTTTTCGACCAGCCGGTCGAGGCCCGGCTGAAGGCGATCATCGTGGCGATCGACCGGGCATCGTTCTCCGAGACGATCTCCGAATCCAGATTGATGATGGAACTGCGGCAATGGAAGGCCGATGCGCATTTCCTGATCGCGCTGGCCGATCTGGCCGCCGAGGCCGAGACCTCGCTTACGGTGCGGCGGTTGAGCGACCTTGCCGATGCGTGCACGCGCGCCGCCGTCGATTTTCTGCTGCGCGACGCGCATGGCCAGGGCAAGCTGAAGTTGCCGGATCCCGCCAATCCCTCGAACCGGTCGGGCTGGATCCTGCTCGGCATGGGCAAGCTTGGCGCGCATGAGCTCAATTTTTCCTCCGATATCGACCTCGTGGTCTTCTTCGACCCGGAAGCGTCGGCCGTCGTCGATCCGCTCGATGCGACGGAGCTGTTTTCGCGGCTGACGCGCCGTCTGGTGCGCATCCTGCAGGACCGCACCGAACATGGTTATGTCTTCCGCACCGACCTCAGGCTGCGTCCCGATCCCGGTTCGACCCCGCTGGCGATCCCGGTCGAGGCGGCGCTGCGCTACTACGAGGCGCGCGGCCAGAACTGGGAGCGCGCTGCCATGATCAAGGCGCGTCCTGTGGCCGGCGATCTGGACGCCGGCACCGCTTTCCTCAAGGAGCTCCAACCTTACATCTGGCGCAAATACATGGACTATGCCGCGATCGCCGACGTCCACTCGATCAAACGCCAGATCCACGCCCACAAGGGGCATGGCGAAATCGCGGTCAAGGGCCACAACGTCAAGCTCGGGCGCGGCGGCATCCGCGAGATCGAGTTCTTCGTCCAGACGCAGCAGCTCATCGCCGGCGGCCGCTTCCCGGAACTGCGAGGCCGCGAGACCGTGCCGATGCTCGGCCAACTGGCCGCGCGCGGCTGGATCACCGCCGAGGCACGCGACGCACTGGCCCGGCAATATTGGTTCCTGCGCAGGGTCGAGCATGCCATCCAGATGGTGGCCGACGAGCAGACGCACACCCTGCCGGAGGATGATGAAGAGCTGGAGCGAATCGCGCGCATGCTGGGCTTTGCCGATGCGGCTGCTTTTTCCCTGGGCTTCCGCGCCTCGCTGCAGCAGGTCGAACGTCACTACGCGGCGCTGTTCGAAACCGCGCCGGAGCTTTCGGCAGGCATCGGCAATCTGGTCTTCACCGGCGACGTCGACGACCCCGATACGCTGCAGACGTTGCACGGTCTCGGCTTCCAGCGAACGAGCGACATCTGCCGCGTGATCCGTGGCTGGCATTTCGGTCGCTACCGCGTCACCCAGTCGGCTGAGGCGCGCGAACGGCTGACGGAACTGACGCCGGCGCTGCTCAAGGCTTTCGGCCAGACGCGTCGGGCCGATGAGGCGTTGATCCGTTTCGACGAGTTCCTCGCCGGCCTGCCTGCAGGCATCCAGCTCTTCTCGCTGCTCCAGTCCAATCCGGCGCTGCTGAAGCTTATGGCGACGATCATGGGCGCCGCGCCACGACTGGCCGCGATCATCACGCGCCGGCCACATGTGTTCGATGGCCTGCTCGATCCCGCTCTTCTCACCGAATTGCCGGATCGTGGCTATCTATCGGCACGGCTTACCGCTTTCCTCGAAGGCGACCGCGCCTATGAGGACGTTCTCGATCGTTTGCGCATCTTTGCCTCCGAGCAGAAATTCCTGATCGGCGTGCGGCTGCTCGCCGGCTCGATCGATCCGGCCCGCGCAGGCCGCGCCTTTTCTGACCTGGCCGACCTCACCATCGAGGCCGCGTTGCGCGCTGTTATGGCCGAATTCGAGGCGCGCCATGGCACAATCGCCGGTGGCGTGGTTTCGCTGCTCGGCATGGGCAAGCTCGGCAGCCGTGAATTGACGGCGGGGTCGGATGTCGACCTCATCCTGCTCTACGATCACGATGCGGACGCCGAGGAATCCGACGGTGAAAAACCGCTGGCGCCCTCGCATTACTACACCAGGATGACGCAGCGCCTCATCTCGGCCGTTTCCGCGCCGACCGCGGAAGGCGTGCTCTATGAACTCGACCTGCGGCTGCGGCCGTCCGGCAACAAGGGGCCGGTGGCCACCCACGTCGACGCCTTCAAGAAATACCAGCGCCAGGAGGCCTGGACCTGGGAGCACATGGCGCTGTCGCGGGCGCGCGCCATTGCCGGAGATGCCAGGCTCTGTGCCGAGGTCGAAGCCGACGTTGCGGCGGTGCTCGGGCAATCGCGCGACGCAGCAAAGGTGAAAGCGGAAGCGTCCGACATGCGCGCCATGATCGAAAAGGAAAAGCCGCCGCGCGACCTCTGGGACATCAAACTCATTGCCGGCGGCCTGATCGATCTCGAATTCATCGCCCAGGTGGCCGTCGTCACGGGCAATGTCGAGTCCGGCCGCAGGGTCACGGCAACCGCGGAGGTATTGTCGCGCCTTGCGCCACAATTCGCAGCCGCCGATGTCAGGGACGAGCTTGGCGAGGCCTACCGCCTCTATCTGGCGCTGACCCAGATGATCAGGCTTTGCCTCACCGGCCAGTTCGAGCGGCACGATGTGCCGCCGGGACTTTCGGATCTGCTTCTGGCGGTCACCGACTTGCCGGATTTCGGTGTGCTGGAAGCACATCTCAAGGAGACGTCGCGGAAGGTCAGGAAGGATTTCGACCTTCTGCTTCGTGCCGGGCGGCCGTGATCAATGGCCGTGCGGATCGCATCGGGGGTGACGATGCAACAGGAGAAGACCATGAGAAAGACAACCAAGCTCGCATTCGCCTTCATCGCGTTGGCAGGAGCCGTCGGCACTGCGGCCTATGCCGAGAACATCGACAGCGCAAACATGCGTGAGCGCACGATGATGCGCCTCAACAAGGCGATCAAGGATAATGACGGCACTATCAGCTTCGACCAGTTCTCAAGCGTCATGGATTCGCGGTTGAAGAAGCTGGTTGCCGACAATGGTGGCAAGCTCACGGTGGAGCAGCTCGCCGCCGCACTGGAAAAGGCCCGCTACGAGCGCATGGCCAAGCGCATCATCGCGCGTTACGACACCAAGGGCGACGGTACGCTGACGACGGACGACATCGCCGGTCGCGACAAGAAGCTCTTTGCCCTGCTCGACAAGAACAACGACGGAAAGATCAAGAAGGGCGAACTGCCAAAGGGCGGCCGCTTTGGCCTGCACCCTCAGCGGGATGACGAAGGCGACGATGACAGCATGCAATAACGCCTTCCGGCACGGGCTTCGGCGACATCGCCGGAGCCCGTTGCTCAAGCCGCGACCTTGACCACGGGCGTCGCCTTCTTCACCGGAATGCGCACCGACACGATCGTGCCGACACCTTCGGTTGAGCGGATTTTCAGGGCACCGCCTTGCAGTTCGGCCAGAGAGCGCGAGATGGCGAGGCCGAGGCCGGACCCGGCATGGCTCTTGGAGAACTGGTTCTGCACCTGTTCGAAAGGCCGTCCGAGCTTGCCGAGCGCCTCCTTCGGGATGCCGCAGCCATTATCCTCGATAGTCAGCACCAGCGCCCCTGAGGTATTGCGGGCCCTGACCGATATGTGGCCGCCTTGGCCGGTGAATTTCACTGCGTTGGACAAAAGGTTTATGACGATCTGCTTGATCGCTCGGCGGTCGGCAAACAGCGTCAGCGCGTCGGCGATGCGGGTCTCCACGGTGATCGCCTTCTGTGCGGCCTGCAGCGAGACGACCCTGACCGTCTCGCTGATCAGCGGGCCGAGATCGATCTCTTCGCGGTCGAGCGAGAATTGGCCGGCCTCGATTTTCGACATGTCGAGAATGTCGTTGATGACGCCCAGGAGATATTTGCCACTGCTGTTGATGTCGGTGGCGTATTCCTCGTAGCGCTCCGATCCCAGCGGGCCGAACAGCCCCTGTTCCATCAGCTCGGAGAAGCCGATGATCGCGTTCAAGGGCGTGCGCAGTTCATGCGACATGTTGGCCAGGAATTCGGACTTGGCCCGGTTCGCCGCTTCGGCGCGCTCGGTTTCCTTCATGTATTTGCGGTTGAGCTCGACCAGTTCGCGCGCGCGCTCCTCTTCGGCCCGGCGGGCGAGGCTGAGATCGTGTATGGTCGCCATCAGCCGGCGCTCGCTGTCGACCAGCTTTTCTTGATGCAGCTTGATCTGGGTGATGTCGGATCCGACCGAGACAATGCCGCCGTCGCGGGTTCTGAGTTCGTTGACCTGCAACCAGCGGCCGTCGGCCAGCTGCCGTTCGAACGTCGCGCCGCCCTGCGGTCCATTGCTGTTGGCAAGCCGCCGATCGGAAGCGAAAGCGAGCATGCGCTCTTCCAGCGTGGCGCGCACGGCGCCTGGCATCACGTCACGGTCCGAAAGGCCATTGTCCTTCTGGTATTTGGAATTGCACATGATCAGCCGCTCGGCGGCATCCCACAGCACGAAGGACTCGTTGATGTTCTCGATCGCCGTCCTCAGGCGCAAATCGGCTGCCTCGGAACGAAGCGCCAGGTGACGCTGCTCGGTGACGTCGACGGCGATGCCGATCAACTGGATTTCGGGTGCTTCCGGATCCATGACCTGCGCCCTTGCGCGCATCCATACCCACTGCCCGTCGGCATGCCGCATCCGGAACACCTGATCGATATGATCGATCTCGCGCGCGACGATCTTGTTGGCGAGCTGGAACAAGTCGCCATCATCGGGATGGATGATCTCGTCGACCTCGCCGAAGGACAGCATCGTGTCGCATGGCTCGTAGCCCAGCATGTCGTACATCGAGCGCGACCAATACATCTTGCCGCGCACCATGTCCCAGTCCCACAAGCCGCAGCGGCCGCGTACCAGCGCCATGTCGATGCGTTGATGCGCTTCGAGATAGATGCGGTCGGCCGCCTGCGCGCGCGCCGCCTGGCCGAAATAGGCATAGAGGATGATGATCAGCACGCCGGCCGTCAGTACGAACAGCGTCACATTCAGCGAGACTGTCTTGCGCCAGGCGTCGAAAACCGCGTCCTGCGGCACCAGCGCCGCTGCCGCGCCTTTGCGACCGTTCGTCAGGCTGACCGCTGCATACCAGTCCTGCCCGCCAATATCGACCTCCATCACTCCGGCGCGGTCGCCGAACATGAACAGAGGCTGGCCGCCCTGGGCGAGGCTATCCAGCGAACGGCCTTGCCAGGACATCGAGCGCGGCGTCACCGCGGTGATCTTGAAGGCGCTGTCGGTGATGACAAGAACGTGGCCGCGGCTCATCGCGCCCTGGCGGCTGGTCGTTTCCAACAGGTCCTGGATGGCGCCCGGCGCGGTGTCGGACGTGGTGGCCAGCGAACTCGCCAGTTGACCGGACGCCAGCATCAGGATCGCCTTGGCGTTGCGCTCGATATCGTCGCGTTCGTTCATCAGCGACAGGACGCGCAGCGCCGCGATCGCGATCAGGAAGATGACGATGAGAGCCGGTATCGATCGGCGCAGCAATGGCTCCGCCGCCAGAAGCCGCTTGTAGGCCGGTTCGGCGATGAGCCGCGTATTCCCGGCAAGGCCGTCGCCTCGCGGCGTCTCGCGACGCGCAAAAGCTATCCCTCCGGGCGCGCCCCACGCGTCCGCCTTCGCCATAAATGGCACTCCCCGATTTGCCTATGCTTGATGATCCGGCAAACGCCGCACTTCCGAATCGCCATTAAAGAATCAAAGGTGATTCGCCTTGTCCAGTGGTCCGGCGAAAAAAGATTAAAAATCGACTAAAATAGCGGCTTTTCCGCCAACCGAGCAGAGGCATGCGATGGCGATTACCGTGGAAAGGGCATAATATTAGAAATCACGCATGTTCCGTGCGGGATTGCACATTGGGAGGAAAGCATGAATCGCAGATCTGCAATTGCTCTCGGCGTGTCAGCGGCAGCGGTAACGCCTTTGTTCGCCCTGGCGGCGTCGGTAAAAACGAGGACATACGGCCCGAAGGAGGGCAAGGAGATTGCGCCCGGCATCAGAGTGGTGGAGGTAGGCACGGGAAACTCAGACATTCCTGCCTACAAAAGCATCTCAATCGTCGATGTCGTGTTTCAGCCCGGCACACATGCGCCGGCGATGGTGATGGACAACGACATGGTATGCACCATCACTGCGGGCGAATTCACGATCAAGAAGGCCGACAAGGAGTTCAAGCTCAAGGAAGGCGACATATACACTTGCGCCAAGGGCAAGACCGACGAGGCGACGAATACGAGCGCCGAGGTCGGCGTGCATCGCATCGCCATGTTGATACCCGCGTAGGGAGGCGGGAATCCGTTCGAGCAGCAGAAGCACAGCCTGACGGGCCGGTGGCGTTGCCTTGGCATTGCCGCCGACCACCATGGTGGTCGCTTGGGTCTGGCTCACGCCAGCGTACGCTCGACGATATCGCTTAAATCCGCCGACAGGTTTTCGGCATTGGCGATCGAAAGCAGCGCTTCCCTGGCCTTGGCCTGCCTGCCAGGTTCGAGCGAACGCCACGACCGGAGCGCCGTTGCCAATCTTGCCGCCACCTGCGGATTGCGTTTTTCGACCTCGAGCACGGTCTGCGTGAAGAATCGGTAGCCTTCGCCGTCGGCGCGGTGGAATCCGGTCTGGTTGGCACTGGAGAATGTGCCGATTAACGAGCGCACCCGGTTCGGATTGGCCATCGAGAAGGCCGGATGCGTGGTCAGGGCGCGAACCGTCTCCACCGCCTGCGGACCGGGTACGCTGGCCTGAATCTGGAACCATTTGTCCATCACAAGCGGGTCGGACGCATATGTATCTTCGAAAGCCGCCAGTGCCTTGTTTGCCTCCGGCGAACCATGGTGGCGGTGCGCGAGCACGGTCAGTGCCGCGGCGCGGTCAGTCATATTGGTGGCCGACCGGAAGTGCTCCGCCGCAAGCCCGGCGCCATCTGACAGCAGCGAGAGATAATCGAGCATGACGTTGCGCAGCGCCCGCCGTCCGGCGGAAGCTGCGTCCGGGCTGAACGGGCCGGCGTCGGCAAGCCGCTCGTAGAGGCCGGCGAACGCGTCGCGGTTAGCCCTGGCGATTGCCAGCGCCAGCGCCT
Organism: Mesorhizobium sp. B2-3-7; assembly: GCF_006442695.1. Classification (NCBI taxonomy): domain Bacteria; kingdom Pseudomonadati; phylum Pseudomonadota; class Alphaproteobacteria; order Hyphomicrobiales; family Phyllobacteriaceae; genus Mesorhizobium; species Mesorhizobium sp. B2-3-7. The sequence continues at coordinate 148,522 of NZ_VFVV01000012.1, read as the reverse complement.
CGCGCGCAGCGAAGATGGCGTTGGGTTCGATGTTTTTGCCGATGTCGCGCGCTATGTCGGTCTCGCCCGGAAGCGAAAGCGCCAGCGCCCGGTAGGCCGGCTCCAGCGTCTCGTCGCTCGCGATCCTGCCGGCAAGCTCGGTCAGCCGCGCGGTGAAGCCAGGCTCGGCGCCGTCGAGAATCTGGCGGAAGGCCAAGATCAATGCATCCGTAAGCAGCGTGTTGAAGGTCTGCCAGCGCGAGAAGCTGTCGCTGTCGTGGCCGGCAAGGAAGAATTGGTCATCGGTCTTCTGCTCGACGGCAAGCGTTATCGGCGCCGAGAAGCCACGGTTCAGCGAAACCGCCGGACGCTCGGCGACGCCTGAGAAGCGCACCACATGCCGGCGCTTGCGGATGTGGATGATGCCGTCCTCGACGCTGGCGCCGTCGACCGCGTCATAGGCGACCGGCTCGCCGCCGGCGCCAATCAGACCGAAGGCGAGCGGTATGTGCATCAGTCGTTTGCGGCTTTCCGACGGGGTCGGCGGCACCGATTGCTCGATTTCCAGAGTGAATTCCCGCTCCGCCCGGTTATAGGTCGAGCTCACCGCCAGGTTAGGGGTGCCGGCCTGATGGTACCAGAGCGCGAATTGCGACAAGTCGCGGCCGGACACCTCCTCGAACACTGTCAGGAAATCCTCGATCGTCGCCGCCGTGCCGTCGTGCCGCTCGAAATAGAGGTCCATGCCGGCGCGAAAGCTATCAGGCCCGAGGATGGTACGGATCATGCGCACCACCTCCGAGCCTTTTTCGTAGACGGTCGCCGTGTAGAAATTATTGATCTCGCGATAGCGGCGCGGCCTGACCGGATGCGCCAGCGGCCCCTGGTCCTCGGGGAATTGATGCGCGCGCAGCGTGCGTACCTCGGCGATGCGCTTGACCGCACGCGAACGTTGGTCGGCGGAGAATTCGTGGTCGCGATAAACGGTCAGCCCTTCCTTCAGGCAAAGCTGGAACCAGTCGCGGCAAGTGATTCTGTTGCCTGTCCAATTGTGGAAATACTCATGCGCGATGATCGCCTCGATATTGGCGAAATCGGCGTCCGTCGCGGTCTCCCGGTCGGCCAGCACATATTTGTCGTTGAAGACGTTGAGGCCTTTGTTCTCCATCGCCCCCATGTTGAAGTCGGACACGGCGACGATGTTGAAGACATCGAGGTCGTATTCGCGGCCGAATGCCTCCTCGTCCCATTGCATCGATCGCTTCAAGGCATCCATGGCGTAGCCGGCGAGCTTCTCCTTGCCGGGCTCGACATAGATGCCGAGCTCGACCGTGCGGCCGGACATGGTGACGAAACTGTCGGCGACCCGGCCGAGATTGCCGGCGACCAGCGCGAACAGATACGATGGCTTGGGGAAGGGATCGTGCCAAATGGCATAGTGCCAGCCATCGCCGAGATCGCCCTTGTCGACCCGGTTTCCGTTGGACAGAAGCAGCGGCGCCTCGTCGCGGCGGGCTTCGATCCGCACGGTGTAGACGGAAAGGATGTCGGGGCGGTCGAGGAAATAGGTGATGCGGCGGAAGCCCTCTGCTTCGCATTGCGTGCAATAGACGTTGCTTGAGCGGTAGAGGCCCATCAGCGCTTCATTGCCCGACGGCGCCAGCTCGGTCTCGATCGACAGCCGAAAGCGACGCGCCGCCGGGGGCCTGAGGATGGTCAGTCGGTCGGGCGTCACGGCAAAATCCGTCGGCTTGGCTTTCCTGCCGTCGATCTCGACGCGCCTGAGCGTCAGCCCGTCGCCATCCAGCACAAGCGGCGTAGAGGCCGCGACGCCATCCCGGCGCTCGACGGTCAAAATTGCCGTGACGATCGTCGCGCCTGGCGAAAGACGGAATTCAAGGTTCGTTTCCGGAATGAGATAGTCGCTGGGGCGATAGTCTTCGAGTTTGAAGACCTGGCCAGTGTCGGTGCGCATTCCGTGGTTCCTGTCTTTCCGGGCCTGTCCTGCCCGTCCAAAAATTTGAAGTCCGCGCTCTTTACACGAACCGGCGCCTCGACAAAACTGCGACAAGGTCTATTCAGACCCTCCTTTCCAGCATCGCGAGGCAGTCATGGCCGCCGTCTACGACGTCAGGCATATCGAGAGCCCGGCAACGCCGGCGCGCACCTGGGCAACCACGCGGGAAGCGGCGGGAGCGTGACAGCAGGCCGCGACAACAGTGACAATACCGTAGGGCACAACACGCTCACTGGCATTATGCTGAAGATCGTCTCGGTGGCGGTCTTCGTCGGCATGTCGACCTGCATCAAGGCGGCGGGCACTGTGCCGGCGGGACAGATCGTCTTCTTCCGCTCCTTCTTCGCTATCTTTCCGATCATTGCCTTTCTGGCTTTCAAGGGAAATCTCGGCACGGCTTTCAGTACAAGCCGTCCGTTCAACCACATCGCGCGCGGCGTCGTCGGCGTCTGCGCCATGGGGCTCGGCTTCTTCGCGCTGACGCGGTTGCCGCTGCCGGAAGCAATCACGCTGAATTACGCCCAGCCACTGTTGGTGGTGGTGTTCAGCTCGATTTTCCTCGGCGAAGCCATTCGTGTCTATCGCTGGAGCGCGGTCGCCGTCGGCCTCGTCGGTGTGCTGATCATCTCCTGGCCGGAGCTGACGCTCCTGAGTTCCGGCGAGGCGCTCGACGACCAGGAGGTGCTCGGCGTCATCGCCGCATTGATAGCGGCGGCGATTTCGGCCGTCGCCATGCTGCTCGTGCGCAATCTCGTGCAAAGCGAGCGCACCGCCACGATCGTGCTTTGGTTTTCGGTCACCGCGAGCGTCATGGCGCTGCTGTCGCTGCCGTTTGGGTGGCAGGCGCTGACGCCGGGGCAGGCGGTCCTTCTTGTCGCCGCCGGCTTCTGCGGCGGCCTTGGCCAGATCCTGATGACCTCGGCTTACCGCCATGCCGAGGCATCGGTGGTGGCGCCGTTCGAATACACCTCGATGATCCTCGGCGTCTTGGTCGGCTATCTCGTCTTCGGCGATGTCGCCACGCTGAACACGCTGACCGGCGGTCTGATCGTCGTTGCCGCCGGCATCTTCATCATCTGGCGCGAACGTCAACTCGGCCTGGAACGCACCCGCACGCGCAAGGCCGCCCCGCCGCAGGGGTGATCAGCACCGTTAGGCCCGCTCTTTCGCCAATCTTACCAGCGCCGTCCGCGTCTGCTCGTCGGCCGGAAAGAAGGACTCGATCGCCAGCTCCGACAGCGTCACGTCCAGCGGCGTGCCGAACACGGTGATGGTGCTGATGAACGACAGCACCTGATCCCCATGGGCAAGCCGCAGCGGATGCACGATGCCGCTCGGCTCGACCCGCGCCGGCCGCCCACTCTTCAGGCCGGAGGGATAACCGCGCAACTCACGCTCCAGTTCGATCAGCACCGGATCGCCTGACGCGTCGTTCTGGTGCTTCAGGCGTTCCAGCAGGTGCGCCCGCCACTCCGCGAGATTGACGATGCGCGGCGCGACACCTCCAGGGTGCAGGCTGAGCCGCAGCACGTTGACTGGCGGCTTGAGCAGCGAGGGCTCGGAAACGTCGGCCAGGAACGGCCCAATGGCAGCGTTTGCCGAAACGAGGTTCCAGTGCCGGTCCACCGCGAGCGCCGGGAACGGCTCGTGCCCTCGAAGCACCGTCTCGACCGCCGCCATGGCCGGTGCCAGCGAAATGTCGGTCAGCGGCCTTTCGCTGAAGCTCGGCGCAAAGCCCGCCGCCAGCAAGAGCTGGTTGCGCTGGCGAAGCGGGATCGAAAGCTGCTCGGCCAGGTGTAGCACCATGTCGCGCGACGGCGCGGCCCGCCCGCTCTCGACGAAGCTCAGATGCCGCTGCGAGATATCGGCTTCCGTGGCGAGGTCGAGCTGGCTCATCCGGCGTCGCGTGCGCCATTCACGGATGAGGCTGCCGGCGGAGGTTTGAGGAGATATCATGAGGGCATGGTTAGGGCGACGGCAGGCGCATTTCAATTACCCGCGAGGTCATGGAGAGGTGAGCGCTCTTAGCTTCGCCTTCACCTCGAGAAAATCCCGCCAAGCCAGCTTCTTGTGCGTCGGCGTCCTCAGTAGATAGGCCGGGTGCAGCGTCGGCATCGCCGGAATAACGACGCCGGACGCTGTCGTGTGGGCGCGCCAGTTGCCGCGCAGCCGCAAGATGCCTTCGCTCGTATTCAGAAGGGTTTTGGCCGAGGGCCCGCCGAGATTGACCAGCACCTTCGGCTTGACCAGTTCGATCTGCCTTTCGATGAACGGCCGGCAGATCTCGGTTTCGTGCGGCGTCGGCGTGCGGTTTCCCGGCGGCCGCCAGGGGATGACATTGGCGATGTAGACGGATGTCCGGTCTAGCCCGATCGCGGCCAACATGCGGTCTAGCAGCCGGCCGGAGCGGCCGACGAAGGGCAGGCCTTCTATATCCTCGTCACGGCCGGGCGCCTCGCCGACCAGCATCACCGATGCATCCGGGTTGCCGTCGGCAAAGACCAGGTTCTTGGCGGTGAACTTCAGGTTGCAGCCGTCAAAAGTCGACATGTGCTGGCGAAGCTCGTCCAGCGTCGAGGCAGCCGAGGCCAATTCACGCGCCAGCGCCGCCTGCGCCTCGTCGGGTACCGCCGAAATGGGCGGGCGCGCCGGCGGAGCGTTAGGCACGGCGCTCGCATCGAGACGCGGTTGGGCGGGCCGCTCCGGTGCTCTGCTATCGCTCGGCGCGGCAGCCGGCATCCGCTCCGCCGGCTTGGGCGCGGCTTCCGCGAAGCGGTTCACCGGCGCGTCCTCCAACGCCTCGTCGACGCCCGCGCTGGCATAGAAGGCGAGCAGCTCGGCGATATCAGGTCGGCTGTTTGGGGAAGCGGCAGTCATGGCGCCACCATCGTTCGACTGGTCGCATATTGCAAGTTGGTGATTGGGGACATTGGCACAACCGGGCAATGACGGCCTGTCTGTGGCAGCGTCATACGCTCACCGCAACCTAACCCGTCGGTATGCGCGGGTCCTGCACCAGATAAAAGGTCCAGCGCGGCGTATAGTCGGTGATCAGGAATTCGAACCTGGCGGTCTTTAGCGGGTCGACCTTGCCGTTCTTGAACAGCAGACGGTCATACGGTTCAAAATCGCGGTCGAAATCGGCAAAATTGCTCGACCAGATATTGTCAGGCGTCTTGTTGCGCTGGTCGAACGAAAGCCCGTCGCCGAAGACGCTCGGCTGATTCAGGACCTCCTGAAGCTCGAACTGGAATTCGATCCAGGCCTGGCCGCTGTTGTTGAGCACGTCCAAGCGCAAATACATGATGCCGTTGGCGAACTCGCCCGCCTTGCCGAACGCCTGGATCGGCTTGGTTGCACGGATGGTCAACGTCACCGGCGTCGCTGAATTCAGCTCTTCGGTGATGACGAGCGGATCGTCCTTGGTGCCGGTGCCGGAAGCGCCGGTGATTTCGAACCCGCCAAGCTCGTCGGAGAAGGAGTAGGCACCGGTGGCCCAGACCTTCACCTCGTCTGCAAAGGCATGGACCGGCGCCAGCAGGGGGAGGGCCGAAAGGAACGCCCGGCAGGCCCTGCCGGGCGTCGATGGGAAGCGCGTTGATGAGAAGCCGCCTGGCCCAGGAATGCGCATGGTGCGAAGTATGGCCGATAAGCAAGCCGTCGAACAATTAAAAACGTACGCGTTGCGGGCAGGCCGGCGCAAAACGGGTGTCCTTCGGCACGATGCGCGACTTTTTGGCCAAATCCGCGTTGTCACAGACGCGCCGGTTTCCTGTCGCGACTTGATGCGCTATGCAGCGCATGAGCCAGCAAGATACGCGCAATAGCGACAAGCCAGTGCGGAGGGGTTGATGAGCGATATCGAACGCGAAAGCATGGAATTCGACGTGGTGATCGTCGGTGCGGGCCCGGCCGGCCTCGCCGCCGCCATCCGCCTGAAGCAAGTCAATCCCGAGCTTTCCGTGGTCGTGCTGGAAAAGGGCGGTGAGGTTGGCGCCCACATCTTGTCAGGAGCCGTCGTCGATCCAATCGGCATCGACCGGTTGCTGCCGGGCTGGCGCGACGAACAAGACCATCCATTCAAAACGCCGGTCACGGCGGACCATTTCCTGGTGCTTGGCCCCGCCGGCTCTTTCCGCCTGCCCAACATGATGATGCCGCCTCTGATGAACAATCACGGCAACTACATCGTCTCGCTTGGCAATGTCTGCCGCTGGCTGGCCGCCAAGGCCGAGGCGCTCGGCGTGGAAATCTATCCGGGGTTCGCCGCGGCCGGCCTGCTCTATAACGAGGAAGGCGCCGTCACCGGTGTTGTCACCGGCGACATGGGCGTCGAAAAGGATGGCACACACGGCCCGGGTTTCGCGCCGGGCATGGCGCTGATGGGCAAATATGTGCTGATCGGAGAGGGCGCGCGCGGCTCGCTCGCCAAGCAGTTGATCGCCAGGTTCAGGCTTTCCGAGGGCCGCGAGCCGGGCAAATACGGCATCGGCCTCAAGGAACTGTGGCAGGTCAAGCCGGAGAAGCACAGGCCGGGTCTCGTCCAGCACTCCTTCGGCTGGCCGCTCGATCTCAAGACCGGCGGCGGCTCTTTCCTCTATCATCTGGACGACAATCAGGTGGCGGTGGGCTTCGTCGTCCACCTCAATTACAAGAACCCCTGGCTGTCGCCGTTCGAGGAGTTCCAGCGCTTCAAGACCCACCCGGCGATCAGCGGTACTTTCGAGGGCGCCAGGCGGTTGGGCTATGGCGCGCGCGCGATTACCGAAGGCGGCTGGCAGTCGGTGCCGAAACTGTGCTTCCCGGGTGGCGCGTTGATGGGCTGCGCCGCCGGCCTCGTAAACGTCCCGCGCATCAAGGGCTCGCACAATGCCGTGTTGTCGGGAATGCTGGCGGCCGAGCATGTCGCCGAGGCAATCGCCGCCGGCCGCGCCAATGACGAGCTCTCCGCTTACGAAGCCGCGTGGCGGGCGACAGACATCGGCAAGGATCTGAAGAAGGTGCGCAACGTCAAGCCGCTGTGGTCGCGCTTCGGCACCATCGCCGGCGTCGCCATCGGCGGCCTGGACATGTGGCTGAACACTTTGTTCGGCTTCTCGCCCTTCGGCACGCTGAAGCATGGCAAGGCCGACTACGCCACGCTAGAGCCCGCCGCGAAGCACAAGAAAATAGACTATCCCAAGGCCGATGGCGTGCTGACCTTCGACCGCTTGTCCTCGGTGTTCCTGTCCAACACCAACCACGAGGAAAACGAGCCGGTGCATCTGCTGGTGGCGGACATGGAGCTGCAGAAGCGTTCCGAGCATGACGTCTTTGCCGGACCTTCGACGCGCTACTGCCCTGCAGGCGTCTACGAATGGGTCGACAAGGACGGCAATGCCGCTGCCGATCCGGCGGCCAAGGACGTGCGCTTCGTCATCAACGCGCAGAACTGCGTCCACTGCAAGACCTGCGACATCAAGGATCCGAACCAGAATATCGACTGGGTGCCGCCGCAAGGTGGCGAAGGCCCGGTCTATCAGAACATGTGAGCGTGCCCGGCCAAGCCGTCACGAAGAACATGCGAGCGGCGGCGGACTTGTCTGTCGCCGGCGACCGCCTGCCTCGATCAAGCCCGTTGAAGCCTTCCGCCGAGTGTGGTCTGCTCGGCTCCGACAAAGGAGGCGGACATGCGCCTGACCAGCCCCACGATGCTCGCCATGGCCTTCATGCTGCTTTGCGCATCAGCCGCGTCGGCGGGCACAAAGCTCACCGTTCACATCCGCACCTATGATGTCGTTGGAAATACCGGAGCCGCCCTTGTCGAGGCAATGGACCGGCTGGGACCCAAGCACGGCTATATGGCGCGTGCCATCGCCGAAACCGGTTACGCCGTGCATTGGGATCTCGATATTGTCCGGAAGGATGGTGCCTGCCATCTGCGGCAGGCCAACGGGACGCTGAACCTGACCTACACTTTCCCGCGGCTCTCGTCGGCAAGCCCTGTCCTGCGCGAACGTTGGGACCGTTTCATGATCGGCGTTCGCAAGCACGAGCAGACGCATGGCGGTATCGCGAGGCGTATGATGCGGGCCACCGAGGCCGCGCTTGCCGGCCTGCGGCGCCCGGACAACTGGTTCTGCACCGCCACGCATCTCGAGGCGCGGCGCCGGATCAAGGCCATCTATGTCGAATACGAAGCCAGGCAGAACGCTTTCGATGCGCGCGAGCATCGCGGCGGCGGGCCTGTCGAGCACCTTGTCGAAGCGTTGACCAAACCCTGAGAATGCCGAAGCATCAACCGCGCGGATTGTTTTCAAGGTCGCTCGCCGCGAGCGCGCTCTCATGCTCGTCATGGGGCAGCCTGTCGTCGGGGCGAAGCGAGAACTCCACGAGTACGGGAAGATGGTCGGAGCCGGTATCTTCCAGTCGCGTTGACGACAGAATGGTCACGCCGCCCTTGCTGAACGCCTGGTCGATCGGGAGGCCTGCATAGCGGCGCAGGAAGTCGGGCAGCTTCCGGTGAATCCAGGTCGACCCGGCCGACGGCATGACCGTCAGTCCGCCGAGAGCGGCGACGCGCCGCACCGCGGCGCTCCATGGCACCGCGTTGCAATCGCCGGCCATGATGGCGGTTTGGCCGAGCGATGAAAGCTGCTCCGAGAGTTCGCCGATCTGCCAATACTGTTCCCGCGGCCACGGCCAGCTGAGATGGATGGCGGCGACGTCGGCGCTCCTGCCGCCGAAATCGATGGTCGCAACGGCCATTGCGCCCCGGCGCTCGCAATGTGGCGCGGTGCCGGCGAGAAAGGGCCGCCGCGAGAGCAGCGCGACGCCGAATACGCCGTTGGGATAGGGACAGAGGATCCGGTATGGATAGGCGCTGGCGATGTAGCCAAGCTCCGTCGCCCACATCGCCGACACCTCGTCCAGGGTGATGACGTCGGGATTGGTCCGGCCGATCAGTGACAGCACTTTTTTCGGCGTCGGGTTGTCGTAGCGCAGATTCATCTGCAGCAGGCTGTAGACTACCTGGTCGGTGGGTTTGGCGACCGCCTGAACCGGCCACGGCCGGGGCAAGGCGGTCGAAGCGGTGGCAAGAGCGGCCACGGCAAAAACCAGGGCCGCGGCCGCTTGCAGGCGAAACGATGTCGCCAGCAGCGGCAGCGCGCAAAGCGCCATCAGCACGGCGAGGTGAATGCGGAAATGCGAAAAGGAATCGAGCGCCGGGTGCAACGCGCCTAAGAAGCCGGCCACCAGCGCGACCGAGAGCGTCATCATCACGATGAATACCAGTGAAGCCGCCATGTCTCGACTGCGTTTCATCGGATCAGATCTGCATGAGTTGCCAGCGATGGTCCTCGCCCGGTTATCGGCAAAAATGCGGCTCAATCAAGATAGCGAATTGCGGGCAAGATGGCGAATCGCCGGCAAGACGGCGAATAGCTCTGGCGGCGCGCAGATCGGCTACTGGAAGGCCGTTTCCGAAAAACTTCTGAGCTTGCGCGAATGCAGCCGCTCCATCGGCATTTCCGAAAGCTTTTCCATCGCCCGGATGCCGATGGTCAGGTGCTGCGCCACCTGTCGCTTGTAGAACTCGGTCGCCATGCCGGGCAGCTTCAACTCGCCATGCAGCGGCTTGTCGGAGACACACAAGAGCGTGCCGTAAGGCACGCGGAAGCGGAAGCCATTGGCCGCGATCGTTGCCGATTCCATGTCAAGTGCGATCGCCCTTGACTGCGAAAGCCGCTGCACCGGTCCGCGCTGGTCGCGCAGTTCCCAGTTGCGGTTGTCAATGGTGGCTACAGTGCCGGTGCGCATGATGCGCTTGAGATCGTACCCCGACAGGCCGGTGACTTCGGCCACCGCTTCCTGCAATGCCACCTGGATTTCGGCCAATGGCGGGATCGGCACCCAGACCGGCAGGTCGTCGTCCAGCACGTGATCCTCGCGCACATAGGCATGCGCCAGCACATAATCGCCCAGCGCCTGCGTATTGCGCAGGCCCGCGCAGTGGCCGAGCATCACCCAGGCATGTGGCCTCAGCACCGCGATGTGGTCGGTGATCGTCTTGGCGTTGGAGGGTCCGACACCGATATTGACCATGGTGATGCCGCCATGGTTTGGCTTCTTCAAGTGGTAGGCCGGCATCTGCGGCAGGCGCTGCGGCGCCACCCCTTCGCTCGGGGCGCTCTGCCCGGCTTTGGTGACCACGTTGCCCGGTTCGATGAATTCGGCATATCCGCCGCCGCCATTCTCCATCAGGTCACGGGCGCGCGCCACGAACTCGTCGATATAGAACTGATAGTTGGTGAACAGCACGAAATTCTGGAAATGCTGCGGCGTGGTCGCGGTATAGTGCGACAGGCGGTGGAGCGAATAGTCGATCCGCTGCGCGGTGAAGGGCGCCAGCGGCCTTGGTTCTCCGAACGCCACTTCGAACGTGCCGTTGGCGATCTGGTCATCTGTACCGTCGAGATCTGGCACGTCGAACAGGTCTCGGATAGGCCGCTGGATACGCTCGGCCGCCGTTCCGTCGACATGGGTGCCTTCGAGGAAGGCGAAATGCAGCGGGATCGGCGTTGTCGATTCCGAGACCGTGACCGCGACCCCGTGATTGCGCATGATCAGACGCAATTGCTCGACCAGATAGCTTTCGAACAGGCTCGGCTGGGTGATGGTGGTGGAAAAATGCCCCGGCGTCGGCATGTGGCCATAGGCTTGGCGTGAATCGATCTGGGTGAACGAGTTGGTCGTGACACCGATCTCCGGGTAGAAGGCGCGGTAGCGCTTGCTGCTGTCGCCGCCGGCGGCAAGCGCCGCGAAGGAGTCGCGCAGGAACTTGGTGTTGCGGCCATAAAGGGCTTGCAGCGCCGCGACGGCCTTTTCTGCGGTGTCGAAGCTCTGCCGGCCAAAAGGCTCGGGCATGACGACAGATTCGATGGCTTGGGGATAGATTCGCTTTTCCATGGCTCAATATAGAGATTTGGAAAGGCGGTTGGGAGGGGTGTCCCGATCGAAGGCGCAATTTATCCGCGCTGCAGGCTGACCAGCAGCACGAAACCGACGCCGGATTTCTTCAGTGCTGGCGCGTCGATCGTGGAACCGGCATCGGCACGCATCATCGGCACGGCCAGGACCGGCGCGGCAAGAAACGCCAGGATGAGCGCCGCCCGCGGCAGAAGCCGAACGGTTTTGAAGAGGTTGGCGGCGATGCGGTTCATGGTCTTTGCTTTTCTTTCGAGGTCTTGTGGTTGGTCAGGTCTTTGGTTTCTGTCTCAGGGGCGAAGGGTGGTCGGGCAGGCGAGGCGGCAGGTTCTGGAACTGGCCTCGTCCCAGGAACGGGCCGAACGGCCCGCTTCGGCGACGAGGATGGCGAAGAACATTCCAAACAGGCTCACCAGCAGGCAGACGATGGTGAAGCGGCGGGCGAGCATTGGTCGTGTCTCCTTCAACACGCAGGAGAATGCCCGGGCACGACTGAACCGGCTCTGATGCCGGCGTTCATCTGCCGTTCAAATTGGTTGATGGGTTTTGAGGCGGCGCTGGCCATAAGGAGCATGGCCGCCGGCACAGCACGCCAGGATCATGAAACGAAAACGGGGCCTGCCGGCCCCGTTTTCATGTCGCAAGGATTGGGTCGATCAGAGCTTGTGCCAGGTCTGGCTCTTGCAGATCAGCCCGCCGAGCACGCAGCCGCTCATTTTCAGCGAGGTGCCCGACAGTGTCGCCTTGCCGGAGTAGGTCTTGTCGTTTGCCGGGTCGGTTATGCTGCCGGCGTATTTGTTGTCGCCGGACGCCTTGAGCGAACCGATGGTCTTGCCGGCATATTTGCCGGACTTCAGCGTGATGGAAAATGAACCCGAGCCCCCGATGGCCGCGGTATCGCCGGCCTGCGTCTTCCAGTTTCCCTCGATCGGATCGGCCCAGGCCACACCGGTCAGGATCAAAGTGGCCGCCAGGGCCAGGCTTGCTTTTCGAAACATCTTTCCTCCCTTGGATACCCGGCAGGAGGCTCCGCCTCGCCGGTCTGCCGCTTACGCAAACGTAAGCTAATCCAGCTCCCCGCAAAACAAAAGCGGTGCCGCAGCGGAAGCTTTGGCAATTCAGATGCGCCGACGGAAGCAATGTCGGCAGGGAAATGAATGCATGCATGCGCGGCGTTTGTTTCGCGTGGTTAGCAGAGTGTTGATTCCGCCCGCGAAAATTGTCGTCAAATTTGGCGCTATCCGGCTGAATCGCTGGCTTTGTATCCTTAACGAATTTCCACGTTTACCTATTGTTTTAGCTTTGTTTTCCTCAAATTAAGCACGCCATTTAACGACGGATTCAAGCCTGAGCGGCATTCTCGAAAGCATCGAAAGAGCGGCCCGGGCAGACAAACGGAGGCAGCTCTCGGGAGCCAGACAGGGCCGGAAGAGAGGATTGAAAAATGGCACGTTTTGAAATGCTTGAAGCAGGCTTCGGCGCCATGGGGGCAACTGCCCAGGCCGACATTCTTTTCGAACTGGGGATGATGTATGCGACGGGCCGCGATTGCGAGACCGATGTCGTCGCCGCCCACAAATGGTTCAACATCGCCGCGATCAAGGGTTCGGCCCGCGCTGCGGAATTGCGTTCGGAACTGTCGGCTGCGATGTCGAAGGTCGAGATCGCCAAGGCGCTGCGCGAAGCCCGCGAATGGATGACGATGCACTGAATTTAGAGATAAGGCAGGGCGGCCTTCTGGTCCGCCAGGCAAGGACAAGGCCGCGGTAAGACGGCCACGTGACAAAACCAAGAACGCGGCACGCCCGACAGGGCCAGCGGCGCGGCGGCCATGATCCGGTTTCGGAAAGATCAGGGCCAGCAGGAAGACAGGGAAGGCGAGTTGGGTTCGAGTGCGGGGGCGCTTGAGAAACAGCTCGACAGGCAAAGCCGCGACCGGCCGGAACAAGGCCGGCGCGGCTTTTGCCTTTTTGCTCCAGAGATGCTCCGCAGGCCTAATCGAGCGCCGCCAATGCGCCTAGACAGGCCACACGAAGGATGAAATTGTCCGGCCTCTCTGGAAGAAGCGTGGCCGGGGCGGCCGCGCGTGAGTGGAGGAGTCATACCGCAATGAAAAAATTAAGTATTTTGAACGCGGCCATTTTCGGCCTGATGATGAGCGCGCCGGTCGCCTATGCCGACGACATCACCTTTTCGGTGGTCGGTCCGATGACCGGACAGCTCGCCACCATTGGCGATCAGTTCAAGCAGGGCGCGCAGGCTGCCGCCGACGCGATCAATGCTGCCGGCGGTGTCGACGGTCGCCAGATCAAGCTCGATATCGAGGATGACCAGTGCGACCCGAAGCAGGCGGTTTCGGTCGCCAACCGTATCGTCGCCAATGGCGTCAAGTTCATCGACGGCCACGCTTGCTCGGGTTCGAGCATTCCGGCTTCCGCCGTCTATGCCGAAGCCGGTGCCCTGATGATGAGCCCGGCCTCCTCGAACCCGGTGCTGACCGACGCCGCAGCGAAGGCCGGCTGGCCGACGATCATGCGCCTCTATACGCGTGACGATGCGCAGGGTGCCTTCATCGGCCCCTGGATCGCGAAGAAGTATGCCGGCAAGAACGTCGTCATCCTGCATGACAAGAGTGCCTACGGTCAGGGCGTTGCCGATGCGGTCAAGGCCACGATGAATGCCGGCGGCCTGAAGGAAGTGGACTATGAAGGCATCAATGCCGGCGAAAAGGACTATTCGGCGCTCGTCACCAAGCTCAAGGACCTCAAGGCCGACGTTGTCTATTTCGGCGGTTACCACCCGGAGGCTGGCCTGATCCTGCGCCAGTCGGCGGAACAGGGCATCAAGTTCCAGCTGATCATGCCCGATTCGATAGCCTCGCCGGAATTCTGGCAGGTTGCCGGCCCGGCCGGCGAAGGGACCATGTTCGTCTTCCCGTCGGATCCTCAGGCAAAGCCGGAAGCCAAGGCAGCCGTCGAGAAGATCAAAGCCGGCGGTTTCGTGCCGGAAGGCTTCACGCTATTCTCCTACGCCACGATCCAGGCCTTTGCGGAAGGCATCAAGCGTGCCGGCAGCGATGATCCGGCCAAGGTCGCCGAGGCGCTGAAGAACGGGCAGCCAATCAGCACGGTTGTCGGCAATGTCACCTTCGACGAGAAGGGCGACCTCAAGAACGCCAGCTACGACATCAACCAGTGGCACGACGGCAAGTATGCGCCGATCCAGCCGTAATCGCTGCCTATATCGATGAAATGGCCGGGCTCGTCCCGGCCATTTCATTTCTGCCTGTGTGTCTTGCCATGGACATATAACGGCGGTCGACATTCTACGGCGCCTCTCTCTGTCCGGCAGGACAGGGACGCTTGGCGTCCGGCAGCGAGGCTGTCAGCCTTGCATATCCTCGAACCGCACCAGCACGGTGCCGTCGGTAACCTGCGCGCCCTCGGTGGCGATCTCGGCGATCACGCCATCATGGGGCGCGGCGATGGTGTGCTCCATCTTCATCGCCTCGAGAATAAGCAGCGGTTGCCCCTTCATCACCGTATCGCCCTTTGTCGCCCGCACAAGCTTGACCAGTCCCGGCATCGGCGCGCGCAAACTGCCTGACGCCGCCGCCGCATCATCGCCTCTGGCCAACGGGTCCGGCACCGCGAACGTATAGCCGGCCGCGCCTTCGAATATCGTGATGTGGCCTGGCCAGCGGGCGAGGCGAGGAACGGCGCGAAGGTCATGCGAATTGGCGCTGTCATAGGGTGCATGGAGCGTCACCTGGGAACGCCGGTCTGGTCGTACCGAAACCCTCGCCAGAATATCGTCCTCGCCAAACTTCAGCCGGATCTGTCGTGCCATGCCATGGAAATGCGTGTAGCCGGCAAGTGACGACCATGGATCATCCGATGCCGGCAGCGCGCCCGCCCCGGAGGCCGCTATGGCCGCGGCCGCGACCGTTTCGCCGCTCGGCGGCGCAATCTCGGTCAGCGCCTGCTGGTGGAGGCCTATCAGGCCGGTATCGACGTCGCCCGCCGAAAAGTCCGGATCGGTCACCAGCGCGGCGAGGAAGGCGGTATTGACGATCGAACCGGCGACTTCGGTTCGCGCAAGCGCCGCGCCGAGTGCCTCCAGCGCAGCCGGCCTGTCCCCGCCATGCACCACCAGCTTGGCGATCATCGGATCATAATAGGGAGAAATGGCGTCGCCGGCCCGCACCCCGGTTTCGACACGCATGGCGGCCCCTTGGGGAACCATGTCGGGAAATTTCAGATGATGCAGCGTGCCGGTCGCAGGCAGAAACTCCCTTGCGGCATCCTCGGCATAGAGGCGCGCCTCGAAGGCGTGGCCGGCTAGCTTTATCTCGCCTTGCGTTTTCGGCAGCTTCTCGCCGGATGCGACCCGCAACTGCCATTCTACCAGATCAGTGCCGGTGACCATCTCGGTGACCGGGTGCTCGACCTGCAACCTCGTGTTCATCTCCATGAACCAGAAGCGGTCAGGCGTCAGGCCTTGCGAGGCATCGACGATGAATTCGATGGTCCCGGCACCGCAGTAGCTGATCGCCTTGGCGGCCTTCACCGCCGCCTCGGTCATCGCCTTGCGTAACGCCTCCGTCATGCCGGGGGCGGGGGCTTCCTCGATAACCTTCTGATGGCGTCGCTGCACCGAGCAGTCGCGTTCGAACAGATGGACGGCATTGCCGAAATTGTCGCCGAAAACCTGCACCTCGATGTGGCGCGGTTTGTCGATATATTTTTCCACCAGTACACGGTCGTCGCCAAAAGCGGATTTCGCCTCGCGTCGTGCGCTCGACAGCGCTTCGGAAAACTCGTCGGGGTGCTCGACCCGGCGCATGCCCTTGCCACCGCCGCCGGCCCGCGCCTTGATCAGCACGGGGTAGCCGATTTCGCGTGCCTTAGAGGCCAGGACCACGATCTCCTGTGCCTCGCCATGGTAGCCCGGCACGACGGGCACGCCGGCCTTTTCCATCAGCCGTTTGGCGGCATCCTTCAGCCCCATGGCGCGGATAGAGGCCGCCGACGGGCCGATGAAGGTGAGCCCCGCGGCCGCCACCTGGTCGACGAAATCAGGATTTTCCGACAGGAAGCCATAGCCGGGATGAACGGCTTGCGAGCCTGTCGCCAAGGCGGCCGCGACGATCTTGTCGCCGCGCAGATAGCTGTCGCTGACAGGCGAGGCACCGATATGTACCGCCTCGTCGGCCATCTCGACATGCAGGGATTTCGCATCGCCATCGGAATAGACGGCAACCGTGCGCACCCCCATCCTGCGCGCCGTGCGGATCACCCGGCATGCGATCTCGCCTCGGTTGGCGATCAGGATCTTTGTGAACATGAAACCTCCGTAGACTGCGTTCGCCTCGAGGAAGCAACGGCCTCACGGTATAGTTCGGCCATTTGTTCGTCGAAGCAGCAGAAGACGACGGTCTGCGGCGTCGTATTTCCGCTCAAGAAGCTATTTACGGCGCCGACTGCAATTGCTGCCGCCTCATCCCTCGGATAGCGGTAGATGCCCGTCGAGATCGCCGGAAAGGCGACCGAGCGGCATTCCTTCTCGGCGGCGATTTCGAGCGAACGCCGATAGCAGGAGGCGAGCAACTCCGCCTCGCCCTTGCCGCCGCCCTGCCAGACTGGACCGACCGTATGGATGACGTAGCGGGCCGGCAGCCGATAGCCCTTGGTCAACTTTGCATCGCCGGTCTTGCAGCCGTTGAGCGTGCGGCATTCGGCGAGGAGTTCCGGCCCCGCCGCCCGGTGAATGGCGCCGTCGACCCCGCCGCCGCCGAGCAGCGAGGAATTGGCCGCGTTGACAATGGCGTCGACATCCAACTTGGTGATGTCGCCGACGTTAATGCGGATCCTGTCCTGCACCTCGCCCATTTCACATCCTGAACACGCCGAAGCGCGTTTCCTCGATCTCCGCGTTGAGCGCGGCCGAGAGGCTGAGCGCCAGCACCTCGCGCGTCTTGGCCGGATCGATGATGCCGTCGTCCCATAACCTTGCGGAGGAATAGAGCGGGTGGCCTTCATGCTCGTATTTCATCAGGATCGGCTTCCTGAACTTCGCTTCTTCCTCAGCGCTCCATTCGCCGCCCTTGCGCTCGATACCCTCGCGCTTGACCATGGCCAGCACCGTCGCCGCCTGCTCGCCGCCCATCACCGAAATGCGGGCGTTCGGCCACATCCACAGGAAGCGGGGCGAGTAGGCGCGCCCGCACATGCCGTAGTTGCCGGCGCCGAACGAGCCGCCGATGATCACGGTGACCTTGGGCACGCGGGCGGTGGCGACTGCCATCACCAGCTTGGCGCCGTCCTTGGCGATGCCGCCTGCCTCATATTTGCGCCCCACCATGAAGCCGGTGATGTTCTGCAGGAACACCAGTGGAATCTTGCGTTGGCAGCACAGTTCGATGAAATGCGCGCCCTTCAGCGCGCTTTCGGAAAACAGCACGCCATTGTTGGCGATGATGCCGACCGGCATGCCGTGGAGATGGGCAAAGCCGGTGACGAGCGTGGTGCCGTAATTCTGCTTGAACTCATCGAACTCCGAACCGTCGACGAGGCGCGCGATCACCTCGCGCACGTCATAGGGCTGGCGCAGATCCGTCGGCACGATGCCGTAGATCTCATCTGCCGGATGAAGCGGCGGAATCGGTTTCTGGACGGCAAGGCTTACGGTCTTGTTCCGATTGAGGTTCTTGATGATGCGCCGGCAGATGGCCAGCGCATGCTCGTCGTCGAGCGCGTAGTGGTCGGCGACGCCGGAGAGCCGTGTATGGACGTCGGCGCCGCCGAGATCCTCGGCGCTGACGTCCTCGCCGGTGGCGGCCTTCACCAGCGGGGGACCGCCGAGGAAGATGGTCGCCTGGTTGCGCACCATGATCGTCTCGTCCGACATTGCCGGCACATAGGCGCCGCCCGCCGTGCACGAACCCATGACGCAGGCGATCTGCGGGATGCCTGAGGCGGACATGTTGGCCTGGTTGTAGAATATGCGCCCGAAATGCTCGCGGTCGGGAAACACCTCGTCCTGGTTGGGCAGGTTGGCGCCGCCGCTGTCGACCAGGTAGACGCAAGGCAGATTGTTCTGCAGCGCGATCTCCTGCGCGCGCAGATGCTTCTTCACCGTCAGCGGGTAATAGGTGCCGCCCTTCACCGTGGCGTCATTGACGACGACCATCACTTCCGTGCCTTCGACGCGCCCGATACCGGCGATGATGCCGGCGGAGGGAATGTCCTCGCCATACATCGACCATGCGGCGAACTGGCCGATCTCGAGAAAGGGCGACCCGGTGTCGAGCAATTGCGCCAGCCGCTCGCGCGGCAGCAGCTTGCCGCGCTCGACGTGTCGCTCGCGCGCCTCTTCCGAGCCACCGCGCTCGACGCTCGCGGCCTTTTCGGCGATATCGCCGACCAGCGCCCGCATGCGTTCGGCATTGGTGTGGAAGGTATCGGAGGAAGGGGAGATCTGGGTCCGGAGGACGGCCATGCTATACCCCCTCCGCCATGATCTCGCGGCCGATCAGCCATCGCCGGATTTCGCTGGTGCCGGCACCGATTTCGTAGAGCTTGGCGTCGCGTAGCAGCCGGCCGGTCGGATAGTCGTTGATGTATCCGTTGCCACCCAGAAGCTGGAGTGCGTCAAGCGTCATCTGCGTTGCTTTTTCGGCGGCAAACAGAATGCAGCCTGCGGCGTCCTTGCGGGTGGTCTGGCCGCGGTCGCAGGCGGCGGCGACCGCGTAGACATAGGCGCGCGCGGCGTTCATCGTCGTGTACATGTCGGCGAGCTTGCCTTGCACCAACTGGAATTCCCCGATCGCCTGGCCGAACTGCTTGCGCTCATGCACATAGGGCACTGCGACGTCGAGACACGCGGCCATCAGGCCGATCGGGCCACCGGCCAGCACCGTGCGCTCATAGTCGAGACCAGACATCAGCACCTCGACGCCACACCCTTCCTCGTGCAGCACGTTGTCGAACGGCACCTCCACATTATCGAAAACCAGTTCGCCGGTGTTGGAGCCGCGCATGCCGAGCTTGTCGAGCTTTTGCGCGACCGAAAATCCGGCAAAGGCCTTTTCGACGATGAAGGCGGTGATACCGCGGGCATGGCGCTCCGGATCGGTCTTGGCATAGACCACCAGCGTCTCGGCGTCCGGGCCGTTGGTGATCCACATCTTGGTGCCGTTGAGCACGTACCGGTCGTTGCGCTTTTCGGCGCGCAGCCTGAGCGAGACGACGTCGGAGCCGGCGCCGGGCTCCGACATGGCCAGCGCGCCGACGCGCTCGCCCGAGCAAAGCGGCGGCAGGAATTTCTCCTTCTGCGCCGGCGTTGCCCAGCGGTTGATCTGGTTGACGCAGAGATTGGAGTGGGCGCCGTAGGACAGGCCGACCGAGGCCGAGGCCCTTGATATCTCCTCAACGGCGATCACGTGCGCGAGATAGCCCATGCCACTGCCGCCGAACTCCGGATCGGCGGTGATGCCGAGGAGGCCGAGATTGCCGAGTTCCGCCCACAGATGCGCCGGGAATTCGTTCGAGCGGTCGATTTCCGCCGCGATCGGCGCGATCCTGTCCTGGGCGAAGCGCCGCACCAGCTCGCGCAATGCCTCGACATCCTCGTCATGCCCGAAGCTGAGCGTGTTCGTGTACATCCGGTTCCTCCTGCCGCATGACCCCCGAAAATCGACTTGGATTTTCGGAAAAGATCATGCGCGAAACTAAAATCCCACGGCGTCGTTTGCGCGTCCAAACGGATGTGCGGCGCTGTAGGTGTCGATCGTCGCGCCGACGAGCCGCATCGTCATCGAAAGATATGTCGCTGTGACTTCTGCGATCGACAGCCGCTCGCCCGGCCGGAACCAGACGATGACACCGGTCATCATCTGGATCAGCGCCATGGCGGTGAGGCCGGTGTCTTCGACGACGAACACGCCTGCCTCGGCGCCGTCACGCAGAATGGCGCGCAGTTCCTTCTCATAGGCCGTGCGCATCCGCAGTATCTGGGTCAGTCTTTCGGGCGACAGGCTGCGCAGCTCCATGTTCGAAACATGCGTCGCATGGCGGCGGGCGATGTGGAAGGCGATGTGGTTCTCGACATAGGCCGAAAGCCGGCTTGCCGGATCGGCATCGGCGGGCCGTGCGGCGTTCCAGGCTGCGATCAGCTCTTCCATATGCTCGCGCATCAGCGTGAACAGCAAATCCTCCTTGGTCGGGAAATAGCGATAAAGCGCGGCTGCCTGCACGCCTACTTCGGATGCCAGCTGGCGCATCGACATCGCCTCATAGCCGAGCCGCGCGATCAGGTTGACCGCCGCCTCGCGGGCTGCCGCCTCGGTCTTCCCGCCATCGGATCCTGTCGTGCGCGCCAAAAGAGCCTCCCTTGTTGCGAATTAATAAAACGAACGTTCAATTAATTCAAGAGGTATGCCGAAGCCGCATCAGGCATCGATCCGGAAGCCGGTAACAGGATTGCTGGATACCGCATCCTCGACGTCAACCCCGGAAACGGACGCTCCCGGCGGTCCTCTCCAAAGCCGGCCGATCATGGTCGAGACGGCTTCGCCTGTGCCGGCAATCTCAGCGGTCACCGAGCCATCCGCTTCATTGCGCACCCAGCCAGCAAGCCCAAGGCTGGCGGCCTGGCTTCGGACCCAGATCCTGTAGCCGACGCCTTGCACCTTGCCGTGGGCCCGCACACGCACTGCCTTGCGATCGTCAGCCATTGCGTCTCTCCCGAGGCTCGTCTGCTGGAATCTGGCGCAGGCGACGGGGAATGCAACAGGCCGGTCGAACGAGGATGGAGGGGGCCCGAGTCGAACTCGAATTTAATTGACTCAGTCCACTAAATTTCTCACACTGCGACAATCATAAATCCAGGGCTGAACGCAGATGCTGGACCAACGCAGTGCTTTGGTGGCCGATATCAGGCACTTCAACCGTTTCTACACCCGCACTGTCGGCCTTCTCGACGAGACCTTGACGCAGAGCCCGTTCACGCTCACCGAGGCGCGCGTCCTGTTCGAGCTTGGTTATCGGGATCGCCCGGCGGCGGCGGAAATCGCCGGCGAGCGAGGCTTCCTTTCGGAGACATTCGACATCGATGTCGGCCCGGCCGCCTCCGACATCGCCAGGCAACTGCGTCTCGACGCGGCCTATCTGACGCGGATCCTGCGAAAATTCGCCGGCGAAGGCCTGACCGAAACCCGGAACGATCCGGTCGACCGGCGAAGGCGTATTCTGTCGCTGACGGCAAGGGGACGGGCCGCCCTTGCCGGTTTGCAGGCTGCGGCGGACCGCGACACTTCCCGGCTTATCGAGAACCTGCCCGACCACAGCTTGGCCGAACTCGGCGACGCCTTGCGCAAGGCAGCGGAGCTGCTGGGCGATCCGGCGGCTGAAGGCCAGGCGGCGCCCCCCGTCGTGACGTTGCGTCCGCATCGCGTCGGCGACATTGGCTGGGTGGTTCAGCGTCAGGCCCAGCTCTATGCCGAGGAATATGGCTGGAGCATCGAGTTCGAAGCCTTGGTTGCCGAAATCGGAGCCGACTTCATCCGCAATTTCAAGCCAGGGCGCGATTTCTGCTGGATCGCCGAACGCGCCGGCCTCCCGCTTGGCGCGGTGTTTCTGGTTCACCAGGACGACGAGGTCGCGAAACTGCGGCTGCTGCATGTCGAGGCTGCGGCGCGCGGGTTGGGCATCGGCAAGCGCCTGGTTGCGGAATGCGTGAACCAGGCGCGCGCCTGCGGCTACATCAAGCTCGTTCTGTGGACGAATGACATTCTGGTCGCCGCCCGCGCGATTTATGAGCGCGCCGGGTTCAGACTGGTCTCACAGGAGCGCCATCACAGTTTCGGCAAGGAACTCACCGGCCAGAACTGGGAGCTCGATCTCTAACGGGCCGGCAAGTGTCGCCGCTATGGCAACGCTCGTTCAGTTTCCACGGGCGGCGGCCAGTGCGCCGGGCAGTTCCTCAGCAAAAATGTCGAGCTCGTGGTCCAGTCCGACGCTGACGCGGATGCAACGATCGAGCCCCGGCGCCATCGGCTTGCGGATGAAGACGTCGCGCGACAACAAGCCTTGCAGGATCTTCAGCGCGAAAGCACCGTCGCGGCCGCAATCGATGGTGACGAAATTGGTCGCCGACGGCAGCGGCGTCAGCCCGTTCTGTTCGGCTATCTGCGCGATGCGCCGGCGCCCTGCCGCCACCCGCGCCACCACTGAATCCAGATAATCCTGGTCGGCGAGCGCCTCGACGCCCGCCACCTGCGCCATGCGGCTGACGCCGTAGTGGTTGCGGATCTTCTCGAAATCGCTGATCACCTGGGCCTCGGCGACCGCATAGCCGCAGCGTATGCCGGCAAGCCCGTAAGCTTTCGAAAAGGTGCGCATGCGGATGACGTTCGGCCGCGAGACGTCGATGGGCGGCAGTGCGGAGGCCGGCCCCAATTCTCCATAGGCTTCATCGAGCACGAGCATGGTGGTTTCCGGCAGCGCTTCGATGAAGCGCGTCAGCTCGGCCGCTTCCCACCAGCTCCCCATGGGGTTGTCCGGATTGGACAGATAGACCAGCGGCGCTTTCTCTCTGGCGGCCGCAGCCAGCAGCCCTTCCAAATCCTCGTGGTCGTTCGCATAGGGCACGGTGACAAGCCGTCCGCCGACACCGGCAATGTGGAAGTTGAAGGTGGGATAGGCGCCGAGCGAGGTGACCACCGCATCGCCAGGCGCCACATACATGCGCGCCACCAGACCAAGCAGGCCATCGATGCCTTCGCCGACCACGACGTTCTCGACCTTCAGATTATGATGCGCGGCCGCGGCCACCTTCAGGTCGTGATTGTCCGGATCGCAATACATCCACATGTCGCGCGCGATCTCGGCCATCCGGGCGATGACGCGCGGCGAGGGTCCGAAGCTGCTCTCATTGGCGCCGATGCGGGCGCGGAATGCACGCCCGCGCTCGCGCTCCTGCGCTTCGGGGCCGACAAACGGCACGGTCGACGGAAGCGCTGCAACGAGCGGCATAAGGGGAGGGCGCAGACGCATGGCAAAAGCTCGCGTGAGGGAAGGGGCTTCTTGCTAGCGCGGTCAGTAGGCGGGTGCAAGTTGCGCGAGCCCGCGTCCGCGATGCTGGATTTTTCATTCTTTAGCGAGGCGCAATGAACAATCGTTTGCCGCTCGATCATAACCCCAATGAAAAACCCGGCGGTTGCCCGCCGGGTTTCGATATTCGAAGCGATAGCTGTTAGAACGAGCGCTGGAAGCGGAGCATGCCGCCGACGCTGTTCTTCTTATCGGCAGGTGTAAACGACGGGTTGACGAAGCCAGCATCGTCAAACCGGCCGGCATGGAGGTAGTCGACTTCGGCCGTGACGGTGAAGCCGGGAACGACGTCATAAGCAACGTTCGCCGCAACGCCGACGTTCTTCCAGTCGTCAGCAGACACTTGAAGGTTGAACGAGGTCTTCTCGTTGAACTTGTAGGTGCCGCCGCCCCAGACTGCCCAGTTGCCGCCCCACGCCTTGTAGAAGCCGCGACCATGGGCGTCGACAAAATTGCCGGCGTCGTCGTTGAGGTTGTCATCGGTGCCGTAGCCGCCCATGATGAACAGCGACAGTGCGTCGCTGACATTGACGTCCAAGCGAACCTTGCCGGCAACTTCTTCGTAATTGCTGTCATAAGCGACGACGCCGGTGATGGCGCCCCAGCCCTGCGTGTACTTCACGCCGCCGACGACATGCGGAACATAGCTGTCGATCGTGTCGGTACCGGTGCCTTCTTCGAGCGAGACCACGGCCGAGAAGCCGTTGCCGGCATCGAAGTAGTACTGGACGACGTTGGTGTCGAAGTCACCATAAGGAACCAGCGTATCCTGGATGACGTTGCCGGCGTAGCCGACGAACGTATCGAAGGCCGATTCGTCCTTACCGACGCGCAGGCCACCGAGCTGGATCCAGGCGAAGTTCAGCGAGACGTCCCGGTTGTGGGCGGCGTTGATCGGCTCGTCGAAGGCATTGTCGTCGCCGAAGTTGAAGCGGGTCTCGGTGTAGGTCTTCAACGTGCCGAGTTCGGTTTCCTGGCCGGTCCAGGTCTTCAGCGTGAAGCGCGTGTTCTTGTAGTAGGTGTTGTGGTCGTCACCGTCCTGGTGATCCGCAGCCTTCGCACCATCGAACGAGCCGGTGTCGCCCACGCCGATGTCGTAACGGACATAGCCGCCGACGCGCAGGCAGGTCTCGGTGCCGGGGATGTAGAAGTAGCCAGCGCCGTAGACGTCGCAAATCTTGACGTATTCAGCGGGCTCCGGCTCGGCGACGACGACGGCGTCGGCGGCGCGCGCACCGGAAACTGCGATCAGGGCCGCAGCGGAGCCGAGAAGAAGGCTCTTGATGTTCATTTTCTGACCTCCAGTCAGAATCGAACGAAACAACCGTTTTGGTGGTGCGTGTTTTTGCAGCAAACAATTGGTATTGCTGCGTTTTTCCGGGAATCCCTGGATTTTTCACAAAGGAAGGGGCATTCACCACAGACGTTTGCTGGCGAAGGCGTGCCCGGAACCGGATTTGAGATAACGCTCAAATGAAGTCGCCTTGGCTTGATTCGAGAACGCCACATAGGTGACGATCTGCCATGGCAGGAACTTGGATGTATGACTGGATTTTCCGTCATTGTGCTCGGCAAGCCCTCGCTTCAGGTCGGACGTGATGCCGACATAACGCTCACCGTCGGCAGTCTTACTTTCCAGCAGGTATACATACCACACGACCGGCCCTCCTTCGCCGAGGCTTCGGAGGGCATCCTGCTTCGCGCTGAGGTCTGGGCTTGTCCTGCGAAGCTCGAAGAGCGAAGCAGGATGGCGGAGAGGATGGGATTCGAACCCACGAGAAGCTTTTGACCTCTACTCCCTTAGCAGGGGAGCGCCTTCGACCACTCGGCCACCTCTCCGTTGCGCCGCTGGATAAAGAAAAGCGCCGGCACAATCAACAAGCCCCAGCCAATATCTCGGAAAAAGAAGCCATTATACGGAAAAATAAGAACGCACCGGCCTGCGGCTTTCCGCGATGCGGCGGTTCTGCGGCGATTCCCTGGCTGGTGGCTCAAGGCCTCGCCATGATTCCGTCAGCCGATCGCCGGATTCGCCCGTAAACAAGGGGCTGGGGCGGGCCGAAGGTTAATGAGAGCTTTCTGAGTGAGGCCAAATCGTGTCATTTGTGCAACAACGATGGGGGATAGCAGCCGCACAGCCCTTTCGCCGGTACGATCGTGGTTGAACCCCGTCTGCTCATGGGTAATGTCGATTTCGAAGGAGCGGCGCGGTGCGCATCTTTTTCGGTAGTGGGGATGGGGCAGGGAACGCTGTCCTTCAGCAAAGAATACCCAGACCCGTTTTTTAACTTTTGACTGGAGGTCAGAAAATGAACATCAAGAGCCTTCTTCTCGGCTCCGCTGCGGCCCTGATCGCAGTTTCCGGTGCGCGCGCCGCCGACGCCGTCGTCGTCGCCGAGCCGGAGCCCGCTGAATACGTCAAGATTTGTGACGTCTACGGCGCTGGCTACTTCTACATCCCCGGCACCGAGACCTGCCTGCGCATCGGCGGCTACATCCGTTATGACATCGGCGGCGGCGACGTCGGCACGTTCAACGGTTCGAAGACTGCGGACCACCAGGACGGCTCGGTAAATGATGCCTGGCACAAAAATGCCCGCTTCACGCTGAAGACCTGGACCGGCCAGGAAACCGAACTCGGCACGTTGAAGACCTACACCGAGACCCGCTTCAACTTCGGCAACGACAACGCAATCGAGCCGTTCAACACCGCCCATAACAAGGACGTCTCGCTGAACTTCGCCTGGATCCAGCTCGGTGGTCTCCGCGTTGGTAAGGACGAATCGGCCTTCGATACGTTCGTCGGCTACGCCGGCAACGTGATCCAGGATACGCTGGTTCCTTATGGTGACTTCGACACCAACGTCGTTCAGTACTACTTCGACGCTGGCAACGGCTTCTCGGCCGTGGTCTCGCTCGAAGAAGGCGCGGGCGTTGTCGGCACGATCGACAGCTACGTTCCGCATGTCGTCGGCGGTCTGAAGTGGACGCAGGGCTGGGGCGCCATCAGCGGTGTCGTCGCTTATGACAGCAACTACGAAGAAGTTGCCGGCAAGGTTCGCTTGGACGTGAACGTCAACGACGCACTGTCGCTGTGGGTCATGGGCGGTTACGGCACCGATGACAACCTCAACGACGACGCCGGCAATTTTGTCGACGCCCATGGTCGCGGTTTCTACAAGCAGTGGGGCGGCAACTGGGCAGTCTGGGGCGGCGGTACCTACAAGTTCAACGAGAAGACCTCGTTCAACGCGCAGGTGTCGTATGACGATTGGAAGAACCTGGGCATCGCGGCGAACATCGCCTACGACGTCGTCCCGGGCTTCACGGTCACTGCCGAAGTCGACTACCTCAATGCAGGCAGGTTCGACGACGCCGACTTCTCGAACTGGACCGGCGCCGACAAGAAGAGCAGCATCGGCGGTATCCTCCGCTTCCAGCGCTCGTTCTAAGGGCTGGTTCCATACAGGTGAAATCCAGCCCGGGCGCATCAACGCCCGGGCTGTTTTTGTTTCGTGACTGGATCAAGGCAAACAGAAGGAACAGGGGGTAACGGTAGCTGAATAGAGTCCGTGGGATGGTTTCGTGGGATCCGCTGATGGCGGATGAAATCACAACTGCGTGATTCAAATCTCTTGAAAGGACGCTCCCAAGCGGATAGGGCTGAATCTATCCCACTCGGGGGTGTGGCAAATGATGACGACCGAAGCGATTCAAGAGGGCGAGCCCTCCGATCATTTTTCGATGTTTTCTTCTCAGAACTCAAAGTTTAACTACACCTACAATAGGATACGAGAAGTAAAATCGCATAGGGTTGGAGATCTTTTTTCAGCATATCGAGATATATTGTGGGATGATGGGCGACATAAATACAATGTCAGCTCGTTCATCGGCGAGATAGACGAGATTCTGCTCGGGGAGCGTTTCAGCGCCTTTGACCAGAGTACCCTGGACAACCTTATCGGCACCTTGCGCCAGCGCGGCAACAGCAACGCAACCATCAATCGGAAGATGGCTGCCCTCAGCAAACTGCTGCGCAAGGCCTACAAGATGGGAGATATCCACAGCCTGCCCGAGTTCCGCCGCCAGAAGGAGCGGTCGGGACGGATTCGTTTCCTTGAAAGGGACGAGGAGGCCAGGCTGTTTGCTGCCATCAGGAGCCGCAGCGAGGATGCCTACCGGCTTTCCGTCTTCCTGGTCGACACTGGCTGCCGCCTTGGCGAGGCGCTCGGGCTGATCTGGAACGACATCCAGGAGCATCGCGTCTCCTTCTGGATCACCAAGTCCGGCCGAAGCCGCACCATTCCGATGACCGAGCGTGTCAAGGAAGTGATCAAGCTGCCTCCCGGCGAAGGCCGTCGGCCGAAAGGCCCGTTCACCACATTCAGCCAGGCTCAATACCGTGCCATCTGGAACGATGCGAAGGCCGAAGTCGGTCTGGCCGCCGACGACCAGGTGGTGCCGCACATTCTGCGCCATACCTGCGCCTCGCGTCTTGTTCAGGGCGGTATCGACATCAGGCGCGTGCAGATGTGGCTCGGCCACCAGACCCTGTCGATGACGATGCGCTATGCGCATCTGGCCACCAATGACCTCGACGGCTGCGTCACCGTGCTGGAAGTACCCCGGTCTGGCGGCGCCGACAGCGTGAAGGCAGCGCCCGAACCGTCCCCGCGCGCTGCCGCGCGCGGTGCGGCAGACCAGCCGGCAGCCGTGAAGACCACGGCTAAGGCAATGAAGAAGGCCTCAAAGTCCCGATAAGTTCACGCTTTGAAGACGCTGTGGACAACCAATTCCGTGGATCCCCCGATCTGCGGGTTATTTCAGGCATGCTATTCCGGCTTCGGAACCTACCTTGGTCGCCCTGCTGTCGTTTGCCTCGCCGGCAACGGTTTTTAAAGGCGAGTCGGCAGCCGCTCGGCTCTGTCGAGGAAAGCGGCGATGTCGCCCGGCAAGGTTCCGGTTTCGAGAAAAGGGGCGTGACCCTGGCCTTCGACGGTGATCGTCTGCATTGCCGGATGGCGCTCCCGCATCTGCCGCTGTGTGTCCACCGACAGCAAACTCGAATTGGCGCCGCGTAAGGCGAGCATGGGAAGGGCCGACAGGGCGTCGAATTGCGGCCACAGCGCCGGCAGCGGCTGCGTCAGGTCGAGATTTGCAACCGTGTCGACCAGCTTCGGGTCGAAATCCGGCAGCAGGCCCTGATCCGTTTCGCGGTAGAGCGCCAGCACCATGCGCTCCCAGTCCACATCGGCGAGCGCTGAAAAATCCCGGCCGTGAACGCGGCGCTGGGCTGCCACTGCTTCGGCGAAGGTCTTCGGCTTCGGTTTGCGTTCGAGATACGACTGGATGTGGGCAAGGCCGGCCGGCTCGATCACCGGTCCGATATCGTTCAGCACGATCGCTTTCAATATGGCCGGCCGCAGCGCACCCAGGACATGAATGATCAGGCCGCCGCGCGAGGTGCCGATGAAGGCGGCTTCCTCGATTCCCAAGGCCGCCAGTCCGGCAAGAGTGTCGCCGGCTTCGACGCCGACATTATAACGGCTGACATCGGGATCATAATCGGACTGCCCGCGGCCGCGATAGTCAAAGGCGACGACCTTGCGCGGGCTTCCCGCTTTGCCGGCCAAATAGAGCGCGAGTTCGTGGAAGTCGCGTGCATTGCGGGTGAGCCCGGGCAGACAGACGACTGGCCAATGTCGCGAATTTGCGTCGCCATAGATCCGGGCATGGAGCTTCAGCCCATCGGGTCCCGCGTAGAAGAAATCGGAGAAACCTTCGCTCGCCATTGGAATGCTGCCCTTGCTCTCGCCGGATGGTCCGTCTGCTACAGGCGAGGGAAGGGATGGTCAAATGGGGCAGTTACTTCTCCTCTTGCGGGCCGAAGGTGGCTAGGCCCTTCACTCAGCCAAGGCGGGCGGATCCGCGCGAGGCCAACTCCTCTCGTAGGGAGGAATGAAAGCCGTCAACTCCGCCCGTTCACAAGATCTCCCACAATGTCATACTTGCCGGAAATGCGCATCTTGTAGACCTCGTAGTTCTCCATCACGCGCTGTACGTAACTTCTTGTTTCCGTGTAAGGAATCCGTTCGATCCAGTCGACGACAGCGTCGATGTCCTTGCCGCGCGGATCGCCGTATTTCGCCACCCATTGGGCAGCGCGGCTGGGGCCGGCATTGTAGCCGGCGAAGGTCAGCACATAGGAGCCGTTGAAGCGGTCGAGCTGCTGGCCGAGGAAGGCCGAGCCCAGCGTTGCATTGTAGCCGGCATCGGTGGTCAGGCGTGCCTGAGAGAATTGCAGCCCGGCCGTCTTCGCCAGTTGCTTGGCGGTTGCCGGCATCAGCTGCAGCAGCCCGCGCGCGCCGGCGCTCGATATGGCGCCGATGTTGAATTCGCTTTCCTGGCGGGCGATGGCATAGGCCAGCGCCTTGCCCGAACCTGAAATATCGGCGCTATCGGGGATGACCCCCAAAGGATGCGACAGCGCGCCGACATCGATGCCACGCGCGCCGGCGATCTTGCCGATCTTGAGCGACATGAAGTGGTTGCCCTGCTTTTCCGCCAGCACGGCCAGGAGCGCCAGTTCGCCCGGGCTGGTCAACTGTCCTGCAAGGTCACGATAGAGCGTTTCGGCATAACGGTCGTAGCCCGCCTCCTGCAGCCGCTTGATGGCAGCGACGGCTTCGCGACCGGCAAAACTCTGGCGGTCGGCGGCACTCGGTGTGGGATAGACGATGTTCAGCGCCGGGCGACCAATGCGCTCGGCGGCGAGCTGGCCGTAGAATGTCGTGCCATAGGCCGCCGCGCGCGCAAAATAGTCCTTTGCGTTACCTGGACCACCAACTTCGGCGGCGCGGCCGAGCCAGTAATAGGCGCGCGACAATGTCATCGGCCCCTGCGCAAGGTCGGCGATGCGCGCGAAATGTGTTGCGGCAAGCCTGGGATCGTTCAGACCGCGCAGCGCGTACCAGCCGGCATGGAATTCGGCTTCGGCGGCGTTCGCTGTGCTTTCGGCCGCATGCATGGCGACGATCCTGTAGGCGGCTTTCATGTCACCCTTGTCGACCAGCTCGCGCGACAGTACCCGGCGCTCCACCCACCAGGCATCCGGGTCGACCAGCGCTTCGCGATCCGTCGGCGCCTTCATCACGATGGCGGCGGCGTCGGCAATATTGTCTTGCTTGCGCAGATATTCGGCTTGCGCGAAGAAATAGCCGGCCGAACGCTGTGAAGCCGGCACCGCCTTGAGCAGCTTGGGGGTGTTCTTGTCGCCCTTGTCGGCCGCCGCCCAGGCGGTGGCCAGTTGCTGCGCTTGCGCCGGGCCGGCGACGCGCTGCGCCGCGCCGACCCGGTCGACGTAGAACATGCGCTCCATGCGGAATCGGTGATCGGCGGCCGGGATCAGCCCGCCGAACTCCTTGATCAGCGCTGTCTCGTCCTTGGCCTCCAGGATCGCGGTGCGCCAGAACGGCACCAGCACCGAACGCGCCGCCTCTGCCTTGCCCAGCGCCATATAGGCGCGGGCAAGAAGCATCACGCCTTCGAATGTCTGCGGCTGGCTGCCGTCGAACGCCTGCACAACGATGTCGGGGGCGGGGTTCTCGCGATAGAGTGCGCGTTCGCTGTTCTTGCGCAGCGCGGTTGTCCCTGGCCAGTTGGGCAGCATTTTCGCTGCGGCCGCAATGTCGCCGCTCGGCACCTTGTCGCCGCCATAAAGCGCGATTGCCCAGGCAAGGATGTGCTGGTCGAGCGAACGGGCGGGAAGGGCATCGCGTGCGGCGCGGGCACCGGGAATGTCGCCCGCCGCCAGTGCGTCCAGACCGCTCTTCAACTGCACGATGCTGGCAGAGGG
This sequence comes from Mesorhizobium sp. B2-3-7, assembly GCF_006442695.1. Lineage (NCBI taxonomy): Bacteria > Pseudomonadati > Pseudomonadota > Alphaproteobacteria > Hyphomicrobiales > Phyllobacteriaceae > Mesorhizobium > Mesorhizobium sp. B2-3-7. The sequence goes on along the minus strand of NZ_VFVV01000012.1, from coordinate 117,591 downwards.
GGCCGTATCGCCTGGACCCGCATCTTGCGAGCCTTGCATGCCGGGTATCGGAATGGCCGATGTCAACTGCACGTCGACGCTGCCGCCGATCGCCATCTCGGGCATCAGCGCGACGACCGCGCCCAGGAGCGCGAAAAGATGAGGCCGCCTAGTCGGCATCGTTCAGCCTTTACACATCACCAGCAGGCGCGGAAGCTTCGCGACCTGGACCAGACCGTAAACTTAGGTCATGAAGGGCCAGTTAACAAAAGGTTATCGAGGCCGTTCGAATTGCGTTTGCTGGCAGCATGGCAATGCTTGCCGCGCAACCATGTCGAGACTATGGTGCGCCGCCTCGCTTTCGGTTAGAAGGCGCGACATTAAGACCAGAGACGAAAACACCCATGCCTATCGCCCAAAAGTGACTACCGGTTTGGGATAACGATATGCGTGAACAAGAAGTCCCAAGGAGTTGGACGAACATGCTGAGAGGCTCGCTGACCGCGCTCGTGACACCGTTCGAAAAGAGCGGGCGTTTCGACGAGAAAGCCTTTCGAGCCTTTGTCGACTGGCAACTTGCGGAGGGCACGACAGCCCTTGTTCCCGTTGGCACCACCGGCGAGTCGCCGACGCTGTCGCATGACGAGCATCGTCAGGTGGTCAAGGTCTGCATCGAGGCGGCCAGGGGCCGCGCCCCGGTCGTCGCCGGCGCCGGCTCCAACAACACCGCGGAAGCGATCGGCCTGGTCCAATATGCCGAACAGGCAGGCGCCGATGCTGCACTTGTCGTCACTCCCTACTACAACAAGCCGACGCAGCGCGGCCTCTATGAGCACTTCGCCGCCGTCGCCAGGGCAACCAAGCTGCCGATCATCATCTACAACATCCCGCCGCGCTCGGTCATCGACATGATGCCGGAGACGATGGGCCGGCTGGCGCACGACTTCAAGAATATCGTCGGCGTCAAGGACGCGACCGGCAAGGTCGAACGGGTTTCCGAGCAGCGTATGACCTGCGGCAAGGATTTCATCCAGCTTTCCGGCGAAGATGCATCCGCGCTCGGCTTCAACGCGCATGGCGGTGTCGGCTGTATCTCGGTGACGGCCAACGTCGCGCCGCGGCTTTGTGCTGAATTCCAGGAGGCGACGCTGTCCGGCGACAGCGCCAAGGCGCTGGAATTGCAGGATCGCTTGCTACCGCTGCACAAGGCGATCTTTATCGAACCCGGCGTATCCGGCGCCAAATATGCGCTTTCGAAGCTCGGCAAGGTCGAGAACGTGCTGCGTTCGCCGCTGGTCACGGTCGAACAGTCGACGGCCGAAAAGATCGACGCGGCGATGAAGCACGCCGGCTTGATAAATTAGGGATGAGGCGCCACCTCTCCGCATTATGAATCAAGTCAGAAAAGCCGATCCCAACAACAAGACCGTTGCGGAAAACCGCAAGGCGCGGTTTTCCTATGAGGTGCTCGACACGATCGAGGCCGGCCTGGTGCTGACCGGCACCGAGGTCAAGTCGCTGCGCCAGGGCCAGGCCAACATCCAGGACAGCTATGCCTCGGTCGAGGGCGGCGAGATTTGGCTGATCAACTCCTATCTACCGGAATATCTGCAGGCCAACCGCTTCAACCACGAGCCGCGCCGGCGCCGCAAACTGCTGCTCAACAAGCGCGAGATGGCCAGGCTGTCGCAGAGCGTCGACCGCGAAGGCATGACCCTGGTGCCGCTGAAGATCTATTTCAACGACCAGGGCCGGGCCAAGCTGCTGCTCGCCGTCGGTCGCGGCAAGAAGCTGCATGACAAGCGCGAGACGGAAAAGCAGCGCGACTGGTCGCGTGAGAAGGGCAGGCTCTTGAAAGAGCGCGGGTGACCGCCACCAGGCGGTAGCCAAGCGGATAAGTGTTTGGCTTTCAGGGTTCTAGCCAAGGAGCCAGAATACCGGAGGGGACAGTCTTGAAGAACCGGATCATCCTCTGGGGATCGGTCAGCCTGGTTTTTGCAATGCTCATGGTCGCTGGCGGCTTCTTCTATTTCCATGCGTTTTCTCCGGATCGCGGCAAATATCCTGTCAGGGGCATCGACGTTTCGCATCATCAGGGCCGGATCGACTGGCGACGCGTTGCCGCCGCCGATGTCGCCTTTGCGGTCATCAAGGCGACCGAGGGCGGCGATCATGTCGACGATGCCTTTGCCATCAATCTGCGCGAGGCTCGTGCTGCCGGGCTCGCTGTCGGCGCCTATCACTTTTTCACCTTCTGCCGGCCGGGCGCCGACCAGGCGAAGAATTTCATCGCCGTGGTGCCGCACGACCAGCCTTTGCTGCCGCCGGTTGTCGACATCGAGTTCGGCGGCAATTGCCCGCAGCGTCCTTCGCCCGAACAACTCGACACCGAACTCCAGGCCTTCCTCGGTCCCGTTGAAGCCGCCTTTGGCAAGAAAGCCATCATCTATCTGACCGACGATGCAGCAACGGCCTATGCAGGACAGATCGCCGCCCGTCCGCTCTGGCTTCGCTCACTGCTGCTCGAGCCGGGTCGCGACGATTGGGTCTACTGGCAGTACCACAACAGGGGCCGCGTCGAGGGCATCGTCGGTGACGTCGACCTGAACGTCCTGCAAGGCGGTCAGGAGAAACTGTCCGCATTGTTCGCGCCGGCGTTGTAAGCCAATTCCAGACCCTACGAATCCAGGAACGCCGCAATTTCCCTGAAAACGCTGACGAACATCGCTTCGGTCAGCACGCCGGTGTTGGTGTTGTAGCGCGAGCAGTGATAGCTGGAAAACAGCGTGATGCCCCCGGCCTCCTGCCGCCCGCCATGCTTGAAGGGATAGGCGGCGACGCGCTGGCCCAGTGCCCGCACGGTCGACTGGTGCGCGATCGAACCAAGTGTCAGCACGGCCCGCAAATTGGGAAACCGTGTGATCGTCGGCACAAGGAAAGTCCGGCAGGTGGCGATCTCGGCGCCCACAGGCTTGTTCTCGGGAGGCACGCAGCGGACGGCGTTGGTGATTGCCGTTCCAACGAGCTCCAACCCATCGTCAGGCCGCGCCTTGAACTCGCCGCGCGCCAGGCCGTGCGCGATCAACGTGCCGTAGAGCAGGTCGCCGGCATAGTCGCCCGTGAAAGGCCGGCCCGTGCGGTTCGCTCCGCGCAGGCCGGGCGCAAGCCCGACGATCAGCAGCCGGACCGAATCGTCGCCTTCGGGCGGCAGGAAGGTCGGAACCGGCGCGTTGAACCACGATGGCTCGCGTTGCCGCCACTCGGCAATGAAACCATGCAGCCGCGGACAGAGCGGGCAATCGCGATCGGGTTCCGGGGAGGCGGCCAGATGTGCGGCCAACGCAGCCGCCCTCAGTACTCGTCCTCTTCCGTCTCGGCCGGTTCGGGTCGGCGCACCGGCCTTTCGGAGGGATCGCGGCCCACCTCGTTCTTCAACGTCATCAGGTCGATGAAATGGTCGGCCTGGCGACGCAGATCGTCGGAGATCATCGGCGGCTGCGAGGCCATGGTCGAGACGATCGACACCTTGCGCCCGCGCCGTTGCAGCGCCTCGACCAGCGTGCGGAAATCGCCGTCCCCGGAGAAGATGACATAGTGGTCGACGACATCGGCCAGTTCCAGCGCATCGACGGTCAATTCGATGTCCATGTTGCCCTTGATCTTGCGGCGGCCGGTCGAGTCGGTGAATTCCTTGGCCGGCTTGGTGACGACCTTGAAGCCGTTATAGTCGAGCCAGTCGATCAGCGGCCGGATCGAGGAATATTCCTGATCCTCGACCAGGGCGGTGTAATAGTAGGCGCGCAGCAGGTAACCGCGTTTCTGGAAGCTCGACAGGAGCTTGCGATAATCGATGTCGAAACCGAGCGCGCGCGACGTGGCGTAGAGATTGGCGCCGTCGATGAACAGGGCGATCTTTTCACGGGGGTCGAACATGGAAAAATTCCTTTTCGAAATAAGCGGCCGTCAAAACGAAATGCGACTATCAGTAGGGTTCGCAATAAACCGGCTGACCTTACGCTTTTCGAAATAACGCCAGTTTTGTGGCAATCCAAGGGTGCGTTGCCGCACTGCAAGCAATTGTGATCGCCGGCTTGGTACCGGGCGCACCGGAGCTCGACTGAAACCGGTTTTGGGGGAAATCCGACAAAGCAATGACAGATCCTGCGTTCTCCGGCCCCGGCATTCCATAATGCTTGTATTTCGGCGGCGTTCGGGTTATTGACCGCGCCTGTTTTCCATTAAATCCAGGCATGAAAGGGGCAATCCATGGCCCGCGTAACCGTTGAAGATTGCATCGACAAGGTCGACAACCGCTTCGAGCTGGTGCTTCTGGCCGGCCACCGTGCTCGTCAGATCAGCCAAGGCGCGCAGATCACCGTCCCGCGCGACAATGACAAGAACCCGGTCATCGCACTGCGCGAGATCGCCGACGAGACATTGTCGCCCGACGACCTCAAGGAAGACCTGATCCATTCGCTGCAGAAGCATGTCGAGGTCGACGAGCCCGAAGCCGATGGCGAGGCGATCGCCGATCAGACCGGCGCAGCCGTCACGGCCGCCGATACCGATGATGCGGAGGACAACATCGCCTTCGATCGCATGACCGAGGAAGACCTGCTGGCCGGCATCGAAGGCCTGGTGCCGCCGGAAAAGAGCGACGACTACTAAGACTGCTTTGCGGAGGCGCCTGGAACAATCTTCCGGCACTTCCGTCCCGGCAGTTTCGTGGCTATCTATGACATGCGCCGTGCAGCAGTGCGGCGCATGATTCATTTCATTGCCGAGAGATTCCGCCCATGATGCGTCAGTATGAGCTTGTCGAGCGCGTCCAGCGCTACAAGCCTGACGTCAACGAGGCGTTGCTCAACAAGGCCTATGTCTATGCCATGCAGAAGCATGGCCACCAGAAGCGCGCTTCCGGCGACCCCTATTTCTCGCATCCGCTCGAAGTCGCCGCCATCCTCACCGAGATGCACATGGACGAGGCGACGATCGCCGTTGCCCTGCTGCATGACACGATCGAGGACACCACGGCGACCAGGGCCGAGATCGACGAACTGTTCGGGCCCGAGATGGGCAAGCTGGTCGAGGGCCTGACCAAGCTGAAGAAACTCGACCTCGTCTCCAAGAAGGCCGAGCAGGCCGAGAACCTGCGCAAGCTTCTGCTGGCGATCTCGGAAGACGTGCGCGTGCTTCTGGTCAAGCTCGCGGACCGCTTGCACAACATGCGCACCCTCGACCATGTGCCGGAAGCCAAGCGCCTGCGCATCGCCGAGGAGACGATGGATATTTATGCGCCGCTGGCCGGGCGCATGGGCATGCAGGGCATGCGCGAGGAACTGGAAGAGATCGCCTTCCGCTACATCAATCCGGAAGCCTATCGCGCCGTCACCGCCAGGCTCGCCGAGATTTTCGAGCGCAACAAGGGTGTGCTGTCCGAGATCGAGAAAGCGCTGTCGGCGCTGTTCGAGAAGCATGCGATCAATGCAGGCGTCAAAAGCCGGCAGAAGAAGCCGTGGTCGGTGTTCCGCAAGATGGAGGCCAAGGCGCTCTCCTTCGAGCAATTGTCCGACATTTTCGGCTTTCGCGTCGTCGTCGACAATGTCGAGGACTGCTATCGCGCGCTTGGCGCCATCCACACCGCCTGGTCGATGGTGCCCGGCCGTTTCAAGGACTACATCTCAACACCGAAGCAGAACGATTACCGCTCGATCCACACCACCATCGTCGGGCCGTCGCGTCAGCGCGTCGAGCTTCAGATCCGCACCCGCGAGATGAACAAGATCGCCGAATATGGCGTCGCCGCCCATTCGATCTACAAGGATACCGGCGGCAAGGCGAACGGCACGGCCCATTCGATCTCGAAGGAAACCAATGCCTATGCCTGGCTGAGGCGCACGATCGAACAACTCGCCGAGGGCGACAATCCCGAGGATTTTCTCGAGAACACCAAGCTGGAACTGTTCCAGGATCAGGTGTTCTGCTTCACCCCCAAGGGCATGCTGATCGCGCTGCCGAAAGGTGCCACGCCGATCGACTTCGCCTATGCGGTTCACACCGATGTCGGCGACACCTGCGTCGGCGCCAAGGTCAACGGCCGCATCATGCCGCTGATGACGGAGCTGAAGAATGGCGACGAGGTGGAGATCATCCGCTCCAAGGCGCAGGTGCCGCCGGCCGCGTGGGAATCCGTCGTCGTCACTGGCAAGGCGCGCGCCGCCATTCGCCGCGCCACCAAGAACGCCATCCGCAAGCAGTATTCGGGTCTCGGCGCGCGCATTCTCGAACGGGCTTTCGAGCGGGCCGGCAAGAATTTCACCAAGGAAAACCTGAAGCCCGTCCTGCACCGGCTGGCGCGCAAGGACATCGAGGACGTGCTGGCGTCCGTCGGCCGCGGCGAATTGGCGTCCACCGACGTCATGAAAGCCGTCTTCCCAGATTACAAGGACGAGCGCGTCACGCCGGCGGCGCCCAAGCAGCGCGAGGAAGGCTGGTCGAAGATCCGCAACGCCGCCGGCATGCTGTTCCAGATCCCGGGCCGTGCCGCGCGCAAGGACAAGGACCAGCCGCGCGACGGCGCGGTGCCGATCCGTGGCGTGCGCGGTGACCTGCCGGTGCGTTTCGCGCCGGAAGGGGCGGTGCCTGGCGACCGCATCGTCGGCATCGTGCAGCCGGGCACCGGCATTACCATCTATCCGATCCAGTCGCCGGCGCTGCAGGCTTTCGACGACCAGCCCGAGCGCTGGATTGACGTGCGCTGGGACATCGACGAGCGCACCAAGGAACGCTTCCCCGCGCGTGTTTCCGTCACCGCCATCAATGCACCGGGATCGCTCGCCGACATCGCTCAGGTCGTTGCCTCGAACGATGCCAACATCCATACGCTGTCAATGGTGCGCACCGCGCCCGATTTCACCGAAATGCTGATCGATCTCGAAGTCTGGGATCTGAAGCATCTCAACCGGCTGCTGTCGCAGCTCAAGGACAATTCGAGCGTCAGCGATGCACGGCGTGTCAATGGCTAACTCGGCTGATCTACACGGGGATAGACGGATGAATACGGACGAAGTGCTGGATATTTTTCGCCAGGCTGGTGCTGTCCTGGAGGGGCATTTCATCCTGACGTCGGGTCTGCGCAGCCCTGTCTTCCTGCAGAAGGCGCGCGTGTTCATGCATGCCGATAAGACCGAGCGGCTGTGCAAGGCGCTGGCCGAAAAGATCCGCGCCGCCGTGCCGGGTAAAATCGACTATGTCGTCGGCCCGGCCATCGGCGGGCTGATCCCGGCCTACGAGACTTCGCGCCATCTTGGCGTGCCGGCGATCTGGGTCGAGCGGGAAGGGGGCGAGTTCCGGCTGCGCCGCTTCGAGATCGCGCTCGGCGCGCGTGTCGTCATTGTCGAGGACATCGTCACCACTGGATTGTCTATCCGCGAGACCATCGACTGCCTGCGCGAACTTGGCGCCGAGGTCACGGCGGCGGCCTGCATCATCGACCGCTCGGCGGGCAAGACCGATGTCGGCGTGCCGCTGATCGCCCTCGCCGAGTACGAGGTGCCGGCCTATCCGGCCGATCGGCTGCCGCCGGAACTCGCCGCCATACCGGCGATCAAGCCGGGCAGTCGCAATATCTGAGAGGGGCGGGATGATCATCAGTATCGATCATTTCGTGCTGACGGTGGCCTCACTCGAGGCGACCTGCGCCTTTTACCAGCGCGTTCTGGGCTTTAAGCGCATCGATACGCCGGGCCTGCCGACAGCCCTGGCTTTCGGCAACCAAAAGATCAATGTCCACGAGGTCGGCCGCACCTTCGAGCCGAAGGCGAAGTCGCCGACGCCCGGAGCCGGTGATTTCTGCCTGATCACCGATCGGCCGCTCGGCGAACTCCTCGCCAGTCTCGAAGCCGATCGTGTGGCGATGGAACTTGGACCAGTAGAGCGGATCGGCGCACGCGGCCGCATGATGTCTGTCTATTTCCGCGATCCCGACGACAATCTGATCGAGGTCAGTGAATATCTGGAATAGCCGCCGTTAAATCCGCGCGAGATCGAGCGGCATTGCGCAGCGCCGGCTCACCGGCATGCCGTGCGCGGCTTCCTGTCTCAGCCACCCGGCGAGCCGCGCATCGATCTGCGCATCCTCCAGGACGCGGAATCCGAACTTTCGGTAGAACGGCACGTTCCGAGCAACATCGCGAAATGTCGTCAGCGTGATCGTTGCAAGGCCGCGCCGCCTGGACTCCTCGATGACGGTCTCCAGCAGGGCTCGGCCGATGCCCGAGCCTTGCCACTCAAAACGAACGTCGAATTCCAGGATATGCAATGCATCGTCCTCAACGCTGGCGCTCAAGAAGGCGATGGCGCGGTCGCGCTTGTCCGTGGCGACCCAGCATGTGCCCTCCGTGGTCAGCGCGCGGTGCCGCTCGACGCTCATATTGCCGTCTTCGGCGATCCAGGCGAGGTCCGGTATGGAACGAAACGCCAGCCCGGCGGATTGCTCGATATCGGGCAACTCTTTCGCCTCGTCGTCGCGCGCTGGTCGAATGGTGGCCATGCCGGCCGTCCTTCTTTTCCTCAGTTTCGCCTCAATGGCGATCTTGTTACCCCCTGCGGCAGACCATCGCGGCAGCGTTTCGTTGTTCCGAAGGCAGCCTGTCGCTATATCAAAGTCGTTGTTGCCTTTCTGCGCCCCGGAAGCGCAAGATAAGTTGCTGTGACCTGGCTTGGGTGGCAGGACGGCGGGTATTGGTAGATCAGGAATTGGAATAGAGTGCTTTTTCGACGCCGCGAGCCTGATGGCCTCTTGGAGCGGGTGCGTACCTATCTATGGCCGCGCCGGTCGTTTTCGCGCTCGCTGCAGTACTTCTCCAAGCGCATCCTGCGGCTGAAGGCCACGCCGCATGCGGTGGCGGCCGGCGTCGCCGCTGGCGTCTTTGCTTCGTTCTTTCCGGTGGGTTTCCATTTCGCCATTGCCGCGGTGCTGTGCTGGCTCATAGCCGGCAATCTGGTGGCGGCCGCACTTGGCGCCGTATTCTTCGGCAATCCACTGACGTTCCCGCTGCTGTGGGGCGCCTCCTGGGAGACCGGCAAGCTGATCCTGCACAGCCGCCTGCCGGCGCACGGCCCGCCAGCACATCTGGGCGAGATGCTGCACAACCTTTCCTTCGCGCAATTGTGGGCCCCGGTGCTGAAGCCGATGCTGATCGGTGCGCTACCGCTTGGACTGGCCTTTGGGGTTCTGTTCTACGCCATCACGCGCTGGGGCATGAACGCCTTTCGCGAGCAGCGGCGCAAACGGCTGGCAGAGCGCGCGGCCCGCCATGAGCAATCGTCTCACCCAAACGCAAGCATCGGTTCCACCGCGCGATGATCATCGGCATCGGCAGCGATCTGATCGATATCAGACGCATTGAAAAGTCCTTGGAGCGCCATGGCCAGCGCTTTATCCAGAGAATCTACACCGAGGTCGAGCAAGCCCGCTCCGAAAACCGTCGGGCGCGGGCGGCCTCCTACGCCAAGCGCTTCGCAGCCAAGGAGGCCTGCGCCAAGGCACTGGGCACCGGCCTGGCGCAGGGCGTGTTCTGGCGCGACATGGGTGTCGTCAATCTTCCGAGCGGCGCGCCCACCATGGCACTGACCGGTGGCGCCGAGGCGCGGCTGAACGCGATTCTGCCAAAGGGCCATCGGGCGATGATCCATCTCACCATCACGGATGATTTTCCGCTTGCTCAAGCCTTTGTGATCATCGAAGCGTTGCCCGTCGAACAAGCGCCACATTGATTGCATCTGACCACCGGCATGACGTTGCCCAGCGCGCGCCGAGACTCTATACCATCCAACGCACAATCGAGGACGACATGAGCGTGGCTGAAAAACCCCAGAAGAAATCCGGCGGGCTTGGCGAAACCGTCAGCGTCATCGTCCAGGCGCTCTTGCTTGCCTTGGTCATTCGCACGCTCTTGTTCCAACCCTTTTCCATCCCGTCGGGTTCGATGCGGCCGACGCTGCTCGAGGGCGACTATCTCTTCGTCACCAAATGGTCCTACGGCTATTCCCGTTATTCGCTGCCCTTCGGCCCGGACATCTTCTCGGGCCGCATCTGGGGCTCCGAGCCGAAGCGCGGCGATGTGGCTGTGTTCAAGTTCCCGCCAGACCCGTCCGTCGACTATATCAAACGTGTGGTGGGCCTGCCTGGCGACAAGATCCAGGTGAAGGACGGCCAGCTGTTCATCAACGGCGTCGGCGTGCCGCGCGTGAAGACCGGACAGATCGACAATCCCGACATCACCGAAAAGGATTATCCGATCGACGTCTATCGTGAGACGCTGCCCAACGGCGTCAGCTACGACACGCTGGATCTGTCGCCGAACTCGATCGGCGACAACACGCGCGAGTTCGATGTTCCGCCCGGTCACTATTTCATGATGGGCGACAACAGGGACAACTCCGCCGACAGCCGATTCTCCGTCGGCTACGTTCCGGCCGAAAACCTGGTTGGCCGGGCCAACCTTGTTTTCTTCTCGATCGCCGGCAAGGCGAGCCCGCTCGAAATCTGGAAGTGGCCGTCGCTTATGCGTGCTTCGCGCCTCTTCCACTTCGTTAATTAGGGTCATGGCGGCGACAAGACGGCTGACCGCCGACGCGCTCGCCGAAGCGCTGGTGGAGCGCACGGGCCATGCCTTTGCCGACCGCCGGCGCCTGCAGCGTGCCTTGACCCATGCCAGCGCCCGCGGCGCCAATGCCGGCACCGACTATGAGCGCTTTGAGTTCCTGGGCGACCGGGTTCTCGGCCTCGTGGTGGCCGATATGCTGCTGGCCGCGTTTCCCGATGCGGCGGAAGGCGAATTGTCGCTGCGGTTCAACGCGCTGGTCAATGCCGAGGCGCTGTCGGAGATCGCCGAACATATTGGTCTGCCGGAGCTGATCCGCGCCGGATCCGACGTTCAAGGGCTCGAGGGACGCAAGCGCGTCAATCTGCGCGCCGACGCGCTGGAATCACTGATCGCCGTGCTCTACCTCGACGGAGGGCTGGAAGCGGCGCGCGCTTTCATCCACAAATATTGGCAGCCGCGCTCGCAGGCGTCGGGCGCCGGCCGACGCGACGCCAAGACCGAGTTGCAGGAATGGGCGCATCAGGCGGCAAGCGCCGTGCCCGTCTACCGCATCGATAGCCGCGAGGGGCCGGATCACGATCCGCTGTTCACCGTCAGTGTCATGGTTGGTGGGTTTCAGCCGGCTGTCGGCAGCGGCCGCTCCAAACGCGAGGCCGAGCAGGCCGCCGCCGCCGCCCTTCTCATTCGTGAAGGTGTCTGGATCGATCAGGGAGACGCGGCATGACAGCCACGGAAGACACGGTTCCGGCCGCGCCTGCGGCCGTTACGCATTCCGGCTTCGTAGCGCTGATCGGTGCGCCCAATGCCGGCAAGTCGACGCTGGTCAACCAGCTTGTCGGCGCCAAGGTGTCAATCGTCACCCACAAGGTGCAGACGACGCGTGCCATCGTCAGAGGCATCGCCACGCACGACAACGCGCAGATCGTCTTCGTCGATACGCCGGGCATCTTCAAGCCGAAGCGGCGTCTCGACACGGCAATGGTGACGACAGCCTGGGGCGGCGCCAAGGATGCCGATATCGTGCTGCTCCTGATCGATGCCGAGCGTGGCATTAGAGGTGATGCCGATGCCATTCTCGAACGCCTGAAGGATGTGCGCCAGCCGATGGCGCTGATCCTCAACAAGGTCGACCGCGTCAAGCCGGAGGCGTTGTTGGCGCTGGCGGCAGCAGCGAACGAAAGAGTGCCGTTCAAGCGCACCTTCATGGTTTCGGCGCTGACCGGCTCCGGCTGCAAGGACCTTCTCGATTACCTTGCCGAGGCGCTCCCGGTGGGGCCCTGGTATTATCCGGAAGACCAGATCTCCGATCTGCCGATGCGCCAGCTCGCCGCCGAGATCACTCGCGAGAAGCTCTATCTCAGGCTGCATCAGGAACTGCCCTATTCCTCGCACATCGAAACCGAGAAATGGGAAGAGAAGAAGGACGGCTCGGTGCGCATCGAGCAGGTCATCTATGTCGAACGCGACAGCCAGAAGAAGATCGTGCTCGGCCACAAGGGCGAGACCATCCGCGCCATCGGCCAGGCGGCGCGTATGGAAATCGCCGGCATCCTCGAGCAAAAGGTGCATCTGTTCCTGTTCGTCAAGGTGCGCGAGAACTGGGGCGACGATCCCGAACGCTACCGTGAGATGGGGCTCGAGTTTCCGCACTAGGATGGATGGATAGCAAGTCGAATATCGACGCAGCTTTAGTCAGCCGGTTGATCGCGGCGCAGTTTCCTCGCTGGAGGGATCTTGCGGTTCGGCCGATTGAACCTGGCGGATGGGACAACAGAAGCTTTCGTCTCGGCGACGAGATGACCGTTCGGTTGCCCAGTGCCGCCGCCTATTCCCTGCAAGTGGAGAAGGAACATCGCTGGCTGCCGAGGCTGGCGCCGCTGTTGCCGCTGCCCATCCCTATACCGCTGGCGATGGGAGCCCCGGCCGAAGGCTATCCGTGGCATTGGTCCGTCTACAGGTGGATCGAAGGTGAGACTGCAAAGCGCGAGCGTATCGCCAACCTGTCGGAATTCGCGGCGGACCTGGCCGGCTTTCTGGTTGCGCTGAAGCGGATCGACCCGGCTGGCGGACCGGGGCCGGGCCAACACAATTTCTTTCGCGGCGGGCCGCTGAACGTCTATGACGGGGAGACGAGACAAGCGATCGCGGCGCTCGACACCCGTATCGACGCCGGCGCGGCAAGCGCTGTCTGGGAAACGGCTCTTGCCGCCCCTTGGCAAGGCCCGCCCGTCTGGTTCCACGGCGATGTCAGCTGGGGCAATCTTCTGGTTGAACACGGCAGGCTAAGCGCGGTGATCGACTTCGGCACCTCCGGCATCGGCGAGCCCTCATGCGATCTGGCGATTGCCTGGACATTGTTCGAGGGAAAGAGCAGGGGGGCCTTCCGCGCTGGCCTCGGCGTCGACGACGCGACCTGGGCGCGCGGCCGCGGCTGGGCACTGTGGAAGGCGCTGATCACCGCCGCCGGCGAGATAGACGTCAACTCGGCCGAGATCGAACAATCCTGGCGCGTGATCGACGCGGTGCTGGCCGACCACAAGCGCCGGTAATAATGACCCAAACCGTTGGCTGGTGGCTATCGACCAGGGACCCCGAGGTTCCGTTGGGTCGACTTCTCAGTTGGCCAGCGCGGATTCTTGCAGACGAGTCCGCCGACGTCGGATTGATCTTCCCATCATGGCCTGTGGTCCGTTCCGGCGTGCCCGTGACCCGCTGAAAAGACTCCTTCGAGGGGATCGGCTTCGGTTTCACGTGGCTGGGGAATGGCTAGGTAGAAACGACCATGGAAGTGGGTTTATTTACGCGAAGTTTCTCAAACAATTGGTGTTCGTAGAATATCATCATAAAATTGGAACATACAGGGAATTATTACGGAAATATGACAATGTTCCACTTGTGCAGTGCCGTAATTTGAAGTGAATTCTCCAGTGCTATTTCTGCAACACAGATTTAATCTATGTCATCAATCCCGAATGTTTGTGGAATTGTCATTGAAGGCGGAAGATTGATGGGTATGTTCGCCGCGAAAAGGGGACGCGGTGCGGGCCTTTTTCGTTGTGGGTGAGGCGGGAAAATATATCCGCCAACCAAAATCCGAAGCCATTTTTAACTTTGACTGGAGAGGTCAGAAAATGAACATCAAGAGCCTTCTTCTCGGCTCAGCCGCGGCACTGATCGCGGTCTCCGGCGCTCGCGCCGCCGACGCTGTCGTCGTCGCCGAGCCAGAACCCGCTGAATACGTCAGGATCTGCGACGTCTACGGCGCCGGCTACTTCTATATCCCCGGCACCGAGACCTGCCTGCGCATCGGCGGCTATCTCCGCTATGACATAGGCGTCGGCGACAGCGGCACGCTGGATGGCGTCAACAACGTTGCCGATCACATGGACGGCGATAGCCACGACACCTACTACAAGAACATGCGCTTCGCGCTGAAGACCTGGACCGGCCAGGAAACCGAGCTCGGTACGTTGAAGACCTACACCGAGACTCGCTTTCAATTTGGCAACAGCAGCGGCGACTATGAGACTGGCGGCACTGGCTGGCAGGCCGGCAACAAGGCGACGACCCTCAACTTCGCCTGGATTCAGCTCGGCGGTCTGCGCGTCGGTAAGGATGAAACGGCATACGATTCGTTTATCGGCTATGCCGGCAACGTCATCCAGGACACGATCATCCCGTACGGTATCAAGGATACCAACGTCGTGCAGTACTATTTCGACGCTGGCAGCGGCTTCTCGGCCGTGGTCTCGCTCGAAGAAGGTACCGGCGTCAACACGATCGACAGCTATGTTCCGCATGTCGTCGGCGGCTTGAAGTACAAGGGCGACTGGGGTGCGGTCACCGGCGTCGTCGCCTATGACAGCAATTACGAGGAAGTGGCCGGCAAGGTTCGCTTGGACGTCAATGTCGGCAAGGAACTGACGCTGTTCGTCATGGGCGGCTACGGCACCAACGACAACATCAACGACTTCGGCACGGGCCGCACCCAATACAAGCCGTGGGGTGGAAACTGGGCGATCTGGGGTGGCGGCACCTACAAGTTCAACGACAAGACCTCGTTCAACGCCCAGATCTCCTATGACGACTGGAAGAACCTCGGCGTCGCTGCCAACGTCGCATACACGATTGTGCCCGGTTACACGATCACGGCTGAAGTCGATTACCTCAATGCAGGAAAATTCGACGACGCCGACTTCAACAACTGGACCAAGGCCGACAAGAAGAGCAGCGTCGGCGGCATCCTCCGCTTCCAGCGCTCGTTCTAACGGATCGACTGACCCCACCAGACCGCCCGCAGCTATGCTGCGGGCGGCTTTTTATGCACCCTTGCGAGAGCCAGCCCAGGCACCAAGCCCGTACCTTGATTTCGCCACCCGATCGGTGAAATGCTCCAGGCATGGAATGGCGCGACGAGGGAATCATTCTCGGCACCCGCAAGCATGGCGAAACCAGCGCCATCCTCGAGGTGATGACGCGTGCGCATGGCCGCCATCTCGGCCTCGTGCGTGGCGGGCGCTCGCGCAAGCAGCAGCCTGTTCTCCAGCCCGGCAACCGTGTCGACCTGCTTTGGCGGGCGCGCCTTGATGAGCACCTCGGCACGTTCCAGGCCGAAGCGATCGAGATGAATGCGGCCAGGTTGATGGAGAGTGCGGTCGCCGTGTATGGCCTGCAGACCATGGCCGCGCATCTGCGCCTGTTGCCCGAGCGCGACGCCCATGGCGGCCTCTACGAGGCGCTGTCGGTGATGATCGTGCATCTCGATGACGTCGATGCGGCCGGCGAACTGGTGGCCCGTTTCGAGCTCCTGATCCTCGACGAACTGGGTTTCGGTCTCGATCTCAGCCAGTGCGCCGCGACCGGCACGCGGCAGGATCTTGCCTATGTCTCGCCGAAATCGGGCCGAGCGGTGTCGCGGGAAGCCGGCGCGCCCTGGCGCGACAAGATGCTGGCGCTGCCGGCCTTCCTGCGTGGCTCCGGCCTGCGCGCCGATCCGGCGGCGATCCAGGATGCCTTCCGGCTCACCGGCTTCTTCTTCACCCGTCACGTTTACGAGCCGCGCGGCATCGAGCAGCCGGACGCGCGCTCCGGCTTCCTCGCCGCGCTGCGCAAGCACCACACGACAAAAGGCCTGTCGGGAGAAACCGCCGCGAGAGAAATCATCACATGAGCGAAGTGGAACTTTATCCAGGCCGGGTCTCGCCGCTCGGCCTCGGCACCATTCCGCATGCCGACATGCTTGCCTACACCGGCCTGGAACTTTTGCAGCGCATCATCGATGGCAAATATCCGGCGCCGCCGATTTCCTTCCAGCTCAGCTTCGCGCTGACCGAAGTCTCGGAAGGCCGTGCCGTGTTTCGGGGTGTGCCGAACGAGCGCCACCTGAACCCGTTGGGGGGCGTGCATGGCGGCTGGGCGGCGACACTGCTCGATTCGGCGCTTGCCTGCGCCGTGCAGACGCTGCTCGCAAAAGGCGAGGCCTATACGACGGCGGAATTCAAGGTGAACCTGACGCGGCCGATCACGCCCAGGACCGGAGAGGTGGTCTGTGAGGGCAAGGTCATTCACAAGGGCCGCACGCTGGCCGTTTCGGAAGCGACGCTGAAGGACGCCGGCGGCAAGCTGCTGGCTTTCGGCACCGAGACATGCTCGATCTTCCCGGCCTCCAATCTGGCGGCACGATAGGAATCGTCCTAAGGCGCACTGGGCGAGCGGTGATAACAGCGGATGTTATCCGGCATTTTGCCGTTCCACGAAATCGTCCAGGATCGCGCGCTGGCCTTTGAGTATCTTGAGACCGGCCTCCAACTCTGAAAACCAACCGGCCCGGTCCACTTCGGGAAATGCCTTCATGGATCCCGACCGTGGTGGCCACTCCATGGTGAACATGTTGCTTTTGATGGCATCGGTGTCGACGTCGGCCTCGACGCTCCACGCACTCACGATCTTGCCGCCAGGCTGCCGATAACTGCCGACAGGCTGGAAGTCGCCGTTGATGGCGACGCCGAGTTCTTCTTCCGCCTCACGTTGGGCGGCTTTCAACTCGTCCTCGCCTTCGTCGACGAGCCCTTTGGGGATAGACCATGCCCCCTCGTCTTTTCTTGCCCAGAACGGTCCACCCGGATGGACGAGCAGGAACTGGAGGGCCCCGGCGTTTCGCCGGTAGATCAGCAGTCCTGCGCTTCGTTGCGGCATACGTATTCCCATGACATCGCTTGGAGAACCCTTTGCGGCCAAGGTATCATAGGCCATCGGCTGCGGGTTTGGCAGGCAATGTTCCGGAAACCGGCCATTCGCAAGCGATGCCGAGGGCCAATGGGCGCAAGCCGCTGGCTTTCGACGCCGAAACATGCTCGATCTTTCCAGCCGCCGATCCGACGGCCGTTGGCTGGTCGTTTGCAGGCCACATTTGATTGTCAGTAGCAACTGGTCTGGTTTGGGGGAGCCGCCATGTTTGAAAGCCTGATCGGCCTTGTCGCCATCATCGCGCTGTTCGTCATCATTTCGCGCCAGCAGAGCCGCATCGGACTGATCGAGCGTGAGCTAGGCGCACTGCGGAGCCTCGTCCTTTCCGGCGCCGTGCCGCCTCTCGCCAAGCAGTCCGAACCGGCGGCGACCGAGGGCCAGCCGGCCGAAGCCGTTGTTGTTGCGGCCGTGGTCGTTTCGCCAACGGCCAGCGAGGCAGCCACCGGGCAGGCGCTGCCGGCTCTGGAAACCGACGCCGCGACGGACGAGGTCAAGCCGGGACCATGGACACCAGGCGAGGCGGCGCCCAAGGTAGCAGAATCCGAGCCTGTCGCAGCGGTGAAAGCGCCCGGCAAACCCGATATCGAAACGGCGCTCGGCACCCGCTGGGCGGTCTGGGTCGGCGGTTTGGCACTGGCGCTGGGCGGCCTGTTTCTCATCCGCTACACGATCGAAGCCGGAATTTTCGGCCCCGGTGTGCGGCTGACCATGGCCGGGCTGCTCGGCCTTGTGCTGATTGCAGCCGGCGAATTCATTCGCCGCACCGGCTTCAGGGTGCCCGTGCAAGGCGCCGCAGGCGCCTACATCCCGGCGATCCTGACTGCGGCGGGCGCCTTCATCCTGTTTGGCGCCGTCTATGCCGCACATGGCATCTACGGATTTATCGGGCCGGCGCTCGCCTTCACGCTGCTCGGCGCCATCGGCATAGCGACGATTGCCGCCGCCCTTGTCCACGGCCAGGCGCTGGCTGGTATTGGCCTCGTCGGCGCCATGGGGACGCCGATGCTGATCGCTTCTCGGGCGCCCAATCCCTGGGCCCTGTTCGGCTATCTGGCGATCGTGCTTGCCGCCAGCGGCGTCATTGCCCGCATGCGCGATTGGAAGTTGCTGATGACGGCGGCCTTTGTCGGTACCGGCATCTGGACGATCCTCTACATGACCGATGCGCCGGGCGCGAATTTATCCGTGATCCTGTTCGTGAACACCGTCACGCTGGCCGTGCTCGCCTTCGTCTGGCTCGGCCGCCGCAGCGACGAAAGCGGATCAGGCAGGGCTTTCGACTGGCCCTCCGTCGCGCCGGGCTTGTTTGTTGCCCTCTCGGCGCTGGACCTTTCGGTCGATGCGGCCTTCGTCGCTGCCGGCGATGCCTTGCCGGGAGCCGTCGTGCTCGCCGCGATGGTGGCCGTCGCGCTCTACCGCCCCCCGGCGCTGCCACTGCTCTATGCGGCGGGACTGGTGACGGTGCTGATCTATCTCGGCATCATCCCGCCGACTTCGATCGCTTCCGATTTTTCCGGCGACGTCTTGGGTATCGACGCCGTGCCCCTGGCGACATCGAACGCACTGACCTTGCGCATCGGTGTTGCGCTTGGCCTTGTCTTCATCGGCGCCGGTTTCTGGGCCGCCCGCAAATTTGCCGCCGCGCCCCACTTCCGCGCTGCGTCATGGGCGGCGTGGGGCGTCATCGTGCCGTTGGTCGTCCTGCTGGCACTCTGGTTCACGTTCGGCAATCTCGACCGCGATCTTGCCTACGCCGCCGTGGCGGCGCTGCTGGTCGTGGTTTTCGCTGCCGTGGGCGAGTGGATCGCGCGCGGCGAGCAACCGCCGTTGCAGGGCAGGGCCGCCGTATCCTTCGCGCTCGGCGGAGCCGCGCTCGCAGGCCTGCTGATGCTGCATATGGCCTTCAGTTCCGGCTGGACAACCATCCTGCTTGGTGCGGCCGCAATCGTGCCGGCGCTGGCCACGCGCTGGCGTTCCTATCCGGTGCTCGGCTGGATTTCGGTCGGCGCGGTCGCGGCGGTGCTTGGACGTGTCATCTTCGATCCGACCGTCGTTGGCCCCGAGTTCCTGTCGACGACCCCGGTTTTCAACTGGCTGCTGCCGGGCTATGGCGTGCCGGCGCTCGCCTTCGCTTTCGCCGCCTGGCAACTGGCCCGCACCACCGACGGCCGGCCGCGCCTGGCCATGGAAGTTTCGGCGGCGCTGTTTGCACTGCTGACGCTTGCCATGCTGGTGCGCCACGCCATGCATGGCGGTGTCCTCAACAGCGATGCGCCCACACTTGCCGAACAGGCCATCTACACGCTGATCGCGATCGGCGCCGGCGCCATACTCGTGGCCATCGACAGGCGCTCGCCAAGTTCCGTGCTGCGCTACGGGTCCATGGCGGCGGGCGTGATCTCGGTCGCCTTCATCGTCGTGCAGCATTTCCTGGTGCTGAACCCGCTTTTCACCGACGAGTCGACCGGGCAGATCCCGGTCTTCAACCTGTTGTTCCTCGCCTATCTGCTGCCGGCGGTCGCGGCCGGAGGGC
The DNA here is from genome assembly GCF_006442695.1 of Mesorhizobium sp. B2-3-7. Classification (NCBI taxonomy): domain Bacteria; kingdom Pseudomonadati; phylum Pseudomonadota; class Alphaproteobacteria; order Hyphomicrobiales; family Phyllobacteriaceae; genus Mesorhizobium; species Mesorhizobium sp. B2-3-7. The sequence goes on along the minus strand of NZ_VFVV01000012.1, from coordinate 98,223 downwards.
TTGCGCTCTATGCCCGCAACAAGCGGCCGAAATGGTATGCCGCCATGCTGGCGCTGGTGGCGGCCCTGCTTGCCTTCGCCTATGCCACGTTGTCGGTGCGGCGCCTGTTCAAGGGTGAGTTCATCGGCTTGTGGAGCGGCCTTGGCCAGTTGGAAACCTACACCTATTCGGCACTCTGGCTGATCATCGGCGTGGCGCTGCTGACCGCCGGCGTCTGGCTGAAATCGCAGGTGCTGCGCATCGCCTCGGCCGCATTGATTGCGGTCGCCGTACTGAAGGTGTTCCTCTTCGACATGTCGGAGCTGGAGGGTGTGCTTCGCGCGCTGTCCTTCATCGGCCTTGGCGCCGTGCTGATTGGCATCGGCCTGTTTTACCAGCGGCTTTTGACCAGGGTGGCGAAGGGGCGTGAGGGTTAGGATTGTTTGAATATTCAAAATGGAATATATGAATATTCACGGAGATATTCATATGCCGCTCTATATCCGCGACGATGAGGTAGATGCGCTGGCGACGAAATTGCAGCGCGAGACGAATGCGCCGAGCAAAACGGAAGCCGTGCGAACCGCGCTTTTGCACGAACTTGAACGAAGCCGCGCCCGCAAACCGCTGCGGGAGAGGATTGCCGTTCTTCAAGCGCAAGCAGCGGCGTTGGGGCCGTCCGACACCACCTTCGATATGAAGGCATTCATGGACGAGATGTGGGAAGACTGATGTTTGTCGACGCATCGGTTGTCGTTGCAATTCTCGCCAAGGAATCGGGTTGGGAGGAATTGCTGAAGCGGATCGCCGACGTCGACGGTCAGCTGTACATTTCAGCGCTTGTTCGGCTCGAAGCTACGCTTGCCCTCGGGCGAGTGAATGCCGGTGCCAAAAAGCCGACTCCCGGAATGCTGTCTGCGGCGCGCAATCTGGTCGATGCGTTCATTGTTGAGATCGACGCTCGCAATGTAACCATCAACGAGGATATCGGTGGGCGCGCCATTGATGCCAGCATCCGGTACAGCAAAGCGGTCGGTCATCCGGCCGACCTTAATTTTGGTGATTGCTTTTCCTACGCCTGCGCCAAGGCTCTTGATGTTCCGTTGCTCTTTAAAGGCAATGACTTTCTCAAGACCGATTTGGCGTAGTTGGCCTCCTGTTGATTGCGGGAATAAACCCGCCGCTCCCATCGTTACATCATTGCTTGGGTGACCGGGGCGGTGGACCGCTTCGCACTGGCTGCTTGCGTCGCGCCGCGAAGGCGCGTTCAATCTGATGAATAGGGCAATTCCGAAAACCAGCGGTCATGGACGAAAAGAAGGCAGCAATCCTCGGCGAAATACCGCGCCTGCGCCGCTACGCACGCTCGTTGTTGCGCGACCGCGATGCCGCCGACGATCTCGTCCAGGACTGTCTCGAACGGGCCCTCATGCGGCTCGACAACTGGCAGACGGGAGAAAGCCCCAGGAGGTGGCTGTTTACGATCATGCATCATTTGTTCATTGACCAGATGCGCAAAGTGAACCGGCGCGGCGAAGCCGCGATGCTGTCGCTGGAAGCGGGCGAGGCGGTTGCACAGCCGGCCGAGCAGGTGGAAAGCATCGCCTCGCGCGAGATCGTTGACGCATTGCAGGCGATCAGCCCCGACCGCCGTGCAGCGCTCGTTATGGTCGCGATCGAAGGCTTTTCCTATGCCGAGGCCGCCAACATCCTGGGCGTGCCGGCCGGAACGCTGATGTCGCGCATCGCGCGCGGGCGCGAGGAGTTGCGCGGGCTGCTGGACGACACGGCACGCCGCCGTTCGATAAGGATCGTCTAGAAATGATCCGCCGCGATTTCTCCGAACGCGACATCCACATGGCACTCGACGGCGAGTTGCCGGCCGATGAGCGCGCCGCCTATGACGCATGGCTCGACGCCACTCCCGAGATGAAGGCGAAAAGCGCCCGTTTCATCGCCGACAGGACGGCATTGCGAGATGCCTTCGCTGGCGTGATCGACGAGCCGGTGCCGGTGCGGTTGCGCAAGGTGGTGCTTGGCGAGACGCCAGCCAGGACGCCAATGCCACGCTCGCGCTGGTGGCTTGCTGCCGCCGCTGCCGGTCTACTGACCGCGGGCGGGTTTGGCGGCTACTTTGCCGGCAGCGACGGTATTGGCCGGGAAGATCAGGCCGAGGATCAGTTGGCCGAGCAGGCGATCGCCGCGCATGTCATCTATGCCGCCGAGAAGCGGCATGCGGTGGAAGTGCCGGCAAGCGACAGGGACCATCTGCTGACCTGGCTGTCCAACCGGGTCGGATTGAAGCTGGTTGCGCCGGACTTGACCGGCAGCGGGTTCCAACTGGTCGGCGGCAGGTTGCTGCCGGCTGGCGAGAGCAAGGCGGCAATGCTGCTCTATGAAGACGACAAGGGCGAGCGCATATCGCTCTTTGTAACGGCCGAATCGGTGGAGAACGCCAGGGGGACCTACGCTTCGGCGCAAGCCGGCCCACAGGCGGTCTACTGGCTGGACAAGGGCTATGGCTGCGCTGTCGTCGGCTCAGTGCCGCGCGAGCAATTGGCCATCGTGGCCAAGAGCGCCTACAGCCAGCTTCTGGCCGGCCTGGCGAGTTGAACAGCATCGTTTTTTTGGCGGCGCCGCCTACTCGAAAACGGTGACCTGGTTCAAAGCCTTTGTCCTCCCGGGCTGGCGCCGAATCTGTCACAATTCGGCCCTAATCGAGGTGCGATAGCGCTGGATGGGCGCTGCCGTTCTGGGCTGGTGTCTGGACGTTTCGAATAGGGCCTTCATCACAACCCAATCGAGGTTTTCCAAGCCCGCATGCCTGCCGAGATCCGCACGGCCCGCGCGACTGACGTCGATGATCTCGCCGCCATCGAGAAAGCTGTTTTCTCCAGCGACCGCATTTCCCGTCGCTCCTTCCGACAGTTCATCGAGCGCGAGACCGCCGAGACGCTGGTCGCCGAAAGAGATGGCCGCGTCGCCGGTTATGCGATTGTGCTGTTTCGCAAGGGCAGCGGCGTGGCGCGCCTTTATTCGATCGCCACCAGTCCCTTTTTTGGCGCCCTCGGCATCGGCCGCCGGTTGCTAACGGCGGCGGAGGAGGCGGCCTTCGAACACGACCGCATGATGCTGCGCCTAGAAGTGCGGGAGGATAATGCCCGCGCCATCAGCATCTACGAGCGGGCCGGCTACCGCAAGATCGGTCGCGAACCCGATTACTACGAGGACGGCGCCACGGCGCTGCGCTACGAGAAGACTTTGCGCGGCGAACTTCCGGCCGCCACCAGCGTGCCGTTCTACCAGCAGACCTGCGAATTCACTTGCGGTCCCTGCTGCCTGATGATGGCCATGGGCAATTTCGATCACGACTTCGTACCGGACCCGGTCAGGGAAATTCGTCTTTGGCGCGAAGCGACGACCGTCTTCATGATGTCGGGCCCGGGTGGCTGCGAGCCGTTCGGCCTTGCGGTCGCCGGCTATGAGAGCGGCCTTGCGGCCGAGATTTACGTGTCTTTCTACGGCGCGTTGTTCCTCCAGTCGGTGCGCAGCGCGGACAAGCGCCGGGTGATGGAACTGGCCCAGGTCGACTTTCGCCGACGCGCGGAACTTTACGGCATCCCGGTGAATTACCGTTCATTCACCATCGACGACATTCGCGCCGCGATCGCGAAAGGAAAATTGGTGCTGGTGCTGATCAGCGGCTTCCTGATGTTCGGCAAGAAGGTGCCGCACTGGGTGTTGGCCATCGGCGACGACGGCGACCATATCCTGATCCACGATCCCTGGGTTGAGGACGAGAGGCAGGAGACCATCCTTGATGCCGCCAACATTCCCGTGCCTTACGGCATCTTTATGAACATGGCGCAGTTCGGCCGCGACGGACTGCGCGCCGCCATCACTCTGGGGAAGCGCTGATAACAATGACCTGGGTTATCTTAACTGGCCGGCAGAGCGATCTCGACCAGGTGGCGACACCGCACAAGATTATCACGAACCGCGACTATCTCGCGCATCCGGCGCTGTTTCGCGGCCAGCGTCCCAAAGTCATCAACCTGTCGAACAATTACGGCTACCAGAGCCGCGGCTATTATGCCTCTCTGCTGGCGGGTTCGCGCGGCCACAAGGTCATCCCGACCGTCGAAACCATGATCGATCTGTCGGAGCGCAAGCTTTACGAACATGCGCTGCCCGAACTGGAACTGGCGCTCAACAAGTGCCGTAAGGATCTTGGCGGCGCTTTTCCGGCGAAGGTCTGCATCTTCTTCGGCATTGGCCCGTCCAAGGTGTGGGACCGATTCGCCAAGCTCCTGTTCGACTGGTTCCGCGCGCCGGCGCTCGAGGTCCACATCAAGGATAGTGCCGAATGGGCCTCGATCCGCAAGATCGGCTTTCATCCCCTGGCGCGCATGACCGAGGAGGAGGAGAGCTTCTTCCTGCAATGCCTGGACACCTATACCAATCGCGAATGGCGCGACACCAAGGGCCGCACGCCGGCGCGCTACACTTTCGCCACGCTGGTCGATCCGCATGAGGAATTGCCGCCCTCGGAAATCTCCTCGCTGCGCTACTGGGCCAGGATCGCCGAAAAGATGGGCGTCGAAATCGAGCCGATCACCAAGAGGGACCTCGCCAAGCTCGCCAATTACGACGCGCTGTTCATCCGCGAAACCACCTCGATCTCCAACCATACCTATCGTTTCGCGCGCCGCGCCCAGCAGGAAGGCATGCCGGTCATCGACGACCCGCTGTCGATGATCCGCTGCACCAACAAGGTCTATCTCAACGAGCTGATGGCCTACAACAAGGTGCCGGTTCCGCCGACCGTGATGATAGCCGGCACTTCCGACCTTGAACTCGCGGCGCAGACGCTGGGTTTTCCGCTGGTGCTGAAAATCCCGGATTCCTCCTTCTCGCGCGGCGTCAAGAAATGCGCCAATTTCGAGGAATTGAAGACACTCGCCACCGAATGGCTGGAGGATTCCGATCTTCTGATCGCGCAGAAATTCATCCCGACCGAATATGACTGGCGTGTCGGCGTGCTCGGCGGCCAACCGCTGTTTGCCGTACATTACCTAATGGCCAAGAAGCACTGGCAGATCGTCAACCACAAGGCCAGCGGCAAGCCCGACCAGGGCGGCATCAAGACCTTCACGCTGAAGGAGACGCCGCCCCATGTCGTCGAGACGGCAGTCAAGGCGGCGCGCTGCATCGGCGACGGCCTCTACGGCGTCGACCTCAAGGAGACCAAGGACGGCGTCTTCGTCATCGAGGTCAACGACAATCCCAACCTCGATCATGGCTGGGAGGACTCCGGCGAGAAGGACGAGGTCTGGGTACGGCTGACGCAATGGTTCCTGGAACGTTTGGAGCGGCCGGGCCGATAATTATCCGATTGGGGCAGAGATGCTGTTTTTGGTGACCGAGGATTTTCGCGGCTGCGACCGCAAGGAGATCTACCGCCGCTTCCGCGATTACGGTCGCCTGAACCCCGAGGAGCTTCTGGTGCACCATAGCTGGATCGCGGCGGACATGAGCCGCTGTTTCCTGCTGGTGGAGACCGACGACGTCACGCTGCTGCAGCGCTGGGTGATCGAGTGGGCGGATCTGGTGGAGTTCGAGATCGTGCCGTGGCGGCGAACAAGGACATGGTCGAGGCATTGAGCGGGCACCTCTGACCATCGCCGCTTGCCGGCTCAGCGGAGCGCCGGCGAGCCCACCGCGCGCTGGCATTCATCGACCAGCCAGTCACGGAACGCCGCCACGACGTCCCTTCTTGCGCTCCGCTGCGGAATCGTCAGGCAATAGGGCTGGCGCAGCGCAATCGCCTTGGCGACAGGCCGGACCAGCCGGCCGTCCTCCACGGCCTCGGCGCAATAGATCCCTTGCGCCAGCGCCACGCCCAGTCCCGAAATGGCGAGGTCGAGCGCCGCGCGCGAGGAGTTTGCCGATAGGCCGCGCTGAATGCCGCGCCCAGGCGCGATGCCGGCCGCCTCGAACCAGCTGCGCCATGAGGGAAAGGATGCGCCGGTCGGTCCCCAGTCGGTGTGGATCAGGGGCAGCCCGGCGAGCGGACCGCCATCCGCCTTCAGCACGCTGGCAAGCTTTGGCGCGCAGACGGGATAGACCGCGTCCTGGACAATGTCCTCGATCGGGTGCTCACGATAGTGCGGACCGTAGGAGAGCCTGACGTCGATCAGGTCGCGGTCGAACGACACCGGGTCGTCATCGCCCCTGAGAGATATGTCGACGGCACCGTGGATGGCGATGAAGCCGGCAAGGCGCTCGGAAAGCCAGCCCATGGCCATGGACGGAGGGACCGAGACAACGAGCCGCGGGCGGAACGCATCGCCTGCAAGCTGGCGCGAGACGCTGCCGATTTCCTGGAAGGCCATGGTCAATCGAGGCAGCATCTCGACGCCAGCCTCGCTCAGGACGACACGCCGGTTGGCGCGGTGGAAGAGCTTGCGGCCAACTTGCTCCTCGACGATGCGGATGAGCTGGCTGACTGCGGCGGCCGAGACCGATAGCTCTTCCGCCGCCGCGGCGAAGCTGCCGGTGCGCGCAGCCGCCTCGAAGGCCTGAAGACCTCGCAACGATGGCAGTGCAACCATGGCGGTGACCAAAAAGATAAGCTCAGCTTATCTATATTGCAGAAATCCTCGTTGTTAGAAAGGTTTCTTGCTGGGGTATGCTGACCGAATGAATTCAATCAGCCGGAATGCCCCTATGGATCATCGTGACGTGATCGCCTCGCTGACGAATGAGGAGCGCAGCCGGCTAACCGGCAAGTCGGATGGGCCCGGCCTTGTTCAGCTCGCTTTCCACCTCGGCGCGATCCTGCTCCTCGGATCGTTGATCGCCGCCAAGGTGCCGTTCTGGCCGCTGCTGATGCTGCCGCAAGGCATACTGATCGTGTTCCTGTTCACGCTGCTGCATGAGACGGTGCATCGCACGGCTTTCGAAAGGCAATGGCTGAACGACGCAGTCGCGCGTGTCTGCAGCCTGGCGATCGCGCTGCCGGCCGACTGGTTCCGCTATTTCCATTTCGCCCATCACCGTTTCACACAGGATCCCGAACGCGATCCGGAACTGGCTTTCCCGAAGCCGGAAACCTGGCGGCAGTACCTGGTCCACGTTTCCGGACTTCCAGTGTGGTTGGGGCATTTGAAGACGCTCTACGCCAATGCTGTGGGACGTTGCCAGGACAGCTACGTGCCCCCCAAGGGGCGTCCGAAGGTACGCGCCGAGGCGCGCGCGATGATTGCCTTCTACGCCGTCGTGCTGATGCTCGCGCTGTGGTTCAAGGCGAAGGTGCTGCTCCATGTCTGGATCTTTCCCGCGCTGCTCGGCCAGCCGTTCCTGCGGCTCTATCTGCTGGCCGAGCATGGCCGCTGCCCCTTCGTCGCAAACATGCTGGAGAATACCAGGACGACGCTGACCAACTGGGCTGTGCGCAAGCTTGCCTGGAACATGCCCTTCCATGCCGAGCATCACGCCTATCCGGGCGTGCCCTTCCACCGGTTGCCGGAGTTTCATGCGCTGATCGAGCGGCATCTGAAGGTTGTCGAGCCGGGTTATATCGGCTTCCATGAAAAATACATCGAGACGCTGCGCTGATTTATGGCGTCAGCCGGTCTGGCTGCGCACCGCGCTCGATTTCAACAGGTGCTGAATCTCCGCCGCCTTTGACGGCACGCCGATCAGATAGCCTTGCGCCTCCACGCAGCCGTTTCGGCGCAGCATGTCGAGCTGTGCTTCGGTTTCTACGCCTTCGGCGGTGACGGTGATGCCCAGTTCGGCGCCCAGTCCGATGATGGTGCGCACGATCGCTGCGGTGTCGAGATTGCCGATGTCGGAGATGAAGGAACGATCGATCTTGATCTTGTCGACGGGAAAGCGCCTGAGATAGCCGAGTGAGGAATAGCCGGTGCCAAAGTCGTCGAGCGCGATGCGGATGCCGAGTTCACGCAACTGTCGCAGCGTCTTCAGGACGGCTTTGCTCTCGTCCATCAGCACGGTTTCGGTGATCTCCAGTTCCAGTCGTCCGGCCGGCACGCCTGAAAAGGCCAGGGCGGAGATGACGCTGCGAGCAAAGCCGCCGCTTTTGAGCTGCACGGCGGAGACATTGACCGCAATGCGCAGGCCAGGTGGCCAGGCTGCCGCCGTCGCACAGGCCTTTCTCAGCGCCCATTCGCCAAGCGGCACGATCAGCCCGGTTTCCTCGGCGACCGGAATGAATTCGTCCGGCGCCACAGTGCCGCGCGACGGCGAATGCCAGCGCATCAGGGCCTCGGCGCCGACAATCTCGCCCGAAGCTATGGCCATGATCGGTTGGAAATCGAGATCGAATTCCCGGCTCGGCAGCGCCGTATCGAGATCGGCTTCGAGCGCCCGGCGCGCGCGCACCGTGGCATCCATGCCGGGCTCGAAGAAACGGTACAGGTTGCGCCCTTCGCTTTTTGCCCGGTAGAGCGCCATGTCGGCGTTTGTCAGCAATGTATCGGCGTCCCTGCCATCGCCGGGAGAAAGCGCGATGCCAACGCTGACGCCAACATGCATGTCCCGGCTCTTGTCATGAAATGGTTTGGCGATGGCCTCGACAATGCGTTTCGCCAGTTTTTCCGCGCTCGCCAGGCCCTCGACGTTGAATTGGACGATCACGAACTCGTCGCCGCCAAAACGGGCGACGATATCTGCGTCGTTGTCCACGCAGCGCAGCAGTCTTGCGGCCACGCCTTTCAGCAGCCGGTCGCCAGCCGGATGTCCCAGCGTATCGTTGACGACCTTGAAGCGGTCGAGGTCGAGCGAGAAGATTGCCAGCGGTCCCGCGGCCGCATCCTCCAGTGCCCGGTCGAGCCGGTCGCGAAACACCGAGCGATTGGGCAACCCGGTCAGCACGTCGTGATGCGCAAGATGGGTCATGCGCTCCTCGGCAAGCCTGCTCTCGGTCACGTCATCGAAAGTGGCGACCCAGCCGCCGCCGCTCATCGGCCGGCGGGCAACCATCAGCGTTCGTCCGTCGGCGAGCCGGCGGGGGGTCGACCGCGTCTGGCCGGCCAGCACGCGAGCCTCGGTCCTCGAAACTTCGTCCTCGACATCTATGGGCGCATAGACCCCAAGGCGCACCAGCCGTTCGAGGAGTTCGCGGTGAGTCATGCCGAGCGGCAGATCCATCTCGGTCACACCATAAAGCTCCAGGATGCGCTGATTGCGTACGATCAGCCTGCCGCCGGCGTCATACATCAGCAGGCCCTGCGACATGTTCTCGAGCGCCGCGTCGAAGCGGCGATGCTGTTCCTTGAGATCCTGTTCGGCGCGCCGCTGCTCGGTGATGTCTTCGTAGATCGAAACCCAGCCGCCCGATGCCAATGGCCGGTGCGAGATGCTGATGATGCGTCCATCAGAGAGCGCCTCCTCATAGGTCGAGGGTTTCGCTCCATCGATATAGGGCTTGCGGATGGCGTAAAGTTCTTCGGCGCTTTGCGAGGCGATGCCGACATCGACGCTGTGCCGCAGGATGTCGATGAAATGGATGCCCGGCTGCGCCACGTTGGCGTCGAGGCAGAAGATGTTGATATAGTTGCCGTTGCAGATGATCATGCGCTCGTCGGCGTCGAACATGCAAAGACCATGCGACATGTTCTCGACGGCGGCCGAAAAGCGTTCGTTTTGTTCGCGCAGTTCGTCTTCCATATCACGACGATCCACGCCTTCGGCCCCCTGTTCAGGGACGGTCGAACCATCCTTGTCGTCAACGACGGGCATGAGGCGTGCCTGCGGCTCGTGATCGAACACCGCACTGTCGGCTGTTCCGGTTAATTTAGCGTTTTCTACCCTACCGCCGTAGCAACCTTGCGCCGCGACTTCTCGATCGCGGAAAAACGCTTCAGGAAGGCATTCTGTGCCCAGGTTACCGAGCGCGGCGTGAAATCGAAGCGCTCGGCACTGAAGCCGCGTGGACGACCGAAGAACTCGGTCGCCTCCGCGGTCGAAAAGCCGGCGAGCAGCGTTGCCTCGAAATAGGCGGCGATCTGGTCCGCGCGCTTGATCTCCTTGCGCAGGCCGGCGCCTGGTTCCGGCGGTAGCGAGAAGCGCAGATGGATGGCGCGCTGCAAGCGCAGTTCACAGTCCTTATAACTGCCGCCCATCACCGATTTGAACGGCGAGATCATGTCGCCGATTACATATTCGGGCGCATCGTGCAGCAATGCCACAAGCCGGGCGTCCGCCGGCGCATCGGGCATCAGGTCGCAAAACAGCGCTTCCACCAGCAACGAATGCTGGGCGACCGAGAAGGCGTGCTCGCCGCGGGTCTGGCCGTTCCAGCGCGCGACGCGGGCGAGCCCGTGGGCGATGTCCGAAATCTCGATATCGAGGGGTGAGGGGTCGAGCAAGTCGAGCCGGCGGCCGGACAGCATGCGCTGCCAGGCGCGTGGCGGCGCACCGATGCGGTCGGCCGCCATCAGGCCTCCTCCGTGCCGGCGGCTTCCTGGGGAAAGCTGAATTTGGCGAAAGGTGGAATGGCAACCGTAACCGGCACGTCTCCGGCCAGGATCGGCTGGCCGGCGTCGAGCGCTGTCTTGACCCTGTCGATACGGGCGATGCCGAGGCCGATCGTGCCGGCATTCGAGCCGAGAGTGCCCACCGATCGCCCGTCGACGGTCAATTCGGCGCCGGCCTCAGGCAAGGCCCGTTCGGCCCTGACGATCAGCACCCGCCGCCTTGCCGTGCCACGATGCTGCATGCGCGAGACGACCTCCTGGCCGACATAGCAGCCTTTCCTGAAGCCGACGCCACCGGTCTCGTCGAGCAGCACGTCATGCGGGAAGGCGTCGCCGAGCTGGTAGTCGGTGCCGCTCTCGGCAATGCCATGCGCGATGCGCAAGGCCTGCCATGCGGCACCGTCGTCAGTCTCTTGAGCGCTGCCATAGGAGCGGGTGACGCTTTCATCGCGAAAGCGCCGGTCGGCCAGCACGGTTGAATCCTTTTGTGAGGGAGCTGACTCATTTCCCCAGGCAATGGAGACAAGCGTCTGTTCGGATTTGGCAATCTCGACCTTGGCGCGCAACTTGTACAGCATCAGCCGGCGTACGAAATCGTCAGCGATGTCGGCGCGGCATTCGAGGCGGAACGCGTTTTCGCCGGCCCGTGAGATCAGGAAGTCAAACAGGATCTTGCCTTGCGGTGTCAAAAGCGCGCCCGGTTTTGCCTCGCCGGCGCCGAGCGCGTCGAGGTCGGTGGTCAGGATGTTCTGCAGGAAGTGTTCGGCATCAGGGCCGGAGATGGAGATGAGCGCGCGGTCTTTCAGCAGGGCAAAGGGCATGGGGCGAATAAAAGCCTGATCTTGCAAAACGGTTGGCCATTACGTAAGCCGCTGACACTCCCCCCGCAAGAGATCGATCAGCATGGCCAACACCTACGACCTCATCCTGACAGGCGGCATGATGGTCAACCATGACGGCGAGGGGCAACGCGATGTCGGCGTGAAGAATGGGCGCATCGCCGCCATCGGCGATCTGCGCCAAGCCTCGGCCGGCGAGACGATCGACTGCCGGGGCCTGCATATCCTTCCGGGCGTCGTCGACAGCCAGGTGCATTTCCGCGAGCCGGGACTGGAGCACAAGGAGGATCTGGAGACTGGATCTCGGGCGGCGGTGCTCGGTGGCGTCACCGCCGTGTTCGAAATGCCCAACACCAATCCATTGACCACCAGCGAAGAAACGCTTGCCGACAAGGTCCGACGCGGCACCGGCCGTATGCACTGCGACTTCGCCTTCTGGGTCGGCGGCACCCGCGACAACGCCAACGATGTCGCCGAGCTCGAGCGCCTGCCGGGCGCGGCCGGGATAAAGGTTTTCATGGGCTCGTCCACCGGCGACCTGCTGGTCGAGGACGATGAAGGCGTCGCCTCGATCCTCAGGAACACCCGCCGCCGCGCCGCTTTCCATTCGGAAGACGAGTTCCGGCTGCGCGAACGCCTTGGCGAGCGCATCGGGGGCGATCCTTCATCGCATCCGGTCTGGCGCGACGAGATCGCCGCCTTGCGCTGCACCGAGCGGCTGGTGCGCGTCGCGCGGGCCGCCCGTGCCCGCATCCACGTCCTGCACATCTCCACGGCCGAGGAGATATTGTTCCTCGAACAGCACAAGGATGTCGCCACCTGCGAGGCGACACCGCACCATTTGACACTGTCGGCGGACGACTACAAACGGCTCGGCACGCTGATCCAGATGAACCCGCCCGTCCGTGCCCCGCGCCATCGCGACGGCGTCTGGCACGGAATCGCGCAAGGCATTGTCGACGTACTCGGTTCCGACCATGCCCCGCACACATTGGCCGAAAAAGCAAAACCATATCCGGCATCGCCCTCGGGCATGACCGGGGTGCAGACGCTGGTGCCGATCATGCTTGACCACGTCAACGCCGGCAGGCTGACCTTGCAGCGCTTCGTCGATCTTTCAAGCCACGGCCCGCAGCGCATCTTCGGCATGGCCAGGAAAGGCCGTATCGCCGCCGGCTATGATGCCGATTTTACAATTGTCGACATGAAGCGGCGCGAGACCATCACCAATGCACAAGCCGGCTCGAAGGCCGGCTGGACGCCTTATGACGGCAAGGAAGTCACCGGCTGGCCGGTCGGCACTGTCATTCGAGGCCAGCGCATCATGTGGGAGGGCGAGATCGTGACGCCGGGCCAGGGCAGGGCAGTGGAGTTCTCCGAAGCGCCCTCCGCGTAGCTATTTCACATCATTGGATTTCTTAGGCACGATCTACTAAATTGAGTGGTTATGCGCACAGATATCACGCCAATGATTGTCCCCGCTGAGTTTCCGGAGCTACACGCACTCGTCTGGAGCCGCGATGCAACGCGCCCGATTCCTGCCGAGGAAGCTTTCGCCATCTACGAGCGCAACTGGCGGTTTGTCGATCAAGAGCGCCTTACAACATCTGAAAGGCTGCTTATCCAGAACCTGGCGGAAAAATTCGGCCAGGGCATTCTTTTGACCACTGGCTGAAGTTTCGTTTCCTTCCTGATTTCTCCGCAACTGGAATATTCACAAGAACATACGCGAGCGGAAATCATGAAGGAATTCAAGAAGCCCGAACACCGGATCATCGCTGAGGCTCTCGGCTTGATGGACCACCATCTCCTGACCGCGAACAAATGCTGGTTTGGGGGTGGGACGGCGATTGTCATGAAATTCGGCGAGTACCGACGATCCCTGGATGTTGATTTCCTGTGTGCCGATGCCGATGGTTATCGTGAATTGCGGACCCATGCGGTCCAACGAGGGATCAGGGCATTTTTCCCCGAACCCGTCGAAGCCGTCCGAGATTTCCAGATCGATCAGTATGGTTTGAGGACAATCGTAAGATTGCAGGGCCAACCGATCAAATTCGAAGTGATCCGCGAAGGGCGCATCCAACTTCAAGGTCATGTCGACAATGATCTAAAGGTGCCCGTCCTCGTTGCAGCGGACATGTTTGCCGAGAAGCTGCTGGCCAATGCCGATCGGTGTCAGGATCGCGCGACCGCATATCGCGATGCCATCGATCTTGGGATCTTGATTGGCATCTATGGACGCATCCCGGCGCAGGCTCGCGTCAAGGCGCAGACCGCCTACGGCCCTGATATCCAGAACAAGGTTGCCTGGGTCGCAAACAAGCTTCAGGACCAGGACGAGCTACGCAACGCTGCCGAAGTCCTGCAAATGAATCCCGACATGGCCACAAAGGCGATCTCGGCTCTTCGGGATGAAGCTATCCGCCTATGGCCCGATGCAGGCATTCGCCGAGACGATCCGCACGAATAGGCACTCGCGTGTCCGAGTTTCAATCCCCTGCGACGAAAAACGTCCATTGCCCAGCGGGCGTGATGCCGACGCGGTAGAAGATGTAGGCGCCGAACTGCTTCATGTCGTCGAAGTCACTCGCGGTGACGATCTTGAACAGCTCGACCCGTTGCCTGGCGTCGAGCTTGTCCAGGGGTAGAGCGAAGAAATACGGCCAGACATAGAGCTCTTGTGGCGTGCCGGCATCGACATGGACATAGCCGGCATTGAGCACCTCCTCCAGTATGGCAAGAATCTCCTGGCCATCCTGGTCGCCGGAGAGCCCCTTGAGGAAGGTAATGGCGTCGCCATCTATGTCGGTCAGTGACAATTGGGTCATGCCGTCGCCCTTGCCGATCAAAGGCCTCAGTCTTTCGACGTCGCCGCTCTCGCAGGCTTCGATGATCAGGTCATGCATGCGCCGCACCGGTTCAGGCAGCTTGCCGAGGTCGTAGACGACCTCCGGCGTGGGCGCGTCGGGATCGACGCGCGGCCTGTTGGTGGCACCGTCGCCGTTCGGCGGGGTGACCGGCTCGGCCTTGTCCGGAGTGGTTGGCTGGCTGGTCGAAGATGGCGTTCCGACCGGATCGGGTATCGGCACGGTGCTTCCCGGCGACGACACGTCGTCGTCCACCATCGGTTGGACCGGCGACGGGAATTCTTCGCGCTTGATCTCGCTCAGCGCATAAGCGGGGCTGCTTGTCAGACACGCAACCAAGGGAATTGCGGCACTGCACGCGGCGAAACAGATGCAAAGGACCAAGCCGCGCGGCTTGCCTGACATCGAAAAATCCACTGCCCGTTTCTCCCTGCTTCCGGGCATGATGCCCGAGCGGCATTTGCCGTCAAAGAACCGGACGTCGGTTCAGTGCCGCAGCCGTTCGGGTTCGAAGGCGCCAGCAATGACCTTTTCACGCATGCGGTCGAGCAGGGCAAGGGCCGATGTCTCGCCGTTGGCGCGCAGCATTTCGCCGAACGCGGTTTCAAGCGCCGCTTCGGCGATGATCTCGGGTTCTATGCCTGCCGAAAGACCTTCGGCCCAGGCCTCGCTGTGGCTCTCCACCGCGGTCAGGCGCTTTTCTTCCCTGACCAGCGCGTCGATGTCGTTGACACCATGTTCCATAAGCGATGTCCACCCTTGCAAGCAGCGATCCGTCGATGGATCAGGCTTGATCTGTTCCGTTTACACGCAGCCGCAAATAAGTCTTTGTAAATACGACATTTTTTTGATCGTTCTTTACAGGAGGCCGGTTGCGCTTGCGAAGCTGCATTCAATCCTGGTCAAACTTAGCCGATTAGGCGTGCCTGCGGGGTGAAAACCTTCAGTTTGAGTTAATTCCACATCCGCGCGCTAACGTTTCATTAACGCTGTTGCATAAGCGCAACAAAAGGATTGCACCATGACAGTTCTCGACACAAGCTGGATATGCCCGCAGTCGTCGCCAATGGACCGGATATCTGTTGATGAAGGCCGGATGCGCTCTTGCGAGGGCACTTTGGGCGATATGCGCTAGTTGCCGTAGCGCGAGGCGATGTCGCGCGACAGGGTCTCGCCTTCCTTCATGTAGCGGCCGATGGCTTCGGTCGCCGACGCGGTGCATTGCGTGTAGGTGCCGCCGAATGAGCGGTAGCCGCGATTGAAGCTGGCGATGAAGCGGGCGCGCCGTTGCGGATCCGGGTTCTCCGATTCGAGCAGCTTCTGCATCTCGCCGCGCCACTGGTCGCCCTTTTCGCCGCACAGATTGCGCAGGAAATGCAGCGACCCCAGAACCTCCGCCAGCCGCATCAGCCCCGGTTCGAAGGGTGCCTCGGCGCTGAACGCCGGTCGTGCCGCCACAGGGCTGACGGCAAGGCATGTCGCGAGAAGGAGAGGAAGGCAACGCATAAGTCAATCTGGCCAAACAATTTGCCGCCTGCAAGGCGATTGTGCCGGGCGAATTCCGGATTTCAGGGTCGCTCAGGGGTTTGCGACGGCCGTCCGAGCAGTTCCTCGGCGACCGCGAGCACCGAACCGGCAAGCGGCAGATCAGCCATTTCGGCCAGCGTGTAGAAGGCGGCGGTCTCGGCGTCGTCGCTGGCCACGGCCTCGCCGCCGGCATGGGCCGCACCGAATACCGTCAGCAGGTAATCGACCGGATGCCCGTCGAGCGTGCCGTCGATGAGGATTTCGCGCAGCCGTCGGTAGTTTTCGGCCTGCAATTGCGTCTCCTCCAGCAATTCGCGCCGTGCCGCCTGTTCCAGCGTCTCACCGGCTTCGACCTTGCCGCCCGGGAATGCATAGAACCCTTGCGAGGGTTGTCGCGCCCGCTTGACCAGAAGCACGGCGTCGCCGCGCACAACGGCGACCGAGACCGCGGGAATGACTTTTCGCACTTCGTCCATGGATATCCGATCGCCCTGATTTACGGCAGCCTGTTGTGGACCGGCCGACGCCGGACAGCTTTAACGGTTGCAGTGCAGCTGTTCCATCGCCACTTTCGAAACCGGACATCAGGACCAATAGACATGTGCGGACGTTTTGCCTTGACCGCGACACCGGACCAGACAGCCGCTTTCCTCGGGCTGGCGGAGGTGGAGCAGTTTCCTACGCGCTACAATATAGCGCCGACGCAGCCGGTGCTGATGGCGATCTCAGGCCCGCCGCGGGCGCCGGGTTCCAACCTGCCGGACCGCCGGCCGATGCTGGTGCGCTGGGGCCTGATCCCCGCCTGGGTAAAGGATGTCGGCGAATTTCCGCTGCTGTTCAACGCACGCTCCGAAGGCGTGATCGAAAAGGCCTCGTTCAAAGCCGCCATGCGCCATCGCCGGGCGCTGGTGCCGGCATCAGGTTTTTACGAATGGCGCCAGGCGCGGCCCGGAGAGGCGGGCGGCAGGAAGGGGCAGCCTTACTGGATCAGGCCGCGGCATGGCGAGTTGGTCGCCTTTGCCGGGCTGGTTGAAACCTATGCGGAACCGGGCGGCTCGGAGTTGGACACCGGCGCCATTCTGACGGTCGAGGCCAATGCCGACATCGCGCATATCCATGACCGCATGCCCGTGGTGATCGCACCTGAAGACTTCACCCGCTGGCTCGATTGCCGCGGACTTGAGCCGCGCGACGTCGCCGACCTGTTGCGGCCGGCGCAACGCGACTTCTTCGAAGCGATTCCGGTCTCCGACCTCGTCAACAAGGTCGCCAACACCGGGCCGGAGATTCAGGAGAAGGGGGAGATCGGGCCCGAGCCCGAGAAGGTCAAGCGCCGGAAACCCGGCGCGGACGACAGTCAGATGACGCTGTTTTAGCAGGAACTCTGTTCGAGGTGCGGTTTGGCGCCTCGTTCCGACCCTTGGGCCGATCGCGCACTGCTTCAGGCAGCGCGGGGCGATACGATTTTCTGCACCGGCTTTTTCTTCTTCGCAGTGTGGAGCAGGGCGGCGACGATCGCGGCCGGGCCGATTGCGCGATAATGGTTTGCCAGCGCTGGTTGCTTGGCGCGGTTGGCTTCCTGCTTGCTTCGAGGCATGTGTCTCTTCCCAGATAACGTTTCCGTGTCTGCGTTTGGCGGCCGAATCCGACCAAATCGTGACGCAGGTTGATCTAGCCGGCGTATGTTTCATGACTGTGCCGACATGTTTAATAAAATGTTTCAGTGGCTGATTCCGTGTGATCGGGCGACGCATTTGCCAGTTCTGGCGTCGTTTTTCTCGGGATAAGCGACTTGACGGCAACACTGGCCAAGGCGATAAAGCCGCCTATGAAAACGTCTTTCGCCATTTGTGGCATTTGCATTATTGGCTAGCTTCGGGCTGGTCCGGACGTTTTCGCCTCATCTTCCCCTAGATTGGACAAACGCCCCGGCCAGCAGGCTGGAGTCCGTTTTGCGCCTCGGCGCGGAGCTGGCTTCATCCAGGCAAAAGTTCTGAACCGGAAAGGCATGAAATGTCTGACGCACCGAAGGGCCTGCGCCTCTACAACACGCTGACGCGCGCGAAGCAGGATTTCGTCCCGATCGACGCGCTGAACGTGCGCATGTATGTCTGCGGTCCGACCGTCTACGACTTCGCCCATATCGGCAATGCCAGGCCCGTAATCGTCTTCGACGTGCTGTTCCGGCTGCTGCGCCATCTCTATGGCGAGACGCACGTCACCTATGTGCGCAACATCACGGATGTCGACGACAAGATCAATGCACGCGCGCTGCGCGATTTCGGCGGCGAGATATCAGCCGGCGGACTGTCGCTTAACGAGGCGATAAGGCGGGTGACGGAGAAGACCGCGGGCCAATTCCACAAGGACGTCGCGACGCTCGGCTGCCTGGAGCCAACAGTCGAGCCGCGCGCCACCGAGTTCGTCGAGCCCCGTGCCGACGGCAAGGCAGACATGATCACCTTGATTCAAAGCCTGATCAAACGCGGCCATGCCTATGTTGCCGCAGGCGAAGTGCTGTTCGACACCGCTTCGATGCCCGACTACGGCCAGTTGTCGAAGCGAAATCTCGACGAGCAGCAGGCCGGTGCTCGCGTTGCAGTCGACGCGCACAAGAAGAATCCTGGCGACTTCGTGCTGTGGAAGTTGTCGTCCCCGGAGGAGCCGGGCTGGCAGAGCCCATGGGGCAGGGGCCGGCCGGGCTGGCACATCGAATGCTCGGCCATGTCCGCCGCCTATCTGGGCGAGGTCTTCGATATTCATGGCGGCGGTCTCGACCTGATCTTCCCGCACCACGAGAACGAGATCGCCCAGTCACGCTGCGCGCACGGCACCGATGTGATGGCCAACATCTGGATGCACAACGGCTTCCTGCAGGTCGAAGGGCAGAAGATGTCGAAGAGCCTCGGCAATTTTTACTCGATCAACGAGCTGCTGGAGACCGAAACGTTCGGCGGCCGCAAATGGCCCGGCGAGGTGCTCAGGCTGGCTATGCTGATGACCCATTATCGCGAACCGATCGACTTTTCCGTGCGCAAGCTCGAGGAAGCGGAGAACACGCTGCGCAAGTGGAAACGCGCGGCCGATCTGGCGCCGGCGGTCGGGCAATTGCCGGACGAGGTCGTGCAGGCGTTGTCGGATGATCTCGCCACCTACGCCGCCTTCCAGGTTTTGACCCAGTTGGCCGGCGAGGCGGTCGACTTCAGCGGCGATGGCGAAAACGCCGCAGCGGCCTCGCTGAAGGGTGCGCTTGCCTTCCTGGGTTTCGATGTCGGGGCGGCCAAGGTCGACGAGGCCGCGCTCGCCAAGGCGATCGCCAGGCGCCTGGAATTGATCGCCGCCAGGAACTGGGCCGAAGCCGACCGCATCCGCGACGAGTTGTTGGCGCAAGGCGTGCAACTGAAGGACGGCAAGGACCCGGTCACGGGCGCGCGTGTGACAACGTGGGAGGTGAAGCGGTGAGGGCGCTGCAGAGCATCGTTTCAAAGTTGGCGGAGGCTTTGATGACGGCTATCAGCGGTTTCGCTAATCTTCAGCGTGGTGTTGTCTAGCCATGGGGCACGACCTCGTTCCCGCACGCCAGCGCAAGAACGCAAAGTCCATGCGTCGCGTCATGACCGACGCCGAATTAAAGCTATGGAATGAACTTCGCGCTCATCGGCTGATGGGGCTAAGCTTTCGCCGGCAGGTGCCGATCGGCCCCTATATCGTGGACTTTGCTTGTTCAGCTCATCGCCTCATCGTCGAAGTCGACGGCAGCCAGCATGCAGACGCTGAGCACGCGGAACGCGACGAGGCACGGACCGCCTACTTGACATCCAGCGGCTGGACCGCCCTGCGCTTCTGGAATGATGACGTGATCCGGGATATCGACAATGTCTGTCAGCACATCGTGATTGCGGCCGGCCTGGCTGGCGCGGAAATGCCGGAACCAGCAACGGAGGAGTTCGTTCCATGATCGACCATCTCGGCATCGACGTTGCTGACTTTGACGCTTCGAAGGCTTTCTATGACAAGGCGATGGCGCCGCTTGGGGCCTCGCTGCTCCATATGGTGCCGCTGGAATACACCGGCGGCGCCAAGGTCGGTGGCTACGGCCGCGATCGGCCGGTGTTCTGGCTCCAGGAAGGCAAGGAGGGCCAAAAGGCCCGCCAGCACGTTGCCTTCACCGCGCGCAGCCGCGCCGAGGTTGATGCTTTCCATGCTGCCGCTCTCGCCGCCGGCGGCAAGGACAATGGCGGGCCGGGCCTGCGCCCGCACTATCATGCGGACTACTATGGCGCCTTCGTGTTCGATCCCGACGGCAACAATGTCGAGGCCGTCTGCCATGATGCGGAGTGACCTGCCATGAGCCTCGACAACCGGCCGATCTACACCGGCGGCTGCCAGTGCGGCGCCGTGCGCTTTCGCGTCGAGGGCGCACTCGGCGATGCCTCGGTCTGCCATTGCCGCATGTGCCAGAAGGCGAGCGGCAATTTCTACCTTCCGCTGGTCTCGGTGCGCGGCGCCAAGGTGGACTGGACGCGCGGCGAGCCCAAGCGCTTCCGCTCGTCGAACGCTGCCTGGCGTGGGTTCTGCGCCGAATGCGGAACGCCGCTGACTTTCGAGGCGCCGGACGGCATGGCGCTGGCGATTGCCGCCTTCGACGCTCCGGCTGATATCGCGCCGACCATCCAATGGGGCACCGAGGCAAAGCTGCCTTACGTCGATTCCATTCCAGAATTGCCGGGCGAGGATACGATGGCGGATATGGGTTCGGCCCCCTATCTGGCAGAGCTTGTCTCCTACCAGCATCCCGACCACGACACCGAGCAATGGCCGCCGGAGAAAACATCATGAGCGAGACCATTCGAACCGGCGGCTGCCAGTGCGGCGCCGTGCGCTTCCGCATCAAAGGCAAGCTTGGACGCCCGTCCATCTGCCACTGTCGCATGTGCCAGAAACAGTTCGGTTCCTTTTTCGGCGCCCTGGTGACAGCGCCGAAGGACGGCGTCGAATGGACCCGTGAGGAGCCGAGCTATTTCCAGTCCTCGGTCAACATCGATCGCGGTTTCTGCGCCCGCTGCGGCACGCCGCTGACCTACCGCCAGCCCGGCGGCCTGGAGATCGCCATCGGCGCCTTCGACGATCGCTCCGACCTGGCGCCGCAGATCCAGGTCAATTACGCCGGGCGGCTGCCTTGGGTGGAGACGATCTTCGAACAGCCCGTCCACCAGGATCCAGACTATTACGCAAGGCAGGAGGAGATCATCTCCTTCCAGCATCCCGACCATGAAACGACGGACTGGCCGTCCAAAGGTTTGCAACTATGAGCTCTGAACTGCGCACGCTTTATCCCGAGATCGAAGCTTTCGAGAGCGGTATGCTCGACGTCGGCGACGGCCACCAGGTCTATTGGGAACGCTCCGGCACCAAAGGCGCCAAGCCGGCGGTATTCCTGCATGGCGGGCCGGGCGGCACCATCTCGCCAAAGCATCGGCGGCTGTTCGATCCCGATCTCTACGACGTCATCCTGTTCGACCAGCGCGGTTGCGGCAAGTCGACGCCGAATGCCTCGCTGGAGGCCAACACCACGTGGCACCTGGTCGCCGATATCGAGCGCCTGCGCGAAATGGCCGGCTTCGACAAATGGCTGGTCTTCGGCGGTTCCTGGGGTTCGACGCTGGCGCTCGCCTACGCCGAGACGCACCCGCAACGCGTCAGTGAGCTCGTCGTACGGGGCATCTATACGGTGACCCGCCCCGAACTCGAATGGTACTATCAGTTCGGCGTCTCCGAGATGTTTCCCGACAAGTGGGAGCGCTTCCTGGCGCCGATCCCCGAGGCCGAGCGCGGCGACCTGATGGCCGCCTATCGCAAGCGGCTGGTGGGGTCCGACAGAAACGCGCAGATCGAGGCGGCCCGCGCCTGGAGCCTGTGGGAAGGCGAGACGATCACGCTTTTGCCCGAGCCGGAGACCAGCGGACCGTTTGGTGAGGACGACTACGCCGTCGCCTTCGCCTGCATAGAGAACCACTACTTCGTCCATGCCGGTTGGCTGGAGGAGGGACAGTTGCTGCGCGATGCCTGGAAGTTGAAGGACATTCCCGGCACCATCGTCCACGGCCGCTACGACATGCCGTGCCCGGCACGCTACGCCTGGGCGCTGCACAAGGCCTGGCCGAAGGCGGATTTTCACCTGATCGAGGGTGCCGGCCATGCCTATTCCGAGCCAGGGATATTGGACCGGCTGATCCGGGCGACGGATCGGTTTGTGGGGAAAAACTGATGTCGGCGCTCACCCCCCTCTGGCCTGCCGGCCATCTCCCCCTCAAGGGGGGAGATTGGCCATCACCTGGGGTTTCGCAAATTTTCAGCGCCGCAGGTGATGGCGGGACATTCGAACTGCCGATCTCCCCCCTTGAGGGGGAGATGTCCGGCAGGCCAGAGGGGGGCGTTCAAGCGCCCACAGGACGATGAAAAAGCAACGCCTCTACCTCTTCGACACAACACTTCGCGATGGCCAGCAGACGCCCGGTATCGACTTCTCGGTCGAGGACAAGATCGCCATCGCCAAGCTGCTCGACGAATTCGGCCTCGACTATGTCGAGGGCGGTTACCCCGGCGCCAACCCGACCGACACGGCCTTCTTTAGGGAGAAGCGCACCGCGCAGGCAAAGTTCGTCGCCTTCGGCATGACCAAGCGGGCGGGGGTGTCGGCTTCCAACGATCCCGGGCTTGCCGCACTCGTCCAGTCGCGGTCGGACGCCATCTGCTTTGTCGCCAAGAGCTGGGACTATCATGTCCGTGTGGCGCTCGGCTGCACCAATGAGGAGAATCTGGAGTCCATCAAGGCCTCGGTGGAAGCCGCCATTGCCGCGGGGAAGGAGGCGATGGTCGATTGCGAGCATTTCTTCGACGGGTTCAAGGCCAATCCGGATTATGCGCTGGCGTGCGCCAAGACCGCTTATGATGCCGGCGCGCGCTGGGTGGTGCTGTGCGACACCAATGGCGGCACGCAGCCCTCGGAACTACGCGCAACCGTCGAAAGGGTCGTCGCCGCGGGCATTCCCGGCGACCATCTCGGCATCCATGCCCATGACGACACCGGTCAGGCGGTGGCGAATTCGCTGGCCGCGGTCGAAGCGGGCGTGCGCCAGATCCAGGGCACGCTGAACGGCATTGGCGAACGCTGCGGCAACGCCAATCTGATCTCCATCGTGCCGACGCTGGCGTTGAAGCCGGCCTTCGCCGACCGTTTCGAGACGGGGATTTCCGCCGAGGCGCTTACCGGCATTTCGCGCTTGTCGCGCGCCTTCGACGAACTCTTGAACCGCGCTCCGGAGGCGCAGGCGCCCTATGTCGGCGCTTCCGCCTTCGCCACCAAGGCCGGCATCCACGCTTCGGCGCTCGCCAAGGAACCTGCGACCTACGAGCATGTGCCGCCGGAAGCGGTTGGCAACCGCCGCCGCGTCATGGTTTCCGACCAGGGCGGCAAGGCCAATTTCCTGGCCGAGCTGAAGCGGCGCGGCATCGATGTGCCGAAGGACGATCACCGGCTCGACGCATTGATATCGGTGGTCAAGGAGCGTGAGGCCTCCGGCTATGCCTATGAGGGCGCCGACGCCTCCTTCGAGCTCCTGGCGCGCAAGGTGCTGCACGGCTTGCCCGAGTTCTTCCACGTCACCTCGTTCCGTTGCATGATCGAACGCCGCTTCGATGCCAATGGCCAGTTGAAGACGGTGTCGGAAGCGGTGGTCAAGGTGCTGGTCGAGGGCGAGGAGAAGATGTCGGTGGCCGAGGGGCACGGCCCCGTCAATGCGCTCGACATCGCACTGCGCAAGGATCTCGGCAAATACCAGGGCGAAATCGCCGATCTGGAACTCGCCGACTTCAAGGTGCGTATCCTCAATGGCGGCACCGAGGCGATCACTCGCGTTCTGATCGAATCGCATGATGCGACAGGTGCCCGCTGGTGGACGGTCGGCGTTTCCGAAAACATCATCGACGCCTCGTTCCAGGCGCTGATGGATTCCATCATCTACAAGCTGATGAAGAACCGGGACATGGCGGGTCTGGTGGCGGCGGAGTAAGTTTGAACCATCAGCGAAAGTCCATTGATCCATCAGAACTTTGCGATGGTCTTGCCAAGGTTACTGGGCCATAGCGTTGGGCCATGGCCGCTGAAGCAATTACCCAGGACGCAGTTTCAAAAGCCCGCCGCGGCTTCCTGCTGGCGCTGGGTGCCTATTTCTTGTGGGGTTTGCTGCCTTTCTACATGAAAGCGGTTGCGCACCTGCCGCTTGCCGAGGTGATTGCCCACCGCATCGTCTGGTCGGTGCCGATCGCCGCCGCGGTTCTGGTCTGGGCCGGCCGCACGGCGGATTTCAAGGCGGCAATCCGTTCGCCCCGCACGATCGCCATGGCGGCGCTGACGGCGGCGCTGATCTCGGTCAATTGGGGCGTCTACGTCTGGGCGATCGCCGTCGACCGCACCGTAGAAACCGCCCTTGGCTATTACATCAATCCCCTGGTCAGCGTCGTGGTCGGCGCCCT
Source organism: Mesorhizobium sp. B2-3-7 (assembly GCF_006442695.1). NCBI lineage: Bacteria > Pseudomonadati > Pseudomonadota > Alphaproteobacteria > Hyphomicrobiales > Phyllobacteriaceae > Mesorhizobium > Mesorhizobium sp. B2-3-7. The sequence continues at coordinate 73,968 of NZ_VFVV01000012.1, read as the reverse complement.
GCTGCTCGGCGAGCGGCTCGATCGGCTGCAGATCGCGGCCGTGGTGCTTGCGGCGATCGCGGTCGCCGTGCTGACGATCGAGGCTGGCAAGTTGCCATGGGTATCGCTGGCGCTGGCCTTTTCCTTCGCCGCCTACGGTTTTTTCCGCAAGACGCTGCCGATCGGCCCCAGCCAGGGTTTTCTGCTCGAAGTGCTTCTGTTGTCGGTGCCGGCCTTGGGTTATATCGCCTGGCTGATCGCCACCGGACAGGACCATTTCGTTTCCGGCAACGGCGTCGATGCGGCGTTGCTGGCCGGTTGCGGGCCGGTGACCGCGGTGCCGCTGCTGCTGTTCGCATTCGGCGCCAGGCTTTTGCGTCTCTCCACCATAGGTATCATGCAATATATTGCGCCGACCATTGTGTTCCTGATCGCCGTGCTGATCTTCAAAGAGCCGTTCGACACCACCCAGGCTGTCGCCTTTGCCCTGATCTGGGCGGCGCTGGCCATGTATTCCTGGTCGATGCTGGCGACGGCGCGCCGGGCTACATCTGCCCGAGCCGCCTGACGAAGAGATAGGTCGCTCCGGCGATCAGCATCGAAACCGCAGTCACCACCCAGAAGCCTATCGGCGTGTTGACCAGCGGCAAGCCGCCGACATTCATGCCGAACAGGCCCGAGATGATCGTCATTGGCAACAGCACCGCGGTCATCACCGACAGCACGTAGAGCAGCCGGTTCGACTGCGTCGTCAGCTTGGCCATCAGCTCGTCCTGCAACAGCCTGGCGCGCGCCTGCAACTGCTCGCCATCATAGTGCAGCGTCTGCGCGCGGTGCGAAAGCCGTGCTGCCATGTCGTTGATCGAATCGGGCAGGTCGTTGCGGTGCGAATGGTCGAGATGGCGAAACAGATTGGTCAGGGTCGCCATCTGCCGGTGAATCACCACCAGGTGCCGGCGCGCATCGACGAGCGCCTGCCGCTCATTGTGCCATGCGTCGCAGACGATGCGGTCCTCGATGCCGTCGAGACTGTCGCCAAGTGCAGCGAGTTCCACCGCCATGCCGTCGAACGACTGGCCCACGACCGCCTCGATCAGCTCGGCCGGCGAGCGAAACTTGCGCGAGCCGTTCTCGATCGCCTTGCGGATATTGTCGACCGACTGCAAGGGCTGCTTGCGGGCGCCGACCAGCATGGTGTCGTTGAGGGCGAAACGGAAATGGCCAAGCCCGCCGGCTTCCGCCGAATAGTCGTGACGCAGGTCCGGCAGGTCGCCGTAGAGCCAGTCATCCTCGAGGTCGATGTGGCAGCCATGGCTGGCGGACAGGAAGGCCTCGCGCACTGGCGCCGGCAGGGCCTGTTCGGCGGCGATCTCGTGGCGTGCGCGCATGTCGGAAAGCTGGTAGCTGCGCCACGTCCATTGCGCGCCGGCGGCATCCTTGGTGCGCAGGCCGTCGGCGGTGAAATGATAGATGAAGAACAGCCCATGCTCGTCTGGCAGGTAGGGCGACAGGTCGGTGCCTTCCGGGGCGAGAGCAGTATCCATGGTGTAGTGCCGGATGCATATTTCGAGCATCGCACCGCTTGGCGGCGCGTGATTGCAACATCTAGCATGGGCGGCGGGGTTTCGTGTGACGGTTCCTTGACAGCCGATCACACTCTCTCGAGCGGCCGCGTCAGTGCGGCGGCGCCTTTCGCCGCCACCGCATTGCGACTGCCACACTTAGCGCTTCGGACCGAAACCGGGATAAGGGTTCAGCGGCACGATTGCGGCAATGTCCATCATGCCGGCCTTGACCAGCGGCAAGCTGCCGAGATGACTGCGCACGTCGGCATCGCTGGCCGCCTCGAACATCATGCCGCTCCCGGGAATGTCGCCACGGTTCCAGACCTGGCGAACCGCGCCCTGGGCGTAGAGCGTGCGCCGCTGCTCGGCCTCGCCGGGCAGCAGCGGCGCGAAATCGGCATCGGTGAATTTTTCGGTGTTGCGGGTGAGGAGGGCAAAGAACTGCATGTCGGTCTCCTGTTTGTCAGCGGTAGGTGACGGCAGGTATCGCGCTGGATGGTCAGACTGTCCAAGACTGATTAGGCTAAAGTTGAGACTTTTGAAGACTTGATGCCGCGCGGAGCAAAAAATGTTCGACTTGCGCCAGATCCGATATTTCGTCGCCGTCGCGGAAACCGGCAATGTCGGTCGCGCCGCCGAGCTGCTGCATATTTCGCAGTCGCCGCTGAGCCGGCAGATCATGCAGCTTGAACAGCAGCTTGGCGTAACCCTGTTCGAACGGGTAAAACAGCGCGTCCATCTCAATGCCGAGGGCCGCGCCTTTCTCGCCGAGGCCCGCGCGCTGCTGTCGAACGCGCGCCGGCTGGAGGAACTTGGTCGAAACCTTGCCAGCGGGTCTGTCGGGCGTCTTGCCATCGGCTATGTCGAAGGCGCCGTGCACGCCGGGCTTGTCGCCGCGATGCTGCGCCAATTCCGCCGCGACCGGCCGGATTTTCATCTCCAGTTGAGAAGCCTGCGCTCGGCGGCGCAGATCGAGGAGCTGCGGCAGCGGTCGCTGGATCTGGGCCTGGTCTATTCGCCGCCCGCCGCGGACGATCCCGATGTCGCCAGCATGCCGCTGCGCCACGAGCCGCTGGCGCTGGCGATGCCCGAAGGCGATCCGCTCGCCGAAGTGGCCGATATCCAGCCGCACCATCTCGACGGCCGCGTCTGGATCACCGTCGTGCGCCAGCCCGACGACACCAATCGCGGCCAGTTCCTGGCCGCCTGCGCCAAGGCGGGTTTCCTGCCCGATATCGCCTATGAGACGGCGGACCCGTTGACCTCGCTCGGCCTTGTCAGCGCCGGCCTCGGCCTTGCCACCGTCCAGTCGAGCCTGCGCATCGCCGCGCCGCCCGGGATCCTGTTTCGGGACCTGCCATGGTTCGAGCGCAAGGTCTCGATCCATTTCGCCTGGCGGCGCCAAGATCGGCGGGCGGTAATCGATGATCTGCGGCTGGCCGGCAGTAGGGCAGTAGGGCAGTAGGGCAGTAGGGCAGTAGGGCAGTAGGGCAGTAGGGCAGTAGGGCAGTAGGGCAGTAGGTTCTGTCTTCCGCTACTGCCTTACTCCCCTACTCCCTTACTCCCTTACTCCCCTACATCTTATCTATCACCGACTGCACGCCCTCCGTCGGCGCATCGACCGAGGAGCCTGCCACCATGATGGCGGCGACGATTGCCTCCGGGTCATTGACGACCAGCGGCTTGACCCGCTGTGCGGTGTGAATGAAGCCTTCGGTTGCCATATGGTCGATAAGCGCCAGCATCGGATCCCAGAATCCGCCGACATTGCCGAAGACGATCGGCTTGCGGTGATGGCCAAGTTGCGCCCAGGTCATGACCTCGACGATCTCCTCGACTGTGCCGATGCCGCCCGGCAGCGCCACAAAGGCGTCGGATTTCTCGAACATCTTATGTTTGCGCTCGTGCATGTTTTCGGTGATCACGAGCTCGTCGAGCCGGTCTAGCGCGGTTTCGGTTGCTTCCCTGTTGATCAGGAAGCGGGGAATAATGCCGGTGACCTTGCCGCCGGCCTTGAGCGCGCCTTCAGCGACGGCGCCCATGATGCCTTTGGTGCCGCCGCCATAGATCAGCCTGAGGCCGGAGCGCGCAAGCGATCGCCCGAGCAGGTGACCAGCCTTGACATAGGTTTCATCACGGCCCGGAGACGAGCCGCAATACACGCAGACGGATCGAATCGTATTCATGCCGATGATTGGTGATTGGGTCTGAAAGCGCGGTCAAGCCCTAAGGGCCGAGAAGTCCGGGCTTTTTCTTGTCGGTGATGGTAAAACAGGCTAGACCGGCGTTAGGTGGCTAAGGGGCAGGGAAGTAGATGGCGATCAATCCGTTGAAGGCGTTTCTGTTCGCGGCGGGTGGGACCGTTGCGGTCGCGGGAACCGCCTATGTGTCGGGCGCGCTCGCCCCATATTTCAATCGCACGCCGCCGGCGGACGTCGCGGCGCAGGCTCCGCCTGTGGCGCCGAAGCCGGCCAATCCGGGCACGGAAGCGCGGCTGCCGCAGGCTGCGGCACCGTCCGCTCCCACCTCTGAGGCAACCGCGCCTGCCGTCGCGGGTCCGATCGCCCCGACCTTCGACGTGGTGCGCGTTGAAGGCGATGGTTCGATCGTCGTCGCCGGCAATGCCGCGCCCAATTCAAAGGTCGAGATCCTCAACGGTTCGACCGTGATCGGCTCGACGGTCGCTGGTCCGGATGGCGCCTTCGTCATCGTGCTCGATGATCCGCTGAAGCCCGGTGACTATACGATTGCCTTGCGCTCCACCGCCGGCGATGTGGTGACCGCTTCGGCCCAGACGGCCGTCGTCTCCATTCCCGCCAATGCGAGCGGTCAGGTGCTGGCCATGGTCGAGGAACCGGGCAAGCCGGCCGAACTGCTGACCGTGCCCCAGCCGCAGACAACACCGGAAGCGCCTGCAGCCGCGGCTCCGGCGCCAGGCGCGTCCGCCGCCATCGAAGCAACGCCTGCTCCTGCGGCGCCGACAACGCCGCCCGCGCCATCCGTGGCCGAACCCAAGATCGTCGTCGAAGCGGTCGAGATTGACGGCAGCAAGATTTTTGTCGCCGGCCTCGCCGACCCGGGCCGCAAGGTGCGCGCCTATGCCAACGACATCCTGCTTGGCGAAGCGCAGACATCGCCGAATGGCCATTTCCTGGTTGAGGCGAGGCGCGACGTACCGGTCGGCAGTTACACCATCCGTGTCGATGGCCTCGATGCCGACGGGGTGAAGGTGGTGGCCCGCGCCGCCGTACCGTTCGAGCGCGAACCGGGCGAGGCGGTCGCCGCCGTGGCGCCTGCTGGATCCAAGGCGGCCGATGCAAAGCCTGCCGAACCGTCGGCTGCCGCTGAAGCGCCCGCCAATCCGGCGGAACCGGCTCCGGCCGATGCAGTGGCCACGCCGCCTTCCGATGTGGCCGAGACCGTTTCACCCAAGCTCGAACATGCCAATGGCGCCGTGATCATCCGCCGTCATGACACGCTGTGGCGGATTTCGCGGCGCGTTTACGGTTATGGCATGCGCTACTCGACCATCTATCTCGCCAACCAGGACCAGATCCGCAATCCCGACCGCATCTGGCCGGGACAGGTGTTCAAGGTCCCGCCACGGTCTAAGGAAGGCGAGGCCGCCGACCTCAAAGCGATGGGTGACCAGATGACGACGCATTCGGCGAAGACGGAGTAGGCAAGCGTCAGCGGGGCGGCTGCAAGCCGTTCCGAAGCCGATCCTTCGCAGCCCTCCGCCTGCAATCTCCCCATCCGGCCAGCTTGCCTCGTCATCGTTCATCGTCTATCGCCGATGAACGATGACCGAATCCCTGCCTGAACCGGACCGCGCGACGAGCGCGCCAACCTCTTGCACCACCGACAGCCACTCCATCGCGGCCCGCTTCGCCGCGCTCTCGCACCCTGCGCGCATCGAGATCCTGAAACGCCTGTCCGCCAGCGGTTTCTGCTGCTGTCGGGACGTTGTCGACCATCTCGATCTCGCCCAGTCGACCGTCTCGCAGCATCTGAAGATCCTGGTCGAGGCGGGGCTGGTGCGCTTCGCGCCTGACCGCCAGCGCTCGCGCTACGAGGTGGACCAAGCCGCGCTTGCCGGCGTGTCGGCTTCGCTGAGCGCGCTCGTCGTTTCCTGCTCGACCAGCCGCTGACCCTCTCACCCAAAAGGCAAGAAAAGTGGCCGAAAAAACCGTCTCCGCCGATTCCCCGACCTTCAAGACGCTGCTTAACCTCTGGCCCTATATGTGGCCGGCGGATCGTGCCGATCTGCGGGCGCGCGTCACCTGGGCGACAATTCTGCTGGTGGTTGCCAAGCTGACATTGGTCGCGGGACCCTATTTCTTCAAATGGGCGACCGACGCCTTGGCCGGTGACGGCAGATCGACGCCGCCGCTGCCCGCCTTCCTGCTCGCCCCGGTCATGTTGGTTGTCGCCTACAATGTGGTGCGGCTCGTGCAACTCGGCTTCAACCAGTTGCGCGACGCGCTGTTTGCCCGCGTCGGCCAGTACGCGGTGCGCCAGCTTGCCTTCCGCACCTTCGTCCACATGCACCAGTCGTCCCTGCGCTTCCATCTCGAACGGCGCACCGGCGGCTTGTCGCGCATCATCGAGCGCGGCACCAAGGGCATCGAGACGATCGTGCGCTTCATCATGCTCAACACGGCGCCGACCATCCTCGAATTCGCGCTGACCACGGGCATCTTCGCCTACACCTATGGCTGGAAATACGTAGCCGTGGTGGCGGTCACCGTCTGGCTCTATGTCTGGTTCACGGTTCGCGCCAGCGACTGGCGCATTTCGATCCGCCGCGACATGAACGACAGCGACACCGACGCCAACACCAAGGCGATCGACTCTCTGCTCAATTTCGAGACGGTCAAATATTTCAACAACGAGGCCATGGAGGCCGAGCGCTTCGACCGCTCCATGGCGCGCTACGAGATGTCGGCGACGAGAATCTGGACGTCGCTCGGCTGGCTGAATTTCGGCCAGGGCGTCATCTATGGGCTGGGCACGGTCATCGTGATGTGCATGTCCGCGCTCGAAGTGCAACGTGGCACGCAGACCGTCGGTGATTTCGTCTTCATCAACGCCATGCTGATGCAGCTCTCGGTGCCGCTCAATTTCATCGGCTTCATCTACCGCGAGATTCGCCAGGGCCTCACCGATATCGAGCAGATGTTCGACCTGCTCGACGTGCCGCAGGAGATCGTCGACAAATCTGATGCCAGGCCGCTCGCGATCGAGGCCGGCAAGGTCGAATTCCGTGACGTGCATTTCTCCTACGACCCGAACCGCAAGATCCTGAAAGGCATCAGCTTCGAGGTGCCGGCCGGCAAGACCGTCGCCATCGTCGGTCCTTCGGGCGCGGGCAAGTCGACCATCTCGCGGCTGCTGTTCCGCTTCTACGACATCCAGTCGGGCCAGGTGCTGATCGACGGCCAGGATGTCAGGGAGGTGACGCAGGAGAGCCTGCGCGCGGCGATCGGCATGGTGCCTCAGGACACCGTGCTGTTCAACGACACCATCGCCTACAACATCCGCTACGGCCGCATCGGCGCCAGCGAGGAGGAGGTGCGCAAGGCGGCCGAACTCGCCCAGATCGGCCCCTTCATCGAGCGGCTGCCCGAGGGTTACCGCTCGATGGTCGGCGAGCGCGGGCTGAAGCTTTCCGGCGGCGAGAAGCAGCGCGTGGCGATTGCCCGCACCATCCTCAAGGCGCCGCCAATCCTGATGCTCGATGAGGCGACTTCGGCGCTGGACAGCCATACCGAACAGGAAATCCAGGCCGCGCTCGACCTGGTCAGCCGGGGCCGCACCACCATCGTCATCGCCCACCGGCTGTCGACGGTGATCACGGCCGACGAAATCATCGTGCTCAAGGACGGCCAGATCGCCGAACGCGGTACACATGCCGATCTGATGCGCAAGCACGGGCTTTACGCCTCGATGTGGGACCGCCAGCGCGAGGCGACCGAAGCCGAGGAGCGTCTGCGCATCGCCCGCGAAAGCGACGAACTGGGTGTGGTGGTGCGCAGGCGCACGTCGGAGCTGTCGTAGCGGCGTTGGCTATCTCCGTCGCTTTCGCCAATCAGCGTGTGCCCGAAATGTAAGACGGCCATCCCGCGCCAGGCGAGGAAACAGCGACGCCCAGCACCTGACCAGTGCGGGCGTCGCTCGACATGTGGTCGAAGCCGCGCCACTCGGCTGCGGTGATGAACAGCGCCCTGCCGTCGACACCGCCCAGCATGCAGGCGAAGCAGCCGCGATCGGCGGTCACGGTCTGCAGCAGCTCACCGCCTTCGCGTACCTGCGCACAGCGCTTGTTGGGAACATCCGCGTACCAGACCGTCCCTTCGGCATCTAGGCAGATGCCATCGGGATAGCCGTCGACATCGGCCCACACCCGCCGATTAGCCAGAGTGCCGTCGGCGGCTATGTCGAAGGCGGTCAGCCGGTTGGAGTGGGACTCGGCAATGATCAGCGTCCTGTTGTCCGGGGTCACAGCCATGCCATTGGCAAACGCGATATTCCCAGCCACTTGCATGGCCGTCCCGTCCGGCGTGATCAGCACGATCGTGCCCGGGCCGAAATGCTGGCCGGGTGCCGGCGCCGGGCCGCCGCCATTGACATAGATATTGCCGCGCCCATCGACGACGATCTCGTTCCAGGGGCTTTTCGAAAGGTCGCGCAGATCGGCATGGGTGACGAGCCTGCCATCCACCTCCTGCCTTAGCAGCAGGCCTTCGCGGCCTGAAATCACGAGCAACCTGCCATCCGGCAGCCAGTCGATGGAGTAGGGCAGGACCGCTGGCACGGTGAGCATCACCCTGCTCTTGCCCTCGTCGCTCACGGCGACGATCTCTCCGGTACCCCAGTTGCAGAGCCACAGGCGTCCCTCATGCCAACGCGGCGATTCCCCGAAAGCGAGGCCCTTGGCGATAATCTTGGCGTTCTCGGCAACGGATGACATTGGCTGGCTCCTTGGCTGCGTGACCCACGTCACCGTTCCGAAGGCGTCGCGGGGCACTGTCCTGCCAAGGACGGGCGAGCGTATGGCTTGCCGACATGGCGGCCGACAATTCTAAAAGGCTACTGCGCGATGGTGACCCCGCCAAATCTGCACATACCTGGGTCTCTTTCAAATCTAAGAACAGGTGATATTGTCACCTCGGGAACAACCAGCCGCGGTTGCTTTGCGGTCTATGAAAGCATTTTCGATGTTCGGATTTTTCTTTCGCAAGTCCAGAAAAACGTCTGAAAAACTCGCGTCGAATGCTGCCAGGTGGCCACAGGTCAGGCTGCCGCTGCCGGTTTTTGTGCGCCGTTCAACAGTAGAACAGGCAATCGATAGCCCCTCGGAGCTCGTCTTCGCCGTTGAGATTTTCATCCAAACCATGACTTATGAAGGGCTCTACCGATATCCGGAGATCAGCCCGAGGGCGATGCAGGTTTCCCACGCAAACTCGTACTCGGCTGAGGTGAAGAATGGCGGGCACAGTCAATTCATCTACAATGGCGCAGAGGAAACCAACGCCATGATTACGAACGCCCGAGTTGGACTCGCTGCTAGCGGTGCGAGCGGCCAATTGGCGACTTTGGAAAAGATGTCCTCCTGGATTGCCGAGCATCCCGATGAGGCGGCCGAACAAACGGGCTTCGAGGGTGGTTGCGACGATTTTCTGGATGCGCTTGACGGTGAGTTCTACCACGCAGATGAGGCTGCACCGATGCAGGGTTTCTTGGCGCGCTGGATCGTCTCGTGGCCTGATCTACAGATTGTCGAAGATGACGATTACAGCGATGTTATACACGGTCTGGTGATGGCCAACCCGCAACGCGAAGCCAGGCTTCTTCATCGTTCGATTAGCAAGCTGGTGCGCCAGATGATCGGCTGGCGCGACGTTGGGGCCGGTCTCGCCTGCGCCAAGGTGTCTCCGCCTGAGGTCAGATTGGGCTTTGGCATGGCAAGAATGCTGGATGTCGGGGGTGAGATGCAGATGGTTTTCCAACTGCGTACCAGTGCGAAGGAGCCTCGGCTATGCGTTGCAACTGAGACGCACGCCGATATCTACGAATACATCGCGGCGGAAGACCCACCGGTCATACGCCCGGGTGAGAATTCTTTGGGAGCCATCGCTCCGCGAGTAGGCAACCGACTTGGCCACGCTGAAGGCTCGGAAATCAAAATGGTTGTCGAATTGGCTGAGCAGTATCATGCCCCGGCTGCTGTCGACCTTCTACTGCGCAAAGCCGGATTCGACCCGACGGACGCCATCGTTTCAGCGAACTCAATCGTGCAAACGGCGGAAGGCGTGGTCGTGAACTGGGTGGTGTTGGCGTCTGACCGGGCCTTCCTCTTGCTGTCTTCGTGGAATGGTAGTGTGCTCTTGCGTGGCAAAGATAACGAAAAGCTTGCCGACGCTACAATCCCGGAACTCGCCGAGCACTTTGATCGTTCCGCTGCTGCGGGCTAGCTCGTCCACCCTCCTTTCCCATTGTCGCGTTGCGGGCAGAGGGTGTTTCGGTTATTGAGGCCGGACCTGAAACAGGGACTGCCCCATCCCATGAGCCTTGTCGATACGGTCAAGAACGCGTTCGTACCGATCCATCGCGAGGGCTATCCGTTCATCGCCGCGTTCGGCGCGGGCACGCTTTTCCTCGGCTATTTCTCCTCGATCCTGTTCTGGATCGGGCTCATCCTCACCGCCTGGTGCGCCTATTTCTTCCGCGATCCCGAGCGGGTGACGCCGGTCGACGACCGTCTGGTGGTGAGCCCCGCCGACGGCGTCATCTCGGCGGTCGGCCCGGCCGTGCCGCCGCGCGAGCTTGGCCTCGGCAATACCGAAATGACCCGGATATCGGTGTTCATGAACGTCTTTTCCTGCCACGTGAACCGCGCCCCGGTGCGCGGCAAGATTTCCCGCATCGAGCATCGGCCCGGAAAATTCCTCAATGCCGAACTCGACAAGGCAAGCACCGAGAACGAGCGCAACGGGCTGGTCATCGACAGCCCCAACGGCACCGTCGCGGCGGTGCAGATCGCCGGCCTCGTGGCGCGGCGCATCGTCTGCTGGGCCGAGACCGGCGGCTCGATCGCCATCGGCGAGCGTTTCGGCCTGATCCGCTTCGGTTCGCGCGTCGATGTCTTCCTGCCGGAGGCGGCGACCCCACGGGTGGCCGTCGGCCAGACGGCCGTCGCCGGCGAAACGGTGCTGGCGGAATTCGGCGGTATCGCCGCCACGCCTCTCGTGCGGATCTCCTGACCGGTGGGCGCGCCGTTCAAGAAATTCGAGGCGCATGCCAGCGGCGGCCCGCGCATCCGCGAAATCCCGATGCGCATGGTGCTGCCCAATCTGGTTACGGTGCTCGCCATCTGTGCCGGCTTGTCCGGCATCCGCTTCGCTTTCGAGAACCGCTTCGAGCCCGCGGTGGTCATGGTGCTGCTCGCCGCGTTCCTCGACGGCATAGACGGCCGGTTGGCGCGAATGCTGAAGGCAACGTCGAAATTCGGCGCGCAGATGGATTCGCTGGCCGACATCGTCAATTTCGGCGTCGCGCCCGCGCTGGTGCTTTACGCTTTCCTGCTCGACCGCGCGGGATCGCCGGGTTGGATTGCCGCCCTTTTGTTCACCATCGCCTGCGGCATGCGGCTCGCCCGCTTCAATGTTCTTGACGAGGAAAAGGCCGAGCGGCCGGCATGGCAGACCGAATATTTCGTTGGGGTACCGGCGCCGGCGGGCGCCGTGCTGGTGATGCTGCCGCTTTATCTGTATTTCCTGCGGCTTGGGCTGGAGCCCGGCCGCCCGGCCGCCTTCATCGCCACCGGCTTCACCGTACTGGTCGCCTTCCTGCTGGTCAGCCGTTTGCCGGTCTATTCGGGTAAGAGCGTCAAGGTGCCGGGTGACAAGGTATTGCCGGTCATCCTGGGGGTCGTGCTCTACATCCTGCTCTTGATGACCTATCCCTGGTACACGCTGACGGCCTCCGTCGCCGGTTATCTCCTCTTCCTGCCGTTCAGCGTGCGTGCCTATTCGAAGCGCGCCAGGCTGGAAGGCGAGCAGGTGCCGCCTTCGGATATAGGATAACGCTGTTATCCCTCTTTGAAGGCGACAGAGGGTGCATTGAAGGCCAGCGCTTTGCGCCCGGGCCCTGCGATTTAGGCGAGACGACCCTTCAGGCCGTTCGCCTACGCCGCCGCACTCAGCCCCAGACGATCGATGGCCAGTCTGCGGGCCGACACGTAGTCGGTCTTGCCCGAGCCCAGCGCCGGGATCTCTTCCACCTTGACGATGTCGTTGGGCACCATCAGTTCGGCCGCCCCGGCCTTCTTGCCGAATTGGCGCAGTTCCTCGGCACTCGCATCGTCGGCGGTGGTCACCAGCACGATGCGCTCGCCGCGCCGTTTGTCGGGCACCGCCACGGCGGCATGGCGCTCTTCCGGCCACAGCGACTGCACCAGCATCTCGACCGCACCCAGCGACACCATCTCGCCGGCGATCTTGGCGAAACGCTTGGCCCGGCCGCGAATGGTGATGAAGCCCTCGCGGTCGACCGAGACGATGTCGCCGGTGTCGTGCCAGCCCTCGAGCCGCTGCAATTCGCCCGGTCGGTCGGCGGTCATGTAGCCCATCATCATATTCGGGCCGTCGAGCCACAGACGGCCGGCGCCATCGATGCCGTCGACGGGTTCGAGCTTCATGCGGATGGCCGGCAGCAGCCGCCCGACGGTGCCGTCGCGGCTATGGATGGCGGTGTTGACGGCAACCACGGGCGCGGCCTCGGTCAGCCCAAAGCCTTCGATGATCTCGGCCTGGAAACGCTCGCGATAGGTGCGGCGGGTTTCCGGCTTCACCGCTTCGGCGCCGGCGACGACGAAGCGCAGGCTGGAAAAATCGCCGTCCTTGGCGGTGCGCGCGTAATTGGCGAGGAAAGTGTCGGTGCCGAACATGACCGTCGGCTTCACCTTACGGGCGATCTCGGGGATGATCTTGTAATGGAGAGGCGAAGGGTAAAGGAACAGCTTTACGCCTGTAACCAGCGGCAGGATGGTGCCGCCCGTCAGCCCGAAGGAGTGGAACACAGGCAATACGTTGAGCAGGATATCGGCCGGCGAGATGGTGATACGGGCTTCCGCCTGCATGGCGTTGGCGTAAAGGTTCTTGTGCGACAGCACCACCGCCTTCGGCGTGCCTTCCGAACCGGAGGTGAACAGGATGACCGCGGGTTTGGCTGCGTCCTGGCGCTGCAGCGGCCAGCGCCACAGCAAGGCGGCGGTAAGCTTTTCCAGCGCCGTCACGCTTGCGCGTGTATCCTCCAGCCAGAGAAATTTCGCGCCGCCCTTTTCGACCGCCGTCACGATATCGCCGAGGTCGGCCTTCTCGATGAAGGCGCGGGAGGAGACGACCGTGCGGATCACCGCCGTGCGGATGGCGGCGGTGACGCTGGCCGGACCAGCGGTGTAGTTGATCATCGCGGCCACCCGCCCGGCCGAGAGCAGCCCGACCAAGGACAGCACCACGCCATTGGCGTTGGGCAGGAGCAGGCCGACCGCTTCGCCGGGCGCCGTCACCGCCTCGAAACGCCTGCCCAGCACGCGCGCGCCGATGAACAGTTTTCGATAGCTGAGCGCGCCCGAGACGACGTCCTCGATGATCGGATGGGATGCGCCGACCCTGGTTGCGGCATCACGCATGGCCAAGAACAGGCCGCGATCGAGATCGGCGGCTGCGAAGCGCGCCTCGGCGAAGCGGTCGAACAGCGCGTTGGTGTTCGAGGCCTGCTCGCGAATGCGCGCCACCAGCTCGGCGATGGTCATTGGTTCCAATGCGCTGATCGACAGGCGCGGGAACCAGCGCCGGGGCACGATGCTGGCCGGCGTCAACGAGACCGGAAGGTCGCGGGCGCCGCCGACGAAGATCGGCACGATGCGGGCATCGGCCTGCATGGCGATGCGGGTGACAGCGCGAAACAGCCGGAACGACTTGACGTCGGGCTCGACCGCGTCCGGCAGGTAGACGGCAAGCCGGCCCTTGCCCTTCAGCACGCGCACCAGCCTGCGGCTGACGAAGACGTGTTCGGCGTTGAAGGCGATGGTGCGGCCAAGCTCGCGCCACGGCTCCAGCCATGGTGCCCTGGCCGAGGCTCCGTCGAGGATGTGCAGCGTGTCGTCAGGCAGCAGCGACAGCATCAGCGCCGGTTCGAAGTGCGACTGATGTGAGATGACATAGATGACTGGCGCCGCCGCATCGCGCGCGATTGCGATGCGGCTGTCGCTGATCCGGTAGGCGAGCTTGAACGGCACGTAGAGCAGCGCCTGGGCAAAGCTCAGGCCGAGGCGGAACTTTTCCACTACCCCGATCAGCAGCCAGGCCACGACCAGACCCGCAAGCAGCGCCAGTGTCAGGATCATGCCGCGTCTCTCCCAACGTTCCTTGCACCTCGGCTCTGCGGCCGCTTCGGCAAGAACCTAGACGATGTGCGGGCAAGGTCAATGCGCAAGGGCCTCTTGCCGCCTCTCACGAAGGGAAGGCAAAAGCGGCATCCTTTACGCCGCCTTCAGTCTCCCGCTGATGAAGCGGAATTCCTGCGTTTTGCCGCCAAAACCGTAGGCGGCGGCCGGCACTTCGTGGACGAAGGCGTAGCTTTCTTCGTGCACGGACCCGAGCAGGCGCCCGAAGGCGGCGAAGATCGCCTTGAGATAGGCTTCCAGCTCGAGCTTGGTGTTGGTGCCGTCGACCACCTTGATGTCGAGCCAGAACGTATTGGTCCCATGCTCGGCCAGCGACGTGCCGCCGGCGAACCAGTGCTGCGGATCGAGATAAGAGACGGCAACCGCCGTTATGGTCGGATCCTTGCGAAGGTGCGTGGCGGTGAGTTCGGTCGCCTCCTTGGCGATCCTGGCGGACAGCGTCGCGTCGGGCTTCCCGGTGACGCTGACGTTGATGATGGGCATTGTCCTTCTCCTTGGTTCTGGCGGCCTCTGTCAGCCGATGACGCAACTCTGTCACCAACCAGGAAACATGAAAATCGAATTGTTTTCAGAGAATACTTCGATAATATCGAATTATGAAAACGCTCGATCCCGACCTCTTGAGGACATTCCTCGCCTTCGCCGACGGCGGCTCGCTGGCGCAGGCGGCCTCTATCGTCGGCCGTTCACCGTCGGCTGTGACGGCGCAGATGCAGCGGCTGGAAGAGGCTGTCGGCGAACCGCTGCTGGCACCGCAGGGCAGGGGCCGCAGCCTGACGCCGACCGGTGAGGAGCTTGTCGGCCATGCCCGGCGTATCCTTGCAGCGCATCGTGAAGCCTGGCTCGGCCTGAAGGGCGCAAAGGCCGACGGACGCATCGCGATCGGCACGACGCAGGATTTCGCCGACAGCGGCTTGCCCGATCTGCTGCGTGCTTTCGCCGAAAGCCATCCGCGTGTCAGGATCGAGCTGCGCGTCGGCCGCTCCGCCGAGCTGGCGCAAGCCCTTCAGGGCGGTAGCCTGGATCTGGCGGTCGTTATGCGGCAGGCGGCGACGCCGGACGAAATCGGCATGTTGCGCGAGCCGATGATGTGGCTCTGTTCGCAAAAAGGGCTGGCTGCGCGACAGGACGAATTGCCGCTTGCGCTGCTCGATCCGCATTGCGGCTTCCGCGAAGCGGCGATCTCGGCGCTCGATTCGGCCGGCCGGCGCTATCGCATCGCGGCCAGCAGCGCGAGCTTGGCCGGCCTGCGCACGGCGGTCAAGGCCGGCATTGCGCTGACGCTGCGCACCGCGCGCTTTGCCCATTCCGGCATCGTCGAAGCACCGCGCACGTTCGACCTGCCGCCCGTGCCCGTTGCCGAATTCGCCATCCGGCTGCGCGCCGATGCCGAGAACCCGGCGCGGGATCTGGCCGCACTGCTCGGCACCGGCCTGGCTGTGCCAGGACTTTTTGGCTGACGGCCGCCTGTCGTCCCGCGCGGGCCAAAGAAAAAGCCGACCTTGCGGTCGGCTTGGAGTAGGACGGACCGAGGGGTTTGGGGGGACTCGGGGGGTGGTCCGTCGGCTCAACAATGCCTGAACGGGATGATGGTTCCGTGACTGCGCAAATTTTTTTTGGCTCGGCTTTCACAACGGCCCTGGCGCTTGTTGCTGCTTTGCCGACAGCCAGTCGCGGCCGGCATGGGCAAAGACCGCGCAAAGCACGATCGCGCCGCCGATCATGCTGGCCATGGGCGGTATCTCGGCCAGGAAAAGGAACGCAAACAGGATCGCGAACGGCACTTCGGCAGAGCCGAGCAGGCCGGATTCAGCCGCCGGGATGAGCCGCGCGCCTTCCGTCCACAGGATCGAGGAGAGTGCGAAGCTCGAGCCGAAGGCGACGAGCAGCACGGCATCCCTTGCCGAGACGGCAAGCGGGTCGGTGACGAACCAGCCGAGTATGAACAACAGCAGGGCCGAGACCGCGCCTGCCCAGACCGCCGGCGTGTCGCGGAAGGCGCGCACCATGATCATGTAGAGCGCGCTGCCGATCGTCATCAGCAGCGCCAGCCCGTCTCCGAACAGATTGCCAGTGCCGAAGCTCGACCAGACCATGACCGCGACGCCGCAAAGCGAGAGGGCGGCGGCTAACATCGTCTGCAGGCGGAAGGGTTCGCGCACCAGCAGGAAGGCGAGCAGCGCGGCAATGAAAGGCGACGTCGCGTAGATGACCGTGACATTGGCGACGAAGGTGAATTTGAAGGCGCAGATGAAGGCGATGCTGGCCAGCGCGCCTTCCACCGCCAGCAGCCAGCCGCGCCAGCCGAGCCGCAGCGTTTCGCGGTTGCCGGAGCGGTGGCGGCGCCACAGCACATAGAGGCTGATCAGGATCGAGCCGACGAAACCGCGCCAGCAGGTGATGGTCAGCGGATCGGCATGGATCGATTTGGTCAGCACGCCGGTCAATCCGAACACCGCCGCCGACGACGACACCAGGATGATGCCAAGTGTCCGTTCTGCGGTGTCGGTGGCGGCTGCTACATCGGTCATGAAAGCCAATTTACGTGGTTCTGTCCTGACATCGTAGTGTCAGAAATCTGGCCCGTCACAGCCGTTTGCGGAAATGCTCGCCGCCGACGATCAGCAGCCCTGCGGTGATGATGAGAGCAGCGCCGAAAAACACTTCGCGACGCGGCACGTCGCCCCAGATGGCGAAGCCGAGCGCGAAGGCCCACAACAGCGAAGTGTATTCCAGCGGCGCGATGATCGAGGCCGGCGTCCGTTTCATGCCTTCGAAGAGAAGATACTGCGCCAAGCCGCCGAGCGCGCCGACGCTGGCAAGCAGAAGCAGCTCGCTCCAGCCGGGCGTCTGCCACCAAACCAGCGCGGGCACCGCCGAGAATATCAGGAAATAGAAATTGTTGAGCATGAGCTGGATCATCGAGCGCTCGGCAAGTGCTGTCTTGCGCAACAGCACGATGGCGACGCCCCACAGGAAAGCGGCGGCCAGCACCAGCAGCACCGGCACGGACAGGCCGAGATGGGCAGGGTCGCAGGCGACAAAGACGCCGGCGAAGCCGATCGCCACCGCCAGCCAGCGTAGCATGGGCACTTTTCGCCAAGCATCACCACCGAAAGCACGATGACGATGATCGGGGCCGCGTAATAGACGGTGGTCAGTTCGGCGAGCTGCAGGCTGCGCGCGGCATTGTAATAACAAAGCCACGCCGCCAGGGTGAAGACGCTGCGCAACAGCATCGGCCACACGATCGGCGACCGCGCCGTCTCCGCATAGAGATGCCGTCCGCCGATCGCCGCGCAGGCGGTCAGTATGGTGATGCTGCGGAAGAACAGGATCTGCCAGACACTCATGCCGGCTACCAGCAGCTTGATCGAAGCGTCCTGCGTCGAAAAAAGCAAATAGGCGGCGCCGGTCAGGAGGATACCGGCGAGAACCCTTTCGCGTGTTTCGAGAATGGCGACATCGGCCATGCGACAAGCGGCCTTGTGTGAAAACGGCTCCGGCCCCTGTCGGCTCCGCTCCCGCCAGCTATAGGGGCGAAACCTTGCATGGCGCTGCTCCAGCGCCGTGCTTGCGTTGGGGCAGGGCCGATCCCGATGCGGCTTCTGGCGCGGCGCGACTGATTGGTTTAGCATCGTCTCACAAAGCCGGCGCGTAAGGTTCGGCGAGCCAAGGGAACGGTGCGGATCAGGAAGCCAGCGCTCGCATAAGAGACGCCATTCGCATCATGCGCGGTGGGCCTGACAGCTGGCACTTACGGATATCGAAACGCCGACATCAGGGGGAGAACGCAATGCAGAAACTGCAATCGCAAGGCGTCCATCACATCACGCTGGTCGGCGCCGGTCGCCAGACATCGATCGATTTCTGGGAAGGCGTGCTGGGCATGCCTTTCATTTTCGAGCAACCCAACCTCGACAAGGCAGCCGAAAGCCATCTCTATTTCGATCCGGGCGACGGGCGGCTGATCACCATCTTTACCGACGAGACCCGCACGCCGGCAAAGCGCCGCACCCCGACCGATACCGGCTGCGTCCACCACATCGCCTTTGCCGTGTCGCGCGTGACCTTCCTGCAGGCGGTCGCCCGGCTTGACGAGCGCGCCATCAAGCACAGTGGCGTCAAGGACCGCGGCTTCATGGATTCGATCTATTTCGAGGATCCGCTTGGCCTGCTGATCGAACTTGCTTCCTACCGTTTCGAGCCGCCGGCCGGCTTTGGCCATGCCGACGTGCTGATGGAAGCGCACAAGCTCCGCGTCGCGCGTGGCGACTACAACATCGCCGAGGCGCATCTGGCCGACGCCATCCAGGCGCTGGTCGAGCGCTCGCGCGCGAGTTTGTCGGCCGACAGGACGCCGCGCAATCCGTATTGATTTTTGAATAAGCAAAGGGAGGAACACATGGCAAAGACAGCGACGAAGGGTGCGAGGAAGCCGGCAGCTAAGGGCACACCAAAGGCTATGGCAAAACCAGCAGCAAAAGCTTCAACCAAGCCGGCACCAAAAATATCGGCAAAGCCTTCGGCCAAGGCGACGTCAAAAGCAGCAACCGCCGGCAAAGCCGCGTCCAGGACCAAGGGGAAGTCGGCGAAGAAACCCGCCCTGATGATCAGCATGCTGAAGCCGAGCGTCAACAACATGACGGTTCGGGTGTTTGCCCGCGCCGCCGGGCTGGACCATGCCGAGGCCGACGCCTGGGGCAGCACGCGTTCGCCCGAATTCATGGCGCGCAACCCGGCCCATCTGACTCCGATGATCGAGGACAAGGGCCTGCCGCGAGGGGTGCTTTGGGAAAGCTGCGCCATCATGCAGTATCTCGCCAACAAGCACGGGCTGGAGAAATTCTACCCCAAGGCGCCTGCCAAGCGGGCGATGATCGACAGCGCCATGTTCTACCTGATCGGCACGCTCTATCCCTATGTGGCGCGCGCCACCTATCCGGCGCTCGGTTTCCCGCAATACGCCGGAGAGGTCGGCCACAGCGACGCTCATCCCGACAGGAAGGCCGAGGCGCAGAAGGCGGCGATCGCCGCCATCTCCGAACCGCTGGAGGTGTTCCACTCCTTCTTCAGGGACGGCAAGCCCTTCATTGGAGGCAAGAACCCGTCTATCGCCGATATCCGCCTGGCGGCGACACTCGAATTTCTCGCCGTCATCGACTATGCCCTGCCCGAATGGGCCAGCGACTACATGGCCGCGATGGAGAAGAAGCTCGGCAAGGCCTATGCAGACCCGGCCAGCGACGTGCGCGGCTACATTGCCCATGTGAAGTCACAGCCACGGGTGTGAGATCGCTTCGGCGCCGCAGGCCGGTTGAAGGCAGCCGGCGGCCAAGATGAACTGCGATGTCCTTCGCGGCTCCTTTGCCTGGAGGACAGAGGAGCGAACTGTCCCGCCAGCGTATCGCGGACTGCCCGTCACTCCGGTGCTACCAAGCGACGCTTACTGCGTCGCTTGGTAAAGCTCCGCCGCCGCTGCCTTGAGCGCCCGCCTTCCGTCCGGCCTGAAATACATCATGTGTCCTCCGTCCAGCACATCGACGCGGATGGGCTTTGCACCGGCGAGCGTCGGTACCTGGTTCACCAGATAGCGAGATGCCAGATAGGGCGTGACGAGGTCGGTGTAGCCGTTGACGATGACGACGCCGAGCGCGGGATTGAGCGAGCGCGCCCGCTGCAGATCGTTCATCACGCCGGCATAGCCTTGCCGCGATGTGCCGTAGTCCCAATTGCGGCTGATCTCGCCATTGAGCAGCCGGTAGCTGACATCGGTGTGGTAGTTCAATTCGTCCCGGGCATAGCCGACAAAAGCCGAGGTCAATGCTGGAACGCTGCGGTCGAGCACCGGATCGGGTCCGGCGGTGCGAGCGCTTTCAGGAGCGATGTCGGCCGTGCCGATCATGGCGTCATAGGGGCTGAGCACCTTGCTTTTCGAGCGGGCAAACTCCCTCGCGAAAAGGCTGGTCGGTATACGCGCGAAATTCCGCTGCACGAGGTCGAGGGGCAGGCCGGTGATCTCGGCCACCCGCTGGCTCGCCAGCCGCCCGCCTTGCTCCAGCCCGCTGGCCAGCGCCGTGAGGTAGTCGCCAAGCGCATAGCGCTCGACCGCGGCCAACTGCGCCCGCAGCGCCTCGCCGGTAACGCCGTCGGCACTGAGCCGCACCGACGCCAGCGAGGGGAGTTCGAGAGCCCAGTGCAGCGGCTCGAATTCGTCGGGTTGCACCAGCATGAATTCCAGCGCCGGCGAGATCAGCACGATGCCGCTCGGGCTAAGGCCGACATCTTCCTGCAAAGTCCTGGCGAGCAGCGCCGCGCGAAACCCGCCATAGCTTTCTCCGGCCAGGAAAAGCGGCGAGCTGCTGCGGCCGTTCTGCGCCAGATAGAGCCGGATGAAGGCGCCGATCGAGCTGGCGTCCTGGTTGACGCCCCAGAAGTCGTGGGTGTTCTGCCCGGGAGCCTCGCGGCTGTAGCCGGTGCCGACCGGATCGACAAAGACGAGGTCGGTCATGTCGAGCCAGCTGTCCGGATTGTCGATGATCTTTTGCGGCGGCGGCAGGAATTCGCCATCGGCTCCGGTCGTGATGATGCGCGGACCGAGCGCACCGAGATGCAGATAGGCGGAAGCCGCCCCGGGGCCGCCATTGAAGACGAAGGTAATGGGGCGTGGTGCCGTTTTTGCCGCGTCAGCCGGTGGCCGCAGCGTATAGGCGACATAAAAGATCTCCGCCGTGACGTCGGCCTTGCCTGAAAGCAGCGACAGCGTGCCGGTCTTGGCCTGATAGTCCAGCTTGCGTCCGGCAACCGTGATCGAATGGCTGGTGACCTGCGGCGGCGGCAGCAGCGACAGCACACCGCCGGTCGGCGCCGGCCTCTCCGGCGTTTCAGCCAGGACAGGCTGTGCGAAGGCAGCAAGCATCAGCAGGATGAGAGAGATCAGTTTCAACTTGAACGGCATGACGCCTCCGCGAGAACGCTTGTCGCATAGCTATAGCCGATGCGATCGAAGTCAAAGGAAAGGCTTGTCCGGCTGAAGACGGATCGCCCGCCATCAAGCAACGAATCCGGGTCAGCGGGTTCCGTGCAAGCCTTCTCGACGCGCTATTGAGAGAGCATTGAATGAAAAAAACCGCCTGTACGGCGGGTTCCTGGCGCAACTCAGCACCATAACCAGAAATGTACCATAGCTGCCTTCACCCTGTCAAGAAAAAATTCCTATCAGGAGAAACCGTTGGCACACCCGACTGCCCATCGCCAGCCCTTGTTGACCCGAGTCAGTCACCAGAAAATGGGACGACGGCACTCGCACGGCTCAGACGGTCTTTGAGACCTCGTCCGTCAATGTCCATTTGGGATAGTGATTGCGCGCCTGTGTCCCAACGCGATGATTATGTTTGCTTTCCGGTGTGATCGGGTCAAATCTCGGTGGGTTGACGCATGCCAGCGCCAGAAACGATCGTCGAAAGGGGCAGCGAAATGGACGCCACCGCACTGAAGGCCATGCAGGCGCCGCTGAAAGAGACCTATCGCGATGATGCTTCGCGCGCGCTCATCACGCTCAGGGCCAGAGGCAGTCTCGATGACCAGTCGATCGCCTGCAAGGTCGAGACGGGCAGGGCTCTCGCGATTGCCGGTCTGCATCCCGCAACCGGCGGCTCGGGGCTCGAGCTTTGCTCGGGCGACATGCTGCTGGAGGCACTTGTGGCCTGCGCCGGCGTGACGCTCAAGGCGGTGGCGACGGCGCTCGAATTCAAGCTCGGCGCCGCCACGGTCGAGGCCGAAGGCGACCTTGATTTTCGCGGCACGCTTGGCGTTGCCAAGGATGCGCCGGTCGGTTTTCGCGCCATCAGGCTGAATTTCAGTCTCGACACCGATGAGCCGCAGGAGCGCATCGATTCCTTGCTGAAACTGACCGAACGCTATTGCGTGGTGTTCCAGACCATCAACCAGAAGCCGGAACTGACGGTCAGCGCACGGCGCTGACGCCGCACCGCGCCTTACTGCGCTGCCGGTTCCTCCGCGTCGCCCTCGTCGGTGAAGGGTGACGCGCTCGGCACGCATTGCAGCGACCAGCCGGTCGGAGCCGGCTGCTTCTGGTATTCGGTGATGGCGGCGGTGCATTGTTCGCGCTTGTCGAACGTGCTGGGCAACACGACCATGCCGCCTTGCGGGCCGGCGATTACTAGGTACCAGACCAACGCTACGCTCGAAGCCATGGGAATTTCCTTGCTCTGCCCAGCCGGGCTTGTTGTGGGAATCTATGCGATCCTATCAACTCTGCGGAAATGACGAAAGCATGACCGCGACTCAGCTTTCCGCCGCCACATCACAGCCGCGTGATGTAGCGGGCGGGCGGGGTCTGGTCAATTCGTTGCGAAACAATAGAACAAGCCGTCGCCGCCGGTGCCTTTCAGCGCCTCCTGGCCGCAGCCGCCGCGCGAAGCATGCGAAGAGTTCCAGGATTTGGCGGCAGCCGAATCGTCGAGCCCGGTGCGGTCGTGATGGCCCATCATGGCAGCGCCTTCCGCGCCGCTCAGGGTCCAGTCACCGCAGGTCTGGTCGGCGATCCTGGTGCCGTCGGGCTTCGAGCCGGTCAGCATGTCGTGGCGGTTCGGCGTGTCGCCGCGGCCGTTCACCATCTCGCCTTTTTCGTTGAGCGCCGTCTGCTTGGTGATGCCGTTGGCATCGCCGTGCAGCGAGGCGACGTCGTCGGCTATCTTGACGCCCTTGGCATTCACCCACGGTCCCTTGCCGATGCGGTCGCGCGCATCCTCGGTGCTGGTCGACAGATATGCGGCCCAGGTCTTGCTGGTGACGCCGGCTGCTTCCGCCAGCGAGGCGCAATGCGCGTCGGCGCCCTTCAGGCCGCCGAGGTCGGCCCCCTTGCCCGAGCCGACGCTGGTGACGAAGAAACTCATCTTGGCATCTTGTGACAAGGCTGTGCCGGCGGCCAAGGCGGAGATAGTGGCGGTGGCGGCGATGAGAATAAGTCTGCGCATGTCGGTCCTCCGGGTTTGAGCTTCGAATGTACATTCGAGGAACGCCGCCCGGAGCCGAATTCTTCCGACAAAAAAGATGCGGCTATTCCGGCTGTCGGTAGGCGACGAAACGGTTGTGCTTGGCCTGGAAGATCAGTCCTGTCTCTTTCAGGTCAGGGCTTGCCAGCGGCACGATGCGTTTGGCGATCTCGGAAGGATGCGGCAGCGTTTCCGGGTCCTCGCCGGGCACGGCTTGCGCGCGCATCACGGTACGGGTGGCGCCGGGGTCGGCGGCATTGACGCGCAACGGCAGGCTCTGCGTCTCATGTGCCCAGGAGCGCATCATCGTCTCGACCGCCGCCTTGGAAGCCGCGTAGGGCGCCCAGAAGGCGCGCGCCGAGTGAGCAGCGTTGGACGACAGGATGATGGCCCGGCCGGCGTCGGAGAGCCGCAGCAGTGGGTCGACCGAGCGGATCAGCCGCCAGGTCGAGGTGACGTTGATGGTCATCACCTTCTCGAAGGTTTTCGCCTCGACATGGCCGATCGGCGAGATCACGCCGAGCACGCCCGCATTGGCGACGAGAATGTCGAGCTTGCCCCACCGCTCATGGATGGCGCCGCCCAGGCGGTCGATGCCGACCATGTCGGCAAGGTCGAGCGGCACCAGCGTCGCTTCGCCCTTGCCGGTTTTGGCGCGCTCGGCCTTGATCTGGTCGTCGAGTTCTTCCAGCCCGCCCACGGTGCGCGCCACGGCAATGACGTGGGCGCCGGCGGCAGCCAGTTCCCTGGCGATGAAGTAACCGATGCCGCGCGAGGCGCCGGTGACGACCGCAACGCGGCCGGAAAGGTCGAAGGTCATGCGATAGATTCCGGAAATATGGCTATGGCAACTGGCAGTGCGGCAATCCTATGCGCCGCTCGTCGCCAGCAGCGACAGCGTGCGCACATTGTCGTGGCCTTCGAAGTCGAGCAGGCGGGTCGGATACTGGCCGGTGAAGCAGGCGTCGCAGAATTGCGGCTGCTCGTTGTCGCGGTTGGCCTCGCCGACGGCGCGATAGAGTCCGTCGATCGACAGGAAGCCGAGCGAATCGACGCGGATGAATTCGGCCATCTCCTCGATCGACATACGTGATGCCAAAAGCTTCGATTTTTCCGGCGTATCGACGCCGTAGAAGCAGGAGGCGCTGGTCGGCGGCGAGGCGATGCGCATATGCACTTCCTTGGCGCCGGCGTCTCGCACCATCTGCACGATCTTCTGGCTGGTGGTGCCGCGCACGATGGAATCGTCGACCAGCACGACGCGCTTGCCCTCGATCATGCGGCGGTTGGCGTTGTGCTTCAGCTTGACGCCCATGTGGCGGATCGAATCGCCGGGCTGGATGAAGGTGCGGCCGACATAGTGGTTGCGGATGATGCCGAGCTCGAAGGGGATGCCCGCGGCTTGCGAAAAGCCGATTGCCGCCGGCGTGCCGGAATCCGGCACCGGCACGACGATGTCGGCCTCGACGGGATTTTCCTGCGCGAGTTCCGCGCCGATGCGCTTGCGCACCTCGTAGACGTTGCGGCCTTCGACCGAAGAGTCCGGGCGTGCGAAATAGACATATTCGAAAATGCAGAAGCGGGTCTTCTGCGGCTCGAACGGGAACAGGCTCTCGATGCCCTTGGAGGTAACGACGACCATCTCGCCTGGCTTCAGGTCGCGCACGAAACGCGCGCCGATGATGTCCAGCGCGCAGGTTTCGGAGGCCAGGATCCAGGCACCGTCGAGGTCACCCAGTACCAGCGGGCGGATGCCGAGCGGGTCACGGCAACCGATCATCTTCTTGGCCGTCATCGCCACCAGCGAAAAGGCGCCCTCGACCTGGCGCACCGCATCGATGAAGCGCGAGTTGAGATCGCGCTCCTTGCTGGTGGCGACGAGGTGCAGAAGCGTCTCGGTGTCGGAGGTCGAGGAGAAGATCGCGCCTTGCTTCTGCAGCGCGCGCTGCACGGTCATGGCGTTGGTCAGATTGCCGTTATGGGCCACGGCAAAACCGCCATCGGCCAGTTCGGCGAAGAAGGGCTGGATGTTGCGCATGCCGGCCCCGCCGGTCGTGGCGTAGCGCGTGTGGCCGATGGCGCGATTGCCTTGCAGGCTGTCGATGACGCGCTGCTTGGTGAAGGTGTCGCCGATCAGGCCGACATGGCGTTCGACATGGAACTGGGAGCCGTCGTAGGAGACGATGCCGGCCGCTTCCTGGCCGCGATGCTGCAGCGCGTGCAGGCCGAGCGTGACGATGGCCGCCGCGTCCTGCCGGCCGAAAATGCCGAACACGCCGCATTCGTCGTGGAAGTGATCGTCAGCTTCCGCGGAAAGCACGTGGTCTGCGTCTGCCATGGGGCTCAAGCTCCGCTAAAATCGCCATATAAGGCGACAGCGCCGTAAAAGCAACGCGCCCGGCGATGGTTCACGATCACCGCCAGTCTCGGGCGCCTGTTCTGCGGCGCCCGATCACTCATCAATTCGCCGGCGCCGCCGGGGCCGGATTGGCCGGCGCGTTGTCCGCGGGAGGCGTTCCGGCATCGCTGTCGTCAGGAGCCGGCGCATTGGCATCGTCCCCTCCCGCCGGGGCATCCGTCGCCGGTGCGTCCGGTGCGGCGGGCGTTTCGGCGGCCGGCTGATTCGGATTGAGCTTCTTGAGGATGGCGTTTTCCGGATCCTCAGGCAGCAGGCTTTCGAGCTTGGCGCCGATCTGCTCCAGCAGCGGCCGCGACTTGGCTTCCGTGACCCAGGCCGGTGCCTTGGCGCCGGCCAGCCAATTGAAGAACAGCAGGGCCACGGCGACCACCAGAATGCCGCGGGCGGCGCCATAGAGGAAGCCGAGCGTGCGGTCGAGCGCGCCGATGCGGGAATCGATGATCCAGTCGGCGAGCTTCATGGTGATGACGCTGACGACGATCAAAGCGATGATGAAGACGACGCCGGCGGAGGCCGCCATGGCGATCTTTTCATTGTCGATGTAGGGCTTCAGATAGGGCAGGACGGGCTTGTAGAAAAAGAATGCCGCCGCGGCCGCCGCCGCCCAGGACACGATGGACAGGACCTCGCGTGAAAAGCCGCGAACCATGGCGAGCATCGCCGAGACCAGGGTGAAGCCGACGAGAATTCCGTCAAGCAGCGTTATCGGCATCTTTGTCGCCCCACTCCCTGTCGCTCACCACCAGGTGAGCCCGTCATTCTTCGTCGTTGGCGCGGCTGCGCCGTGAGCCGGCTATGCGCGCCACGAGGTCGGCGAGCTCGGTGGGCTGGAAAGCGCCGGCCCCGATTCCTCCGGCAAGTTCCTCGCTGCCCAAGGGCAGAACCGCGCTTGCGAAACCCAGCTTTTCGGCCTCCTTGAGACGCTGCTGCGCATGCGCAACCGGCCTCACGGCGCCAGAAAGGCTGATTTCGCCGAAATAGACGCAATCGGCGGGAAGGGCAAGACCGGTGAGCGACGAAACCAGTGCGGCCGCCACCGCCACATCGGCCGCGGGCTCGGAAATGCGGTAGCCGCCGGCTACGTTCAGATAGACGTCCTGTTGGCCGAAGCGCACGCCGCAATGTGCCTCGAGCACCGCCAGGATCATCGACAGCCGGGCGCCGTCCCAGCCAACGACGGCGCGGCGTGGCGTGCCGAGCGAGGAGGACGCGACCAGCGCCTGGATTTCGACCAGCACCGGCCTTGTGCCCTCCATGCCGGCGAAAACCGCCGCTCCCGGCGATTTCGCATGGCGCTCGCCGAGGAACAGCTCGGAAGGATTGGCAACCTCGCGCAGGCCCTTGTCCGACATTTCGAAGACGCCGATCTCGTCGGTCGGGCCGAAACGGTTCTTGACGGTGCGCAGGATACGGTAGTGATGTCCGCCTTCGCCTTCGAAATAGAGCACGGCGTCGACCATGTGCTCGACGACGCGCGGGCCGGCGATCTGGCCTTCCTTGGTGACATGGCCGACAAGCACGATCGCAGCGCCTGTGGATTTAGCATAGCGGATCATCGCCTGGGCGGCGGCACGCACCTGGGTAACGGTGCCGGGCGCCGAATCGGCGAGGTCGGTCCACAGCGTCTGGATGGAATCGAGAATCACCAGGTCCGGCCGCTTGCCGTCGGCGATGGTGGCAAGAATATCCTCGACATTGGTCTCGGCCGCGAGCTCGACCGGCGAGGAAGCGACGCCGAGGCGCTGCGCGCGCAGCCTGATCTGGGCGACCGCCTCCTCACCCGAGACATAGACGATGCGGTGGCCCCTCGAGGCAAGGGCAGCAGCAGCCTGGGTGAGCAGCGTCGACTTGCCGATACCGGGATCGCCGCCGACCAGCAGCGCCGAGCCGCGCACGAAGCCGCCGCCCGTGGCGCGGTCGAGCTCACCGATGCCCGACACGATGCGCGGCGCGTCCTCGATATCGCCGGAAAGCGTGGTCAGCACCACCGCGCGGCCCTTGCGGGCGTTGCGCGTATTGGCCGGCCCGGAACCGATGCCGCCGGACGTACCTTCCTCGACCAGCGTGTTCCATTCGCCGCAGGCGTCGCATTTGCCGGCCCAGCGCTGATGCACCGATCCGCAGTTCTGGCAGATGAACTGGACGCGGGATTTAGCCATTAGCGAGGCCTGCTTCGGGATCGCCGATGCTGGATAGGTGGGCGGGACAGAGGGGGGTGTGACGGAGCGTGACGGTGAGTCAAAAAAGCTACTCAAACCTTTCCGCGATATGATGTTCCTCCGCCAGATCCGAGAAGCGGGTAAATTCGCCGTGGAAGGCTAGCGTGACCGTGCCCGTCGGTCCGTGACGCTGCTTGGCCACGATCACCTCGGCCTTGCCGCGCATCTCGTTCATCTCGTTTTCCCACTTGATGTACTCGTCGGTGCCGAGCTTCGGCTCGCGGTTCTTGAGGTAGTATTCCTCGCGGTAGACGAAGATCACGACGTCGGCGTCCTGCTCGATCGAGCCGGATTCGCGCAAGTCCGAGAGCTGCGGGCGCTTGTCGTCGCGGCTTTCAACCTGGCGCGAGAGCTGCGACAGCGCGATGATCGGCACCGCGAGCTCCTTGGCCAGTGCCTTGAGGCCCGTGGTGATCTCGGTGATTTCCTGCACGCGGTTCTGCGAGGCCCTGGCGCTGGAGCCCTGCATCAGCTGGATATAGTCGATGACGATGAGGTCGAGGCCGCGCTGGCGCTTCAGGCGCCGGGCGCGGGCCGAGAGCTGGGCGATCGAGATGCCGCCGGTCTGGTCGATGAACAGCGGAATCTTCTGCATGGTCTGCGAACAGGCGACCAGCTTTTCGAAGTCCATTTCGGTAATCTCGCCGCGGCGGATCTTCGACGAGGAAATTTCCGTCTGTTCGGAGATGATACGGGTCGCGAGCTGCTCCGACGACATTTCGAGCGAGAAGAAGCCGACGACACCGCCATTCGCCGCCTTGAACGACCCGTCGGCCTGCTGCGCCGGCACATAGGCCTCGGCGACGTTGAAAGCGATGTTGGTGGCGAGCGACGTCTTGCCCATGCCCGGACGGCCGGCAAGGACGATCAGATCGGACGATTGCAGGCCGCCCATGCGGCGGTCGAGGTCGCGCATGCCGGTGGCCAGCCCCGACAGGTGGCCGTCGCGCATGTAGGCGGCGTTGGCCATGTCGACCGCGGTCTTGACCGCGTCGGTGAAGCTCTCGAAGCCGCCGTCATAGCGTCCGGTTTCGGCCAGCTCGAACAGGCGCCGTTCGGCATCCTCGATCTGCTCGGACGGCGACATGTCGACCGGCGCGTCATAGGCGATGTTGACCATGTCCTCGCCGACGGTGATCAGGGCGCGACGCGTCGCAAGGTCATAGATGGCGCGGCCGTAATCTGCGGCGTTGACGACCGTGACGGCTTCGACCGCCAGGCGCACGACATATTGTGCCACCGTCATGTCGCCGACCTTCTCGTCGGCCGGCAGGAAGGTCTTCAGCGTGATCGGCGTCGCCACCTTGCCCATGCGAATGAGCTCTGCCGCGATCTCGAAGATCTTGCGATGCAGGGGTTCGTAAAAGTGGCTGGCCTTCAGGAAGTCGGAGACGCGATAGAAGGCATCGTTGTTGACCAGGATCGCGCCGAGCAGCGCCTGTTCCGCCTCGATGTTGTTCGGCGCCTCGCGATAGAGCGGTTGCTCCGCCACGCCGAATTTCCGCGCTGCCTCTGCCATGATGTCCCCGATTTCGATCCCGGTCTCTCGATATCAGAATCGGAAAATTGAGTGCTGACTTATCTGCAACAGTTATCACCCAAGCAGATTTGATGCCCACTGTTCACAGAAACAAAAAACCGTCCACAGGACAGTATTCCCGTGCCCTGATTCCGATTGACTCGACAAGGTGCTGATTCTACGCAACGGTTTGGAACAAAGCAAGAACGATCGTCACCCGAATCCCTACGCTGTATCGAGCACATCGCCCCAGTCCGACCGCCGTGCCGCCTTGAACAGTTCACCGTCACGCTTGCTGAAAAGCGTCTCTCCGGCACTGCCGTCCGGCCGGCAAAGCTTGAGCGCCGCCTTGCCCGAGCCGGTTTTCGGTGGCGCGATCACCCGCGCCGCGCGGACTGGCGCCGGCTGCCTCGAAGCCGCGACATAGATGAACTTCTCGTCCTCCCATGGCACTTCGGCGTCCTTGGCCAGCCGGTGCAGGCGCGAGCGGGCGACGCGCCGCGAAAAGTGGCACCAGTCGGGCGCGATGAGCGGGCAGGGGGCTTCGTGCGGGCAAGGTGCCAGCACATGCGCGCCCGCTTCTATCAGTTGCCGGCGAACCGCGAGAACACGCTGCCAGCCCGCCGGCGTGCCCGGCTCCACGATCAGCAGCGTGTCTGTCGTGAGCTGCCACAGCCGATCGACCATTTTGGGCAGGGATGCCGGTGCGATCTCGTCCAGCACATAGGCGCAGGTGATCAGGTCCGCCGGCTGCAAACCGTCAAGGTCGATGGTCACGTCGCCGGCCTGCCAGGCGATCCGGGCAGCGATCGCATCGGCGGCAAGCGCCTCGCCGACCTTGCGCACCGCAGCACTGGCTTCCAGCAAAACCGCCTGTTGAAGACCGGGCCACAGGTCCGCCGTCGCCCAAAGCACCGTGCCCGGGCCGGCGCCGACATCGAGCAGGGTTTCCGGCGCGAATTCCGGCTGCGCTTCGTTCACCGCGTCGAGACTGGCGCGGACGGCGGCATAGGTCGCCGGCAGCCGCGTCGCCAGATAAGCCTTGACCGCCATATCCTGCGCCATATGCAGGCGACCGTCGCGCATCTCGGCGCGGTAACGGTCCGACAGGGTTTTCGCCGCCTGCCTGAGCACCGGCAGCGGCACGTTTTCGAGGGCACGATCGACAGCCTGTCGAAGCGGGGCAGGCAGTTCCACGGCTCATGCCCCTCGTGGTGCGAGCAGGATGACAGAGGCGCCCACTATGCAGAGCGCCGCCCCCGCAAGGTCCCACCGGTCGGGACGCACGCTTTCCACCAACCAAAGCCAGGCCAGCGACGCCGCGATGTAGATGCCGCCATAGGCGGCATAGGCGCGGCCGGCCGCGCTGGTGTCGACCAGGGCCAGAAGCCAGGCGAAGAGAACGAGCGAAACGAAACCTGGCAGCAGCCACAGCGGCGATTTCTCCAGCCGCCACCACGCCCACACCGAAAAACAGCCAGCGATCTCGGCGAGCGCCGCGGCTGCATAGAGGAGGTAGGTCATGAAAAAGGCCTCGCGACGATCACGAGGCCTTTTTCAGGGCACGAGCCGGGAATGGCAAGCGCCAATGCGGCAAAGCGGTCTGTTCCTATTCCGCCACCTTGCGGCGCCGGGCGGGCTTGGCGGCCTCTTCGACCGGAGCCGCTTCGCGATGGCCCATGTCGCGCATTTCGAGCGCCTTTTCACATTTGACCATATAGTCGCGCGCCATCGGCAGGGTGTCGTTCTTCCTGGCAAGCTGGATCTGGAAGATGACCAGATCCTGCCAGCGGAAGGCGGCTTCCGAGGCTGCCAGATAGAATTCCCACATGCGGCAGAAGCGTTCGTCATAGATCGCCTTGGCCTTGTCGCGGTTGGCGGCGAAGCGCTGGCCCCAATGCTTCAACGTGTCGGCATAATGGAGCCGCAGGATTTCGATGTCCGTGACGACGAGGCCTGACTTCTCGATCGCCGGCATGACTTCGGAAAGCGCGGGAATGTAGCCGCCCGGGAAGATGTATTTGCGGATGAAGGCGCTGGTCGCCCACGGCACGCCGGAGCGGCCGATCGTGTGCAGGAGCATGACGCCATCAGGCTTCAGCAACGTCGCGCTCTTGTCGAAGAAAGTGCGGTAGTGATTGACCCCGACATGTTCGAACATGCCGACCGAAACGATGCGGTCGAAGCGTTCGTTGAGTTCGCGGTAATCCTTCAGCTCGAAGTGAACGTGGTTTTCCAGGCCCTGGGCATGCGCCCGGTCGGTGGCGACGCCGTGCTGCTCGGTCGACAGTGTCACGCCCTGTACGTCGACGTCGAAGGCCTTGGCAAGGTAGAGGCCTAGCCCGCCCCAGCCGGAGCCGATGTCGAGCACCGTCTGCCCGGCCTTCAGCCTGAGCTTGGCGGCGATGTGGCGCTTCTTGGCTGCCTGCGCCTCGTCCAGCGTCATGTCCGGCTGCTCGAAATAGGCGCAGGAATACTGCATGTCCTCATCGAGGAAGAGCCGGTAAAGGTCACCCGACAGATCATAGTGGCGCTGCACGTTGCGGCGCGAACGCGACGCGGTGTTGATCTGCTGCAGGCGGCGGAAAGCGTGGCGCAGGCCTTCGATGGCTTTCGACCACGTCGCGTCGATGCCGCCGCTGCCCATGTTCTGGAAAGCGATGCGCATCAGGCCAAGGACGCCGCCCTCGAGGATGTCGAGTTCGCCATCCATGTAGGCTTCCGGCACGGCCAGCATCGGATCGAAGGTAATGGCGCGCTCGGCGTGCCTGGTCTTGATGTGCAGATGCACCGGCTCGCCGCTGCCGTCACCGAACACGAATGTCGTGCCCTGTGGGCCGGTCACCTTGAGATTGCCTGTGCGCACCAGGCGGTCGAGAACGCGTTTCAACAGAATATTCATGACCCAAATGTCCCCTCTCGGTCAGACAGGCTGTCCTACTCTGCATCAATATATAGGGTTTCGAAAAGTTCCTTTTGGCACAAAAATGCCCAGGTGGTGAACCCGGGCATTGGTCCAGTCTGGCTTGAACTGCCAGTCTGATTGGAGCTGCCAGTCTGATTGAACTGATTGAGGCCGAAGCCGAATGCGGCGCGCCGGCAGGCGCGCCGCGCCGATGTCAGGCGTTCTCTTCGCCGCCCTCGAACTCGGCGTTCGGGTCGAAGAAGTTCTCCGGCCGGGCATTGTCGTTGATGTCCTCGCCATAGATGGCCTCGGCGGTGGTCAGCGTCTCGCCCTTGGCCTGCCGCTCGGCTTCGTCGGCCGTGCGGGCGATGTTGAGCGTGATCGTGACCTCGACTTCCGGATGCAGCGCGATCGCCACATTGGTCACGCCGATGGTCTTGATCGGCTGGTTGAGCTGGATCTGGTTGCGGTTGACCGAAAAGCCCTCTGCCGTCAGCAGGTCGGCGATATCGCGCGTCGACACCGAGCCGTAGAGCTGGCCGGTCTCGCCGGCCGAGCGAACGGCGATGAAGCTCTTGCCGTCGAGCTGTTCGGCGACCTGCGAGGCTTCGGACTTCCGCTCGAGGTTGCGGGCTTCGAGCTGCGCGCGCTGGCCTTCGAACTTCTTCTTGTTGGCTTCGTTGGCGCGCAGCGCCTTGCCCTGCGGCAACAGGAAATTGCGGGCAAAGCCGTCCTTGACCTTGACGGTGTCGCCCATTTGGCCGAGGCGGGAAACGCGTTCGAGAAGAATGACTTCCATGGTTTTGTTCCTTTTGGTTAGGGCGCCAATCACGGGATCGGTGCGAAATTCTTTGGAACAGGTCAGGAAGCAAAAGGGCGTTGCCGCCGGTGTCGCTGTCCTGCCTGTCGCGGCAGTTAGAGGCTTTTGGCCTCAACTCGGGATTTGATGCGCAACCCAGCGGCGCCCGTCGCCGTGGAAGAGAAGCGGGCGGCGGAGCCGCCCGCGTCAAGGATTAGCGAACCACGTAGGGCAGCAGGCCGAGGAAGCGGGCGCGCTTGATCGCCTTGGCGAGCTCGCGCTGCTTCTTCTGGCTGACGGCGGTGATGCGCGACGGCACGATCTTGCCGCGCTCGGAAATGTAGCGCTGCAGGAGGCGCACGTCCTTGTAATCGATCTTGGGCGCGTTGGCGCCCGAGAACGGGCAGGTCTTGCGGCGGCGATGGAACGGGCGCCGGGTCGGGATCTGGTTAATGTCGACCATTATTCTGCACCCCCTTCAAAGCCTTCGCGCGGACGGCGCGGACCACGATCGCCACCAGCGTCGCCGCCGAAGCTGCGTGGCGGACGATCGCCGCGATCACGGTCGCCGAACGAGCGCGGACCACGGTCGCCGCGGTCGCGGTCGCCGAAGCCGCCGCGTTCCGAGCGCTCTTCGCGCTTCTGCATCATGGCGGAGGGACCTTCCTCATGCGCATCGACCTTGATGGTCAGGAAACGCAGCACGTCCTCGGACAGGCCCATCTGGCGCTCCATTTCGTTGAGCGCTGCCGGCGGGCAGTCAAGATCCATCAGCGTGTAGTATGCCTTCCGGTTCTTGTTGACCCGGTAGGTGAGGGACTTCAGTCCCCAGTTCTCGACCCGGCCGACGGACCCGCCATTGGCGGAGATGACGCCCTTGTACTGTTCGACAAGCGCATCGACCTGCTGCTGCGAGAGGTCCTGCCGGGCAAGAAACACATGTTCGTAAAGAGCCATTATGTCTTTTCGCCTTTCTTCGTTTCTCTCCCGGTTCCCGGCGGCAAAAGCCTCTGCAACTTCTCTGACCCGCCAGGAGCGGGAAGAAAGGAGCATGACGAGACGGTCGAGAGCGGAGACACGGGAGGCGGAAGCGCTTCTGGCTTCACGCGAAGGTTTTCGAAAACCTCCGGCCCTCCGTTCAGCCCCCAGCTGGGACCGGCAGATTGGCGGCGTCTATATAGCAATTCACGTGGAAGGCAAGAGCAGGCGGCAATCCCGGATGTCGCAGGGCCGGAAAACCGGCATGTGCGGCGATAGGACTCCGTGGTTCCCGGAAACCAGGCCTTAACCACCATGACAGGTTGTATGGGGTTGCGGCCCCGGCATCAACCGCCGATTCATCATGTCTGGCGCAAAAAGCGGCATCCCGCTGTCAGCAACGGGCTAGGCATTTCCGGGGGTAAGGATGCTTCTCAAGAAATTCTGGCGCTCGAAAAGCGGCAACTTCGCGCTTTTGCTCGGGATCGGCTTGCCGGCCATCCTGTCGGCGGTGGCCTTCGCAGCCGATGTCTCCACCATCATGCGGGCCAAGAGCAACCTGCAGAATGCGCTCGACGCGGCAAATCTCGCCTCCTCGCATCTCGGCGATCTGGACATCACCCGCACCGACGCCTTCAACCGCTATTTCCAGGCCAACGTAGCCGGACATGGCGAACTCACAAATGCGCGGGCCACGTTGACGGTCGACAGGGGCGTCAACTTCGTCAAGACGAAGGCCGTCGCCTCGGCTGACGTCGATTTGAACTTCGCCTTCCTGCTCGGTGAGAGCAGGCACATCGTGGTCGATGCCTCGGCGGTCGAATCGAACAACCAGCTCGAAGTCGTGCTGGTTCTGGACAACACCGGCTCGATGGCCGGCGCCAAAATTGCTGCCCTCAAGACAGCGACGGACAATCTGCTCAAATATCTGGAAGCGGCGCAATCACCGACGCGCAAGGTCCGCGTGGCGCTGGTACCCTTCGTCACGGCTGTCAATGTCAACGGCGACGGGTTCGACCCGTCCTGGATCGACATGGACGGCAAGTCATCCACCAATGGAATCAATTTCCCCGTCATCAACGACAAGCGTCCCAATCATATGGCGCTGTTCAGGCAGTTGATGAAAGATCCGGCCTCTGCCGCCAAATTGACGGGGTGGAAGGACGGCAAGGGGGAGGATACGGGTTGGAAAGGCTGCGTCGAGGCGCGGCCTGGTGTCCTTAATATCGCCGATACGCCGCCTGATCCACGTTACCCTGACACTCTGTTCGTGCCTTATTTCGCGCCGGACAGTCCGGGAAAGGGGACGAGACCTTCCAGCGGCTATTCAAACGATGCCTATCACTACAACAATTCCTTTATCGACGACGCCCCTGATGAGGCCAAACTTGCTCGGAATGGCGGACTGAATATTCTCGGAATAGACCTGAGCGGCTTGCTTGGAAGTGCTGCCGGGCTTTTGCGGGGTGATCTTGAAACAGTCGCCAAATATGTGGCGCCGCAGAACACCGCCATTGCCACCGCGGTCACAAACGATCCAAACGCCTTGCAATTGACGGTGGGGCCAAACCGGTCCTGCCCCTCGCCAATCGTCCCCTTGACCGAAGACTTTACAAAACTTCGCAACGAGGCCGCCAAGATGCTTGCATGGGCGGGGTCCGGCACCAATGTTTCCGAGGGCCTGGCCTGGGGCCAGCGGGTGTTGTCGCCGGGTGCGCCATACGCCGAGGGTACGCCTTGGAAGACGCCTGGGGTGAGCAAGATCGTCATGTTGCTCACCGACGGCGAGAATGTCGTCTACGGCGCCAGCAACGAGACGACCAAGTCAGACTACACGTCCTATGGTTTTCTCGCGGGCTCAACCTATGGCGCTGCCGGTCGGCTTGGATCGGACAATCAGACCACCGCCGCGCGCAATGTCGACGGATGGACCAAAAGCGTCTGCACGCAGTTGAAGAAGCAGGGCGCCGAAATCTACACGATGGTGCTGCAATCCGATACCGCCGCCAACCGCACGCTTTACAGCGCCTGCGCCTCGGATCCCAGCGACTACTACGCCGTCAACGATCCAAACAAATTGCCGAACGTGTTCCAGCAGATCGCCAACAAATTCTCGAAATTGCAACTGACGAATTGAACGCTCGACCCCGCTGGGCGGCATCCTGGAAGGATGCCGCGAATTTCAGCTCATATGGGCGACGACCTTGTCCACCGTTTCGGGGAAGAAGTCGGGCGCCGCGTGGCGTTTGCCGAACATCATGTCGTATTGCAGCAGCCGGAAGTCGCGGATCGCCGGGTCGATCTGCTTTTGCCGCGCCCAATCGGGCGTGGCTTCTCCCGCCGGCGTCAGCAGCAGATTGCGGTCGACCACGCGGTAGCGTTCGCGCATCTCGCCCAGGAAGCCGGTATAGTAGGGGTGGGTGATGCCGGCCGTTTTCAGGATGTGATAGGGCAGGAAGGCGGGGCTGACGGCGCCCATGTCCTTGGCAGGGCCTGTGCGGTTCGACCAGATGACCAGTGGCGTCTGATGATGCTCCAGCGCCGCCTCGGCGGAAGCCTCCTTGCGCGGCGCGACATTGTCCTTCATGAACCCGGTCTCTACATAGACCGGCCCAAGCGGCGGCAGATGGTCGCCGAAGAAGGCGATGACGGTGGGGCGAGAGCGTTTCTTTGCCCATTCGATCAGGCGTTCGAGACCGCGGTCCGCGTCGGCCGAGCCCTCGGTGTAACTCAGCAGCGATTCACGCGCCCATTGGCTGATCGGCGCCTGCACGGTGTGGGTCGGGTTGTAGTAGCGGTTCGGCTCGTAAGGGCCGTGGTTCTGCAGGCTGACGGCAAAGAAGAACACCGGGGCATCGCTGGCATCGGCCTCGCTGATGATCTCGTCCGTCATCGCCGCGTCGGATGCCAGCGGCCCGCGCTTTTGCATCGGCGGCAACGTCTCTTCCGATCTGAAGTCGTCGAAGCCGAAATCGGCATAGACCGCGCCGCGGTTCCAGAACCAGTTGGTGCCCGGATGGATGGCGCGCGCCCTGTAGCCCTCCCTCTTCAGGAAGGTCGCCAGCGACGGCGTCGGCGTGCGCACATATTGCTGGTAGGGGATGCTGCCGGCCGGCAGGAAGGCGTTGGAGAAGCCGGTCAGTGCTTCGAACTCGATATTGGCGGTCATGCCGCCGAATTCGGGTGAGAACATGGAGCCCGAACGCAGCGCCCGCACATTGGGGATCGGATCGGGCGTGATGGTGACCCCGGGCAGCTTGGTCGGATCCCAGAAGGATTCGCTCATGACGACGATGATGTCGGGCTTTTCCTGGGGCACCGAGGCGGTCACCTGCGGCCTGTCGATGGCCGCGATCGCCTTTTCCGAATAGCCTGGCGGCGCCGAGACATGCGCCATCGGCACGTTCAGCGCGAAGGCGAGCGCAAAGCCGTTGGAGGCGTAATTTTCCTTCTGGTCCCACATGATCGGGATGATCTGCAGCCGGTCCCGGGTCCACGAGAAGGTGGCATAGTCCATGATCGAGACGAAGAAGGCGAGCAGCGGCACCGCCAGCGTCAGCCGGGCGAGACGGCCCTTGCGGCTGAGTATCGGCACCTTTCGACGCCAGACCCGCCAGCCATAGATGAGCAGCGACAGGCCGGCGACGATGCCGACAACCATGGCAAGCGCAGTCATCGGGCGGTCACGCACCAGAAGCGGCAGCAGCGCCACGATCTGGCGGGAGTAGAGGAAATCGGTCGGGTAGAGGGGATCGCCGAGATAATGCGATTTCTGATGACCGATGAAAGCCAGCGAGAGCGTCAGCGGCGCGACGATCATCAGGCTTTGATAGCTGCGGCCGAAAACGGCATCGAGGCCGACCAGAACCAGTGCGAACACCACGATCGTGGTCCAGCCCGGCTTGAGCGGCTGCAGGAAGAAGGAAACCGTGCCGGCGAAGTCGCCGCGCAC
Source organism: Mesorhizobium sp. B2-3-7 (assembly GCF_006442695.1). NCBI lineage: Bacteria > Pseudomonadati > Pseudomonadota > Alphaproteobacteria > Hyphomicrobiales > Phyllobacteriaceae > Mesorhizobium > Mesorhizobium sp. B2-3-7. The sequence goes on along the minus strand of NZ_VFVV01000012.1, from coordinate 36,144 downwards.
GATCAATTCGATGGCGAACACCAGGACGGCCGCGATCAGCAGGCTGGTCAGCCCATAGCGTATGGTCGGCCACTTCCGTCCCGGCAGGTAGCCGGTGGAAGGATCGTCTTCCAGAAACTGTGGCGCGGCTTTGCCTGCGCCTTTCGAAATCCTAGCCACTTTAACTTCCCCACCCAGCGACAGACCCGTCACTCGATTGTCATGGAATTGTCACGCAAAGCTAGCGCCTGTGGCGGAAATAAGAAGAGCCAGCAAACGATTCGTGAGCGGTTTTCATCAGGAGTGATCGCCAAAAAGCCTTTTGGAACAGGCACTCGGCCGGCAAAGCTGCCAAGGGGCCGGGTCGAACCGGGCTTGACTTGGCAGGCCGCGTTGCGTCAGAGGCAGGAAAATTCGTGTATCAGGCAAGCAGAACCGAGCTTTGGGAGCCCACACATGGCCGTTGCATTCACCTTTCCGGGACAAGGCAGCCAGGCTGTCGGCATGGGCAAGGACCTCGCCGATGCCTTCCCCGAGGCGCGTAGGGTTTTTAGCGAAGTCGACGACGCGCTCGGCGAAAACCTGTCGAAGCTGATCTGGGAAGGGCCGGAAGAGACGCTGACGCTCACCGCCAACGCGCAGCCGGCGCTGATGGCCGTATCGCTGGCCGCGATCAGGGCCTTGGAAGCGGGCGGCTTCTCGCTGAAGGACAAGATTACCTACGTCGCCGGCCATTCGCTGGGCGAATATTCGGCGCTTGCCGCCGCCGGCTTCGTCTCGGTTGCCGATGCCGCCAGGCTGCTGCGCATCCGCGGCAATGCCATGCAAGCGGCGGTGCCCGCCGGCGAAGGCGCCATGGCGGCGATCATCGGACTGGAGCAGGCCGATGTCGAAGCCGCCTGCGCCGAGGCTGCCAAAGGATCGGTCTGCCAGATCGCCAACGACAATGGCGGTGGCCAGCTGGTGATTTCCGGCGCCAAGGCAGCGGTCGAACTGGCTGCCAAACTGTGCACGGAAAAAGGCGCCAAGCGAGCGCTGATGCTGCAGGTCTCCGCGCCCTTCCATTCGGCGCTGATGGCGCCCGCCGCCGAGATCATGCGCGAGGCGCTGGCCGGGGTAACCAAGAACGCGCCTGTCGTGCCGCTCGTCTCCAATGTCACGGTCACTCCGACCAGCGATCCCGAAATCATTGCGCGCCGTCTGTTCGAACAGGTGATCGGCCGCGTGCGCTGGCGCGAGACGGTGGAGTGGTTCGGCGCGAACGGCGTCACCACGCTCTATGAAGTCGGCGCGGGAAAAGTGCTTTCAGGGCTGGCCCGGCGCATCAACCGCGAAATCGCCACGGCATCGGTCGGTTCCGCGGCCGAGGTCGAAACCGCACTGGCGGCGCTCGGGTGAGGCGCCGCGTGTGAATTTGATGGCGCGGCTTGTATCGCTGAAGATATTCCGTTGGTGATGGCAATCGGATACCCGCGAGACGTATACAGATAAGGTTGCTCGCTGAGCTTCCGAAACCAAAGAGGAAAACACATGTTCGAACTGACCGGCCGCAAGGCACTTGTCACCGGCGCGTCGGGAGGCATCGGCGAGGCGATCGCCAGGGTGCTGCATGCGCAAGGCGCCATCGTCGGCCTGCACGGCACGCGCGTCGAGAGACTGGAGGCGCTGGCCGCCGACCTGGGCGACCGGGTGAAGCTGTTTCCGGCCGACCTGTCGAACCGCGATGAGGTCAAGGCGCTCGGCCAGAAAGCGGAGGCCGATCTCGAGGGCGTCGACATCCTGGTCAACAATGCCGGCATCACCAAGGACGGGCTGTTCGTGCGGATGTCGGACGCCGACTGGGACAGCGTGCTCGAAGTCAATCTGACGGCCGTGTTCAGGCTGACGCGTGAGCTGACCCATCCGATGATGCGCCGTCGCCACGGCCGCATCATCAACATTACCTCGGTGGTCGGCGTCACCGGCAATCCCGGCCAGACCAACTACTGCGCCTCCAAGGCCGGCATGATCGGCTTTTCCAAATCGCTGGCGCAGGAGATCGCCACCCGCAGCATAACCGTCAACTGTGTCGCCCCGGGCTTCATCGAATCGGCGATGACCGACAAGCTCAACGACAAGCAGAAGGAGGCGATCATGGCCGCTATCCCGACGCGCCGCATGGGCACCAGCGCCGAAGTGGCGTCCGCCGTCGCTTATCTTGCCTCCAACGAGGCCGGCTACGTCACCGGCCAAACCATCCATGTGAACGGCGGCATGGCGATGATCTGATCGGGTCGGCCAAAGCATGCATTTCGGGCCGGGCCCGGGCATTCGCGGTGGCTTTGAGACGGCGACAGGCAACGCCTGGGCGGGCTGTGAAAAGCGACCATTTCGGCTTGGACGCCCACGATTTTTCGTGTAATGCGGCCCGCAACCCGGCGGTTCGGGCAAAAACCGGTCTGCGGCCATTGCGTTTCCGGCGGGACCATCTTTCAGCTTGATTAGCGGCATTCCGCCCGCTAACGAAGACAGACAACCAAAAGACGAGGATGCCCCAAATGAGTGACACCGCAGAGCGCGTCAAGAAGATTGTCATCGAGCACCTGGGCGTCGATGCCGACAAGGTGACGGAGCAGGCGAGCTTCATCGACGATCTGGGCGCCGACAGTCTCGACACGGTCGAACTCGTCATGGCGTTTGAAGAAGAATTCGGCGTCGAGATCCCCGATGACGCGGCTGAAACCATCCTGACGGTGGGCGATGCCGTGAAGTACATCGACAAGGCTTCGGCCTGACGCTTTCCGCAGTCATCACCGGGGAGGACCTGCGATGAGGCGTGTCGTCGTCACGGGCCTTGGGTTGCTGTCGCCGTTCGGCATGGGCTTCGAGCACAGCTGGAAGGAACTTCTGATCGGCCGCAGCGCCGCCAAGCGCATCACCGAGTTCGAGGTGGAGGATCTTGCCTGCAAGATCGCCCATGTCGTTCCGCGTGGTGACGGCAGCAACGCCACCTTCAATCCCGAGGCGGTGCTCGAGCCGAAGGAACTGCGCAAGATCGGCGACTTCATCCTGTACGGGATCGCAGCCGCCGACGAGGCGCTGAAGGATTCCGGCTGGCAGCCGAAGACCCATGCCGAGCAGTGCGCCACCGGCGTTCTGATCGGTTCGGGCATTGGCGGCATCGAAGGCATCGCCGAGAACGCGATGATCCTGAAGGAGCGCGGCCCGCGCCGCATCAGCCCCTTCTTCATCCCCGGCCAGATCATCAATCTCGTCTCCGGCCAGGTTTCGATCCGGCATGGGCTGAAAGGTCCCAACCATGCCGTCGTCACCGCTTGCTCGACCGGCGCGCATGCGATTGGCGATGCTGCCCGGCTGATCATCTGGGGCGATGCCGACGTCATGGTCGCCGGCGGCGCGGAAGCGCCGGTGACGCGACTGTCGATCGCTGGCTTCGCTGCCTGCCGTGCGCTGTCGACCGAGCGCAACGACGCGCCGCAAACGGCTTCGCGGCCCTATGACCGCGATCGCGACGGCTTCGTCATGGGCGAGGGCGCCGGCGTCGTCGTGCTTGAGGAACTCGAGCATGCCAAGGCGCGCGGCGCGAAGATCTATGCGGAAGTGACCGGCTACGGCCTGACCGGCGACGCCTATCACATCACCGCACCGGCTGAAGATGGCGACGGCGCATTCCGTTGCATGACGGCGGCGTTGAACCGGGCAAAGCTGACGCCCGCCGATGTCGATTACATCAACGCGCACGGCACTTCGACCATGGCCGACACGATCGAGCTCGGCGCTGTCGAGCGGCTGGTCGGCAATGCCGCATCGAAGATTTCGATGTCGTCGACCAAGTCGTCGATCGGCCATCTCCTCGGCGCGGCAGGGGCTGCCGAAGCGATCTTTTCGATCCTCGCCATCCGCGACAACATCGCGCCGGCGACCATCAACCTTGACAATCCGGAGCGTGAGACCGCGATCGACCTGGTGCCGAACAAGCCGCGTGCCCGCCAGATCGACGTGGCGTTGTCCAATTCCTTCGGCTTCGGCGGCACCAACGCTTCACTGGTCTTCCAGCGCTACAATGGCTGACCGTCCGCCTGCCGGACGGCGCTTCGGCGTGTCGTCAATTTTGCCATATTCGCCCCTACTCTGCCGCAGGGGATTCGTTGAGAGATCAAACGGTAGGGCGAAATGAACACAAATCCGGCCGGCAACGGAGAGTTCGGGCAAGGGCAGGCGACATCGGGGCCGATCGTACCGAAGACAGCCGCCGAAGCCTTGCGGCCGGAGGCCGGCACGCCGCCGCCGAAGCGCTCGCGTGCTTCGCGCAGTCAGGTCGTCGTGTTCATGAACTTCGTCATCTCCTTGGTGATGCTGATGGTTCTGGCGGCGGGTATCGCGCTTTACTTCGGCAAGCAGGAATTCACCGAGCCCGGCCCATCGGCCAATGGCGACACCTTCCTGGTCAAGCCGAACACCGGCGTCCAGGATATCGCCGACCAGCTCGAGCGGCGCGGCCTGATCAGCGACGCCCGCATATTCCGTCTTGGCGTTAGGGCCTTCGGCAATGATTCGGCGCTGAAGGCCGGCGAATACGAGATCAAGCCCCGGGCGTCCATGCGCGACATCATGGAATTGCTGAAGAGCGGCAAGTCGGTCATGTACTCGCTGACCATTCCCGAAGGGCTGACAGTCGAGCAGGCGCTGGCGCGCATCGCAGGCGAGCCCGCCTTGAGCGGCGACATGCCGGCCACCGTGCCTCCAGAGGGCAGTCTCGCCACCGATACGCTGCGCTTCACGCGCGGCGCCACGCGCCAGCAGATGATCGACAAGCTGCTGGCCGACCAGAAGAAGCTGGTGGAGGAGGTCTGGCAGCGGCGCGCCGCCGACCTGCCGCTCGCCAGCATTGACGAGTTCGTCACGCTGGCCTCGATAGTCGAGAAGGAAACAGGCAAGGGCGATGAGCGCTCGCGCGTCGCCGCGGTCTTCCTGAACCGGCTGGCCAAGGGCATGCGCCTGCAATCCGATCCGACCATCATCTACGGTCTGTTCGGCGGCAAGGGCAAACCCGCCGACCGGCCGATCTATCAGTCGGACATCCAGAAGCCGACGCCCTACAACACCTATGTGATCAACGGCCTGCCGCCGACCCCTATCGCCAATCCCGGCCGCGCGGCGCTGGAGGCGGTAGCCAATCCATCAAAGACCGACGACCTCTATTTCGTTGCCGACGGCACTGGCGGACACGTCTTCGCCGCCACGCTTAACGAGCACAATGAGAACGTTGCGCGCTATCGAGCCCAGCAGAAGAAGCAAGTCGACGACGCGGCCAAGGCTGATGCCAAGGTGGAGGGGCAGACCGACGCGCCCATTGACGGCGACGCGGGGGCGGCCCAGTAGCGGCGCACGGTTTTTCCAGCTCGTCCACGCTATCGGTTGAAGACAGGAGCGTTTGGATTTATCGGGGCGCCTCGTAAGCCGATTGGCAGGCGGGCATTTCGGCTTTCTGAAGGTGCGCGAGGCCGGATCAAGCAGTATCCGTAATACGCGCCAGGGGGTATGCAGGCACCATGAATTTGCAGAGCATGACCGGGTTTGCGCGTGCTGTCGCCGAGCATGACGGCACCTCGATTGCCTGGGAGGTCAAATCCGTCAACGGCAAGAGCGTCGAGGTGCGGCTGCGGCTGCCGCAGGGCTTCGAGCGGCTGGAGCCGGCCATCAGGCAGACGCTTCAGAAACGTTTCGCGCGCGGCAATTTTCAGGCGACGCTGACCATCACGCGCGCCGCCGGAATGCAGTCCCAGCCCGTTGTCAACGAGGCCTTCCTCAAGGACCTGGCCGGGCTCGCCAAGCGGATCGCGGAACAATTTGGTGTTGCTCCTGCGACCGCCGACGGATTGTTGTCGCTGCGCGGCGTGCTCGATATTCCCGAGACCACCGAAACCGAGGATGTGCGCACGGCGCTCGACAACGCCGTCATGGCGGCACTCGAGGTGGCGCTGGAGGGGCTGGAGCGGTCCCGCCAGGGTGAGGGCGCGGCACTTCGCACGCTTCTGCTGGGCCACATCGACGCCATCGAGGCGCTGACGCTGGGCGCTGAAGCGGATCCGTCGCGCGAACCGGCGGCCATCCGCGAGCGCCTCGCCGAACAGGTGCGGCTCTTGATGGATGCTTCGGCCAACCTCGATGTCGGCCGCTTGCACCAGGAAGCCGCCTTCCTCGCCACCAAGGCCGATATTCGCGAGGAGATCGACCGCTTGAAGACGCATGTGACGTCCGGTCGTGCATTGCTTTCCGGCGGCGGCGCCATCGGACGCAAGCTCGATTTTCTGGCACAGGAATTTAACCGCGAATCGAATACGCTGTGCTCAAAGTCGAACGCTGCCGCGGTCACCGCCATTGGACTGGAACTGAAGGCCGTGGTCGATCAGTTCCGTGAACAGGTCCAGAATCTGGAGTAGCCGATGGTCGCCAGGGATTTAGGGTCCCGCATTCGCCGCCGGGGCCTGATGCTCGTGCTGTCGTCGCCGTCGGGCGCCGGCAAGTCGACAATTGCGCGCAACCTTCTGGAGAGCGATTCCAGCCTCGAACTGTCGGTCTCCGTCACCACCAGGCCGCGCCGCGGCTCGGAGATCGAAGGCGTTCACTATCATTTCCGCACCATGCGCGAGTTCGAGCGGCTGCGCGATTCGGACGCCCTGCTCGAATGGGCGGAGGTGCATGGCAATTGCTACGCGACACCGCGCGAACCGGCGGAACTTGCGCTCGCTCAAGGGCGCGACATGCTGTTCGACATCGATTGGCAAGGCGCCCAGCAGCTCAAGGAGAAGATGCGCGCCGACATCGTCTCGATCTTCATCCTGCCGCCGTCGATGAAGGAGTTGAAGGCAAGGCTGAAGCGCCGCGCCGAGGATCAGGAAGCGGTGATCGAGACGCGGCTGAAGAACGCGCGCAACGAGATCGAGCACTGGAAGGAGTATGATTTCGTCATCGTCAACGATGATCTCGATCGCGCCTTCGCCGAAGTGCGCGGCATCGTTGTCGCCGAGCGGTTGCGGCGCGATCGTCGGCCCGGCTTGTTCGACTTCGTCTCGGGACTTTTGGACGAGAAGACGAGCTAGCCTTTCCTTTGCCCACGAAGATGGGCCGGCGGACAAGCCGAAGGCCGGCAGCACCAAACGATGTGCCCGGGCAGGTCGCGCCTGCAAGATGCGCTTTTCGGCGCCATAAATCAGACAATTGACGAAGAGGGCAGCGCCCCTAGTTTCTCCCGCACGAACGCGTCCGCGGCGCCGGTAACGGCCGGGGCGGCAGCGTTTCAGCGTACCGCCATGAGGGAGAGCAGATCTTGAAACGCTTCTGGCTGGGCGTTCTTGCCATCATCATTGTCTGCGGCGCCGGATTTTTCGCCTATGCCTGGAAGCCGGCAATCGATCCTGTCGAGCCGCCGCAACGATCGTCGTTCGACCCGGCGTTGATCGAGAAAGGCGCTGTGCTGGCCTCGGTCGGCAATTGCACCTCCTGCCACACCAGGCCCGGTGAAAAGTCCTATGCCGGCGGGCTCGCCGTGCCGACGCCGTTCGGCACCATCTATTCGACCAACATCACGCCAGATCCGCAGACCGGCATAGGCCGTTGGTCGCAGGCAGCCTTCAACCGCGCCATGCGCGAAGGCGTCGACCGCGAGGGCAGGCATCTCTACCCGGCCTTCCCATTCGATCATTTCACGCGTGTCTCCGATGAGGACAACCGCGCGCTCTACGCCTATCTGATGACGCGCCAGCCGGTGAACAACCCGCCGCCTCCGAACGAGTTGCCTTTCCCGCTCGATATGCGCCTGGTGCTGGCCGGCTGGAAGCTGCTGTTCTTCGACAGGGGCGCCTATCAAAACGATGCGTCGCAAAGCACGCAGTGGAACCGCGGCGCCTATCTGGTCGATGGGCTCGGTCATTGCGGCGCCTGCCACACGCCGCGCAATCGGTTCGGCGCGGAAGAGAAGGGGTCGCACATGGCCGGCGGCGAGGCCGAAGGCTGGACGGCCTTTGCGCTCGAGGGCACTTCACCGGCGCCGATACCGTGGACGCATGACAGCCTGTTTGCCTATCTCAGGCAAGGCTGGCATGCCGACCACGGCGTCGCCAATGGCCCGATGGGCGAAGTGACGGGCAATCTCGGCCGGCTTCCCGATGCCGACATCGACGCCATGGCCACTTACGTCATGTCGCTCATGGGCGAACCATCCGCCGAACGGACGGCCGCCGCGCGGGCCATCCGCGGCCGCGCCGCGGCCGACCCGGCGTCGACCGCCGGCGTGGCGCCGACATCCGCCGATACGCCGGCGGCGCGTGGAGCCGTCATCTACCAGGCGGCATGCGCCACCTGCCACGACGGCAGCCGTCCGCCGCCTTTCGGCGGTATCAATTTCCATCTGTCGAGCGCGGTCAACGCGCCAGATCCGCAGAACGTCATCAACACGGTGCTGTTTGGCCTGCCGGCGGCGAGTGGGCGCCCGAGCGCCATCATGCCGGGATTCGCAGCGACGCTGAAGGACGACCAGGTGAATAACCTGCTGGCCTATCTGCGGGATGCCTTTGCCGGCAAGCCGGCCTGGCAGGATGCGGCCGCCAGGATCGCCGACACCAGGAGCGGAAAATACCAAGTCAGCGTCCGGCCCTCGGACGGCATCGAGCGCGGCCCGGACAATGTAGGAGCGAAGGACAGATGATCAATCTCAACGTCAACGGCATCTCCCACCACGTCGACGTCGATCCCGCGACGCCGCTGCTTTACGTGCTGCGCAACGATTTGAAGCTGAACGGCGCCAAGTTCGGCTGCGGCCTTGGCCAATGCGGCGCCTGCACGGTGATGGTGGACGGCAAGCCCGTCTTCTCCTGCCTGACGCCAGCGATGCTGGTGGAGGGCCGCGAGGTCAAGACCGTCGAGGGCTTGGGCACGATCGAGAACCCGGGTCCGATGCAGAAAGCGTTCATCGAGGAGCAGGCGGCGCAATGCGGTTATTGCATCGCCGGCATGATGATGCGGGCGCAAGCGCTGCTCGAGGCCAAACCCGATGCCGGTGAGGCCGATATCAGGCAGGCGCTGGAGCCCAACCTCTGCCGCTGTGGCACGCATATGCGCATCCTGCGGGCAGTGAGTCGCGCGCGCGACCTGATGAAATCGAAATCGGCCGGCCTCGCGCCGGCCGCGGCCGCAGGGAGGGCATGATGAACGCGCCGACCTTTCCCGACCTGACACGACGCGGCTTTCTCGCCGGGACCGGCGCGCTGGTCGTGTCCTTCACCATTCCCGTGCAGGCTCAGGAGGCGGCGCCCTCGGCACAGACGCCCGCGACGCCGGCCCCGGCCAAGAAACTGCCGGGCAGCCTTGCCGATACCCCCTCGCTCGACGCCTGGATCAGGTTGGATGCCGACGGTTCGATCACCGTCTTCACCGGCAAGGCCGAGCTCGGCCAAGGCACCAGGACGTCGCTGCGCCAGATCGCCGCCGAAGAACTGGAGGTCGAGCCGGCGGCCATCAAGCTCATCACCGCCGATACCGCGCTGACGCCGAACGAGGGCTATACCGCCGGCAGCCAGACGATCCAGAACAGCGGCACCGCCATACGCTACGCCTCGGCGCAGGTGCGCCAGATCCTGGTCGCCAAGGCCAGCGAGAAGCTCGGTGTTCCGGCCGACCAGCTCAAGGCGGCAAGCGGCAGGATCGCCGGGCCGGACGGGAAGTCCGTGGGCTATGGCGAACTCGTGGTAGCGGATTTGCTGCATGTGGACGCATCGGCCGACACGGCGCTGAAATCGCCGGACAGCTATCACGCGATCGGCAAGCCGTTCGCCCGCGTCGATATTCCGGCAAAGGTGACGGGCGGCGAGGCCTACGTCCAGGACATGCGGCTTCCCGGCATGGTGCATGCCCGCGTCGTTCGCCCACCAAGCTATTTGGCCAAGCTCGTCAGCGTCGACGAGGCCGCCATCAAGACGATGCCGGGCGTGGTGGCGGTGATCCGCGACGGCGACTTCCTGGCCGTGGTGGCCAGGCAGGAATTCCAGGCGGTCCAGGCCATGCGCGCCATGGCCGCCAAGGCGAAGTGGCAGGAGCAGCCGGCCTTGCCGGACCAGGACAATATCCCCGCCTTCCTCGAACGCTCGGTCGCCGAGGTCGGCACCGTGACTTCGGTCGGCGCGGACACGGCAGCCGGCGCAAAGACGCTGCAGGCGCAGTTCACCCGCGCCTACCAGATGCATGGGTCGATCGGCCCCTCCGCTGCCGTTGCCCTGTCGGACAAGGGTCTCATCACGGTGTGGACGCACACTCAAGGCGTTTATCCAGACCGCAAGGCGATCGCCGAGATGCTCGGCGTCGGACCGGAAAAGGTGCGCTGCATCCACACCGAGGGATCAGGCTGCTACGGCCACAATGGCGCCGACGACGCGGCGGCCGACGCCGCGCTGATCGCGCAGGCGCTGCCCGGCACGCCGGTGCGCGTGCAGTGGATGCGCGATCAGGAGCATTTGTGGGAGCCCTATGGCCCTGGCATGCTGACGCGCGCCAGCGCAACGCTCGACGCCGGCGGCAAGATCGTCAACTGGCACTATGATCTGTGGAGCAACAGTCACGGCACGCGGCCGGGAACGGCAGGTTCGCTGATCGCCGGCCGGCTGGTGGCGAAGCATTTCCCGCCCGATCCGGCCAAGCTGCAGATCTCGCCGCTCGGCAATGGCGACCGCAACGCCATCCCGCTATACGATGTGCCGAACCAGCGGGTGAACTGGCATTTCGTCGCCGACATGCCGGTGCGCGTCTCGTCCCTGCGCGGTCTCGGCGCCTACTGCAACGTCTTCTCGATCGAAAGCTTCATGGACGAGCTGGCCCTCGCGGCCGGCGCCGACCCCGTGGAATACCGGCTGAGGCACATGAAGGACCCGCGCGCCAGGAAGGTGATCGAGGTTGCGGCGCAAAAATTCGGCTGGAGCAATGATCCTATGCCGGAGGGCCGCGGCCGGGGGTTCGCCTTCGCCAAGTACAAGAACCACGCCGCCTATCTCGCGGTCGCGCTTGAAGCGGAGGTCGATCGCGACAGCGGTGCCATCGCCATCTCGCATGTGGTCTCGGCAGTCGACTGCGGCGAAGCGGTGGCGCCGGATTCGATCGTCAACCAGACCGAAGGCGGAATCCTGCAGTCAATGAGCTGGACGCTCTACGAGGCCGTCCATTTCGACGACACCCGCATCCTGAGCGCGGATTGGTCGGCCTATCCGATCCTGCGCTTCAGCGCCGTTCCCGACAGCGTGGAAGTGCATGTCGTCGACAATCCCGGCACGCCCTATCTCGGCGTCGCGGAAGCAGCGCAAGGCCCGACCGCCGGCGCGATCGCCAACGCCTTCCGCCATGCGGCGGGAAAACGCATTTATGACCTGCCCTACACGCACGAGCGCGTTAAGGCGGTGTTGGGCGTGTAGTTCGAAGCATGCGCCCGACAAGGATCGGATTGCGCTGCGCTTCCACGGCCGGCGGCATTACACCGCATTGGTCAGCCGCACGAACTCCTCGACATCGAGCGTCTCGGCGCGCCGGGTCGGGTCGATCCCGGCGCGTTCGAGCAGGGCCTCGCCGCCGAGGCTCTTAACGCTCTGCCGCAGCATCTTTCGGCGCTGGCCGAAGGCGGCTTCCGTGACGCGGCCGAGTTTTTTCACGTCGGCGCATAGCGGTGTCGCGCGCGGCTCGAGATGCACGACGGAGGAGGTCACCTTGGGCGGCGGTGTGAACGCCTGGGGCGGCACGTCGAACGCTATCCTGGCCTGCGTGCGCCACCCCGCCAGCACGCCGAGCCTGCCATAGGCCTCGCTGCCAGGCGCGGCGACGATACGCTGGGCCACCTCGCGCTGGAACATCAGGGTCATCGAGGCATAGAAGGGAGGCCACTCCGCGACGGTCAGCCAGCGGACCAGCAGTTCCGTGCCGATATTGTAGGGCAGGTTGGCCACGATCCTGATCGGCCCGCCGTCACCGGCGGTCGCGGCAAGCGTCGGGAAGTCGATCTTCAGAGCGTCGCCGGAAACGACCTCCAGCCGACCGGGATAATGGGCCGATATCTCGGCGAGGGCCGCCAGGCAGCGTTCGTCGCGCTCGATGGCGACGACCTTGCGCGCGCCGTTGAAAAGCAGGGCCCTTGTCAACCCGCCAGGGCCGGGGCCGACCTCGATTACGGTCGTCTCCGCCAGGCTGCCGGCGGCGCGCGCTATCTTGCCGGTCAGGTTGAGGTCGAACAGAAAATTCTGGCCCAGTGCCTTCTTTGCCTGCAAACCGTGGCGCTCGATGACCTCGCGCAGCGGCGGCAGCCCATCCATGCTCATGAGTTGAGCCTCATTGCGTGACAAATTTGGCGTCGGTGTCGGCCAGCTGCCGTGCAAGCCGCAGCGCCGCCATCAGGCTGTCGGGCCGGGCGATGCCCTTGCCGGCGATATCGAAGGCGGTGCCGTGGTCGGGCGACGTGCGGATGAAGGGCAGGCCGAGCGTGACGTTGACCGCTTCGTCGAAGGCCAGCGCCTTGGCCGGTATCAGCGCCTGGTCGTGATACATGCACAGCGCCACGTCGTAGCCGGCCCGGGCCCGGGCATGGAACAAGGTATCCGCGGGCAACGGCCCGAACGCGTCGATGCCTTCGGCTCGCAGGATCTCGATTGCCGGTCGGATGATGCGCTGGTCCTCCAGGCCCATGGAGCCATCCTCGCCCGCATGCGGGTTGAGGCCGGCGATGGCGAGCCGTGGGTTGGCGATGCCAAAGCGGTCCCTGAGGTCGGCGGCGGTGACCCGCGTCGTAGCGAGGATCAGGTCTGTGGTCAGCGCCTTCGGCACTTCGGCCAGCGCGATGTGAATGGTGACGGGAACGGTGCGCAGGTCGGGGCCTGCCAGCATCATCACCGGCATCGCTTCCACGCCGCTGTGGCGCGCCGCCAGATACGCCAGATATTCGGTGTGGCCGGGAAAGCGGAAGCCGGCGTCGTAGAGCGGCTTCTTGGCGATCGGGCAGGTGACGACGGCCGCGGCGTCGCCGGCGAGGCTGGCGGCCACCGCCCGATCGATCGCTTCGATGATGCCCGCCGCATTGGTCGGGTCCGGCTGGCCGGGGCTGTCGATGAAGCGGGCAGCCAGCGTAACGACCGGCAGTGCGTGGCCAAAGACCTCGGTTGCCTGCGCTGGCGTCGTTTCCTCGATAGGCAGCGAAACGCCGAGGCGGCGCGCCCGCGAGGCGATCAGCGCGGGATCGGCGAGGAGATAGAAGGGCGGAAGGGCTGCGGCTGTACGCGCCAGAAACGCGGCAATCGCGATTTCCGGCCCAATGCCGGATGGATCGCCGACGCTCAACGCCAGCGCGCGCATCGCCCTTTCCACCTCAGCGCTTGACGATGCGGGCTTTTGCCTTCAGCTCGTCGACATATTTCTTGCTGAGATCGTCGGCCGCCTTGTCGTTGGAGCCTTCGCTCTGGAACACCATCTGGGCGACCTTGTCGTCGGACACCTCGCGCGACGAACAGATGCCGATGAACTCGACACCGCGCTCCGTTTGGCGGGTAGGCGTGGCGCCGCCAACCTTGGTGGCCTTGATCTGCTCGGCCCAGTCCGGCGGCAGTTGCGGCGCCAGCACCCGGCCGAGATCGCGAACCGTGACGTCGATCAGGCCCTTGGCGAACTGGCGCGTCGTGTTGCAGCCGTTGAAGCGGGCACGCATGGCGTCGGCTTCGCGCTTGCGCTTGCCCAGCGTCGCGCTGCGTTCGGCGGCCGGCACGACGAAGATGACCTGCTGGAGCATGTATTCAGTGGCGCTCGGCTTGGAGCCGCCCTTGTCGAGCATGCGCCTGACGGCGTCCTGCTCGGTCACGCTGCCGCCCTCGCCGGAACGGTACCGCGCGCTCAAGGCCTGATTCCAGGCCATCTGGGCGCGGATGAACTCCTTGAAATGGCCCTTGCTGACTCCAGACTTTTCCATGACGCCGTCGAGCTGGCTGAGCTGCATCTTGTTGCTCGAGGCAAAGCGCTGGTACGCGGCCTCGACCTGCGCGTCGCTGATGTGAATCCCAAGCCGTCTGGCTTCGGCCATGCGCAAGGTCTGATCGATCATTTCCTGGCCGGCGTCGCCCTTCTTGCGCTGCAGCTTGAGGAAGGCGGCGCGATGCGCGATGTCGCCGCTGGTGATCGGTATGTCGTTGACGACGTACTTGATCTCGCTGGCGAAAGCCGGCGGCGTGATGACGGTCATCGACACGGATGTCGCCGCCACAAGCAGCGCCAACCCTGCTGAAAAGAGGTATTTCCTCATCGCAAACATCCCAATTCTATCCCGGTCCCGCCCAACTTCATCCTTCTTCGGGGTTTGTGAAGTCCCTGCCAGCCCTATGCGGCGAAACGATGTCGCGGGCTACTGGGTGGTATCGAAGGCGCTGCTCGACGATCCGAAATCGCCGAGGGTGCGGAACGACAGGTTGAAGCCGATGCTCTGCGTCACCTCCCTGGTGTTCAGGTCGCGCGACTGCGAGTACGTCATCAGATAGGTGAAGCAGGAATCATTGTAGGCGAAACCGACCCCGTCCTTGACCAGCAGGCTTTCCTCGAGGTCATAGGTTCCCGTCCCGAACACGCGCCAGTTCTCGGCAAGATGCGTGGACGCGCCGAGCGTGACCTCGTGGCGGTCGGTGGTGAAGCCATAGAGCGGCTGAGCCTGGATGAAGGCGTATTTGGCGCTCAGCGACACCGGTAGGCCGGAATAGGCGGCCTTTACCTCGGCGCGGCGAACCTCGAAGCTCTGCTCGTCGAAACGGCCGCTGACCGAGGCGGCGAACCCGTTCGGGCTGCTGACGCCAAACAGGCCGACATAGTCCGACTTGGTGTTTTCGAGGCCCGAATAGGCGCCGACATTGACCAGGTCCGGCGCGTCGAAGGAGTTCTCGCCGCCGATCTGGTAGGACTGGCCGAAGATGGCGTTGGTGCCCCAGCCGTTGATGTAGGAACCGGAATAGCGAAGGCCCACATTGGCGCGCGAGCCGCCTTCGATGCGGTCATAGCCGGAGAACTTGTCGCGCTCGAACAGGGTGCTCGCGTCGAAAACCATGCTCTGCGCATCTTCGTTCGGGACGGCAAGGCCGCCGACATATTGTTCGTTCGGGCGCAGGAAGACCTGCGCCATCGGCTCGAACACATGACTGGAGCCGCTGGCCATCGAAAACAGCAGCGGCCAGCTCATCTCGAGTCCGGCGGTTGCCATATAGCGGGCGAAAGACGAGCGCATGTCATCCTGCTCGCCCAAATTCGTCGCCATCTGGTTGACGGCTGCGAGTGAAGCTGATGACGCGTTGACATAGTCGACGTCGCCCTGCAGCGCCAGCAAGGGTGTCAGCACCAACCCGTCATCGGTGACAAATGACCGCTTCCATTCGGCTTGGGCGGTGAGCCGGCCGGATTCGCCCTCGATGCCGCGCACACGTTGGGTGCCTGAAGGGGGGAAGTAGGGAGTGAAATAGGTCTCGTCGAGGTCATCGCGGCGGATGACGCGCGAATTGACGTTGAACGACAGCTGGCCGCCTGCGACCGATGTATCCGGAATGTAGGCATAGTCAAGCGAGGGCAGCACCCAGGGCTGCTGGCCGCTTCGCGCAGCGATGCTGCTGTCGAGCGTGTTTTCCTGCACCTCGAAATGCATGGCGCGCAGGTCGAAATAATTACGGCCGTCGAGCCCCGTCAGGTAAACCGACGACTGGTGAACGTACCCGTTGTATTTGTCGATGGCGTAGGTATTCGAGAAGTTCTTGTCGGTCTGCAGCAGCACGTCCCAGCCGAAATTCCAGCGCGAATTGATGGCGAACTGGCCTTGTGTGCCCATCATGCCGCGGAATTTGTTGGGATCGCCAGCCTCGCCCGAATCGATATTGCGGCCGGCGGCGTCGATGAAGGCGTCGGGGTCTCGCTGCTGAATCCCCGCGATCTTCAGGCTGTATTCGCCATTGTTGAAGCGCTGGCGCCACTCGGCCTCACCGAGAAAGCCCTGCTTGGTAAAGCCGGTGCCGGTGACGGTCAGGTCGTAGGTCGGCGAGAGCGCGAAATAATAGGGGACCTTCACCCCCACGCCCAGATCGCTTTTGAAGACGATGCCGGGGATCAGGAAGCCGCTCTTGCGCTTCACCGTCGGGTCGGCGATCTCGAACGCCGGCAGGTAGGCTAGCGGGAAGCCGAAGAATTCGAAATTCGCGTTCTCGAAGCGGACCGTCTTCTTTTCGCCGTTCCAGATGATCTTCCTGGCCTTCACACGCCAGGTCGGCGCCTTGTCGGGCTTGTCCTCGCACGGTTCGCAGGCAGTGTAGACGCCATTGTGGAAGGTGGTCAGCACGCCGCCCATGCGTTCGGCGCTTTCGGCGGCGAAATAGGCCTTGTCGATGGTTTCGACGCGGAGCGCGTTGACGAAACCGTCGGCGAAGTCGTCGGTGATGTCGATATGATCCGAATTGATCTTGGTGCCGTCGCTGTTGATCACCTCGACATTGCCGCTTGCGACCATGCGCTTGGTGTTGCGGTTGTACTCGACCTTCTGCGCGACAAGTCGGTTGCCGCCATAGTCGATCTGCACGCCGCCGACGGCGGTCACGGTCTGATTGTCGTTGTTATAGACCAGCGTATCGGCCGCCAGCAGCATCTGCGAGCCGGACGGCACCTTGGTCGCCATGTCGCCGACATCCTGCGCGATCGCAGGCAGCGGAACCGCGCATGCAAACAGGCATGCCAAGGCGGTCGCCGCATAAAGGCGCGCCAAACCGGCCTGCCTGTTACTGGGCAAAAAGGCCTCCCTCACTAGCCGTCTTCCTTGTATAGCAGGAAAGTCACCCCGAAGAACATAGCTACCACGACCGGCACCCAGGCAGCTACGACAGTCGGCACGAACCCCGCCACGCCGAATGCCTTCACCAGCACCGAAACGACATAAAGCAGAAACCCGGCAACGACGCCACCCAGAATCATCGTTGCCGATTGCCCCATCCTCGCAAATCGCATTGAAACTGTTGCCGCAATCAGCGTCATGGCGACGAGCAGGAACGGCAACGCCACCAGCGAATCGAACTGCATGGCGAAGGCATTTGCCTTGAGGCCGAAGGAACGGGCAACCTCGATTTTTCCCGGCAGATCGTAGAATGGAATGGTCTCCGGGCGCGCCAGCCGCTCCTGCACGAATTCGGGCTTCAGATTGGTTGGCACGCGATCGTTTGCCGCAGGCTGGATGGTGCCGTTCCTGAAGGTCTTAACGTCCTGCAATTCCCAGTAGCCGTCCCGCAGGTAGGCGCGCGCGGCATCCTTGCGCTCGACGATATCGCCTTGCGGGTCGAGGATGAAAAAGACAGCGTCAGCCATCTCCAGGCCTTGGTTGAGGATGGCGCGCGCTCCGATGATGGTGTCTCCGGAGCTGGTTTTCTGCCGGATCCAGGGCGCGGCGTCGGCCGACACCGTATTCGACTTGCCCGAGCGCAACTGGGTTTCGATCTGTTCGGACCAGGAGAAGGCGTGCGCTGCGAGCGGGTTGATGAGACCGACCGACAGGACGCCGAACAACAGCGCTCCGATGCAGCACGGCAAAAGGAACTGCCAGGCCGAAACGCCGGCTGAGCGCGCTATGACCAGTTCATACCTGCGGTTGAGCGAGACCAGCGTCGCCATCGCCGAGAAGAGACCGACAAACGGCACGGTCTGCAGCATGATCATCGGCATCCTGAGTCCGGAAATGGCCAGCGCCGTTCCATAGGTGAAGCCGGGCAGGCCGGTCGTGCGGCCGGAAAGCTCGGTGAAATCGATCAGGAACACCAGCGCAAGCAGGCCGATGAAGAACCACACGGTGATCGTGACATAGCGGAAGAAGAAGTAGCGTCCCAGCGTCCAGCCCATCAGCTGACCCTCTGGCCCGAGGCGCTGCGCCTGGACAGGCGCAGCTTGACGGCATTCCAGGCGTCAGCCATCCGGCTGGCGAGATTCGTCAGCCAATCTGCCCAGGCCACTGGCAGTTCCATCGTCCGGTTGGATGCGATGAACCAAATTGCCACCGCCGACGACACGATGGGCACGCCGTAGACCATATACGCATATTGCGGGACCTCGTCGGCCTTGCTGGCGGCGAAGAAGCCCAGCCAGCGCACGAACAGCGATATCGCGATGGCCGTGATCAGCGGATTGACGCGCGCCTCGCGATGCGAGCGTGCGTCTCCGGCGACCGCGAGTGCGATCAAGGCGAAAACCATGGAATAGAGCCATTCCGAGAACCGCTGGTCGACCTCCGCCCGGTATTCGTTCGGGCGCTGCTGGTAGACCTTGTCGTTGGCACTCGGGTTGAGCAGGTACTGGGTCGTCTGGTCTTTTGGCATCAGCGTCACCTCCGACGCTGCCGCCATGAAGGCCGACATGTCGAAGGCATAGGAGGTGAAGCGGATGACCGAGAGGTCGCCGGTCAGTGTCTTTCGATGGATGACGCCGTCATTCATCATCAGCACCTTTTCGCCGCCGCGTTCGATGATGCTGCCCGTCTTGGCATAGTAGACGAGGTTGACGCCTTCCTCGCGCGAATCCGCGACGAAGATGCCGCCCAGCCGGTTGTCGGGAAGCCGCTCGCCTATCTGCAGGAACAGCCCATCATCGATCTTGCGGAATGTGCCCTCCTGGATGATCAGCGACAGAAGATCCGCGCGTGACTCCGCCACCAGCATCCGGTTCTTCTGGCGCGCGTAAGGGTCGATGCCGTTGTCGACGGCGAAGGAAAAGACGCTGGCCGCGGCCGCGAGAATCATGATCGGCCGCACGATGGTCCAGCGCGAGGCGCCCGCTGCGTTGACGACGGCGAGCTCCGAATCCGAATTCATGACGCTGAGCGTCTGGGCAACCGCCACCACGAGCGCGAAGGGCACCACGATCGGAATGATCGAGGGAAGAATGAGGGCCGCAACCTCGAAGAAGGTCAGCGCCGACTGGCCGCTGTCGGTGACGAGGTCGATCTTGGCCAGCACCTGCGTCGTCCAGACAATGGCCAGCGTCCAGGCCAGCGCTGCAATAAAAACCACGAAAGCGCGGCGCATGATGTAGCGTTCAACGACCTTCATGAAGGCTTTTCTCAATTTTCTCGAACGGCATCATGCCACCGGATAAGGGTAGCCGTCCGGCGACGCCCGCACAACTGGCTGCGTCGGGCTCTGTCAGGCAGACGATCCGGTTCCCGTCCCACATCGCGCGCCACGTTGGGCCGGAGTGTCGGCGGGATTGGATAAGAAAGGGCGAACATCGATGGTTAACAACAGGTTGCGGCCAAAAAGCGGAGCCGTGCCGCGACGAATCGCCGTTGATTCATGTGCCATATGGGGAGCACGTTTGGCAAAGTCTTGCCAAATGCCGGAAAACGACCAAATGTCGCGGATCGCTTCCAACCGCTTCGCGCGAGCCGCGCATTCCCCGAAAGCAGGACATGATGAACCAGAGACCCTCGATCGCCTTCGCAAAATTCGCTGCGCCGCAGACCGCCGCGAACAGGAAGGGGACGGTCTTCGTGCTGGCGGCGGATGATGGCGGCCTGAGCGAAACCGCCGCGGCGTATGATCCCGGCAAGACGCTGGAACGGGCCTTCCCTGTGGCCGAATTCACGGCCAAGTTCGCCAGCGTGGTGGAAGTGCTGACGCCACAGGCAAGCTCGCTCGACAGGCTGGTCGCGATCGGCGCCGGCAAGGTATCCGGGCTCGACGAATACGCCTGGACGAAGCTTGGAGGCACCATCGCGGGGTCGCTACGCAAGGCGACGGACGTGGCGGTGGTGCTCGACGTGGTCGGCGCCTCGTCAAGCGGTGCGCAGGCGGCCAGCCTTGCCGCGGGTATTCTTCTGCGCAGCTATTCCTTCGACAAGTACAAGACCAGGAAAGACAAGGACGATGGCCAAGGCGACAAGGCCGAGCCGAAAAAGCCGGCCAAGATAACCATCCACACCGCCGATCCGGCGGGTGCGAAGAAGGCCTTCGCCGAGACCGAGGCTGTGATCGACGGCGTGCTTTTGGCACGTGACCTCGTCAACGAGCCGGCAAACGTCCTGGGACCGGTCGAGTTTGCCGCCCGCGCCAAGGAACTGGAGGCCCTCGGCGTCAAGGTCGAGATACTGGCCGAGAAGGAAATGAAGAAACTCGGCATGGGGTCGCTGCTCGGCGTTGCGCAAGGCTCGCCGCGCGGCGCCCGCATGGCCGTCATGCAGTGGAACGGCGGCAAGGCCAAGGACAGCCCGGTCGCCTTCATCGGCAAGGGCGTCACCTTCGACACCGGCGGCAATTCGATGAAACCGGCATCTGGCATGGAGGACATGAAGGGCGACATGGGCGGGGCCGCGGCGGTGACCGGACTGATGCATGCGCTCGCTGGCCGCAAGGCGAAGGCCAATGTCGTCGGCATCATCGGGCTTGTGGAAAACGCCGTCGACGGCCATGCGCAGCGTCCCGGCGACATCGTTACCTCGATGTCGGGCCAGACCATCGAGGTGCTCAACACCGATGCGGAGGGGCGCCTGGTGCTGGCCGATGCGCTCTGGTACTGCAATGACCGCTTCCAGCCGAAGTTCATGGTCAATCTGGCGACGTTGACCGGCGCGATCATGGTCGCGCTCGGCCAGCACTATGCCGGCCTGTTCTCCAACAATGACGAACTGGCGGAACGCCTGGCGACAGCCGGGCAGTCGACGCAGGAGCGGCTGTGGCGCATGCCGCTCGGTCCTGAATATGACAAGCTGATCGATTCCAAGAATGCCGATATGAAAAACATCGGCGGCCGCTATGGCGGCGCCATCATCGCCGCGCAGTTCTTGCAGCGCTTCGTCAAGGACACGCCCTGGGCGCATCTCGACATCGCAGGCACCGCCATGGGGGCGCTGTCGAACGAAATCAACCAGTCCTGGGGTTCCGGCTTTGGCGTGCGGCTGCTCGACCGGCTCGTGCGCGACCACTACGAGAGCTGATCGGGACCCATGGCCGACGTGCTGTTTTATCACCTGACCGAATCGACGCTGGAGGATGCGCTGCCCGGCCTACTTGAGCGCAGCGTCGATCGCGGCTGGCGCGCCGTGGTGCAGACAGGCACCGAGGAGCGGCGCGACGCGCTCGACCAGCATCTGTGGACGTTCCGTGACGATTCCTTCCTCGCGCACGCCACTGATCGCGAAGCTCATCCCGCTGAACAGCCGATCCTTTTGACCACCGGCGAAGGCAACCCGAACGCGGCGCAGATACGCTTCCTGGTGGACGGCGCTGCGCCGCCGGACCTTGGCGGCTACGAGCGCGCCGTGTTCCTGTTCGACGGCCACGATGCGGCCCAGGTCGAGGCCGCCCGCGGGCACTGGAAGACGATGAAAGACGCCGGCCACGCGGTGACGTATTGGCAGCAGACGCCCGACCGCCGCTGGGAGCGCAAAGCCTAAGGGACGTCACCGGTGGCTGATCGCTACCCTGCTGGTATGTGGGGTCGCGATCATCGAGCCGGAAGAAACCTGTCGCTCGTACATGAGCAGCCTTATTTCTTCCCCTGCGGATGGATCGTCTCGCCGCGCTTGAGCATCTCGACAAAAGTCTCGATCTTCTTCCTGCGCCCGGCTTCCGTCTTCATGTTGTGGATACGGAAGGCGAGCGCGAAGCGGTTCTGCGCGCTGAGTTTTTCGAGCATTTGCCGAGCCTCTGGCTCGGCATTGATCGCGGCCTGCAGGTCATCGGGAATTTTCATGTCCTTGCCGCTGGCATAGGCACGCGCCCAGCGGCCATCGGCCTTGGCGGCTTCGACCTCGGCGAGCCCATGCCGCGTCATCCGGCCGTCGTCGATTAGCCGGGCGACATTGTCGATGTTGATCTGGCTCCAGATGCTTTTCTTCGTCCTCGGCGTGTAACGCTGCAGGAAGCTCTTGTCGTCGAGCCCCTTGCGCACCGCGTCGATCCAGCCCCAGCACAGCACGACCTCGATCGCCTCCTTTGCCGAGATCGACTTCAGTCCCGAGCCGGTCTTGTGGATTGTGATCCAGACCTCGGTTTCCCTGTCATGATGTTCACCGAGCCAAGTATAAAAGCTCTCGGCGTCCTCGAATTCGTGCACCTTGTCGGGGTCGACCTTGACCGGCGCCATTTGCGGCCTCGTCCATGCTTTGCGATTGCACTTTCAATGCGGCATTTCCCGCTGGATGACAATCGAAGGCGAAGATGATGGCTGTCGGATGAGGGCAGTTCTGCGGTGGCCCGCAGGCGCGGACCACCGCGGGTGTCGTTTCACTGCCCGCCCATTTCCTTCTTGAACGTGTCGAAATCGACCTGCATGCCATTGAAGATGGTGCTCCAATGGCGGGTCAGCGCCGCCATCGCCACCGCCTCCTGGATTTCCTCATCGGTAGCGCCGGCGCGCTTGGCGTTTTGCGTGTCCGACCAGATGCAGTAGTTGCACGGGATCTGCGCCGCCACTGCCAGCGAGATCAATGACTTTACCTTTGGCGGCAGCGCCGTCTTGTCGCTGAGTTCGATGGCCTTGACCTCGGCCCAGGCGCCGGGCAGACCGGCTTTGGGAAGTTGCTTCACAAAGCTCGGCACGCCGCCCATGGTCGACTGGATGTCCTTTATGGTTGCATCGTAGT
Organism: Mesorhizobium sp. B2-3-7; assembly: GCF_006442695.1. Classification (NCBI taxonomy): domain Bacteria; kingdom Pseudomonadati; phylum Pseudomonadota; class Alphaproteobacteria; order Hyphomicrobiales; family Phyllobacteriaceae; genus Mesorhizobium; species Mesorhizobium sp. B2-3-7. Next base: position 13,514 of record NZ_VFVV01000012.1, on the reverse strand, counting down.
CGTCGGCATAGGCAGGGGCCGCGGCGAGGACGCAGGCCACGGCGGTTAGAGCCAACGCACGATGGAGGGACGAATGCACGGATTTGGCAATGCGATGGTGTGACATGTTTTCCTCCTCTGGTCTTTGTTAGCCTTACTGTGTAAGGTGAAGTGAAAAATGAACCTTACGCTGTAAGTTGTCAAGCGCGGCCATGGACTCATCGATCAAAAAAAAGCGAGCACGCGGACGGCTGTCCCGCGAGATGATCGAGGATGCCGCTTTCGAGGTGATCGAGAAGGAGGGCCTTTCCGGTTTTTCGATGCGCAAGCTCGCCGCCGTGCTCGGCTGCGAGGCGATGAGCATTTATCATCACTTCCCCTCGCAAGCGCACCTCTATGAGGCGTTGGTCGATCGCCAGGTCAGCGGGATGGTTATCCCCGACGACAGCATGCCGTGGCGCGACAGGATTCGGATGGTCATGCATGAGTTTCGCCGTGTTGCGAGGGAGCACCCGGCCTTTGCGCCATTCCTTGTCGTCTACCGGATGAATTCGCCGCCTTGCCTTGCGATGCTGAACGGCGTCATCGGCCTGTTCGAGGCTGGCGGTTTCGGCCCGGAACTCAGCGCCAGGCTGTTTCGCACCGCCAGCTATTATCTCATGGGCGCGATCCTCGACGAGACCGCGGGCTACGCCAAGGGCCCGTCGGCGGTGACCACCGTCGACGACGAGCAACTGGCGAAGGATTTCCCCAGTGTCATGGCGGCCGGGACCTATTTCGACACCGGCGGTTTCGACAAGACATTCGAACTCGGCCTCGACATGCTATTGGACGAAATGGAGCGCCTGCGCGACAGCGCCAATGCAGCCTAATTGTCCGGCAACGTCCGATTACAAGGTGATTCCCTGAATGCGCTTTCTGTTCCTGTTGATCCTGCTCGCCGGCATCGGCGTCGGCGCCATCTATCCATGGGCGATGACTAATTTCTCCGGTCACCAGATCGGCAGCTGGCGGGTCTATGAGGGCGGCCGCTTCAGGCAGGTCACAGTGCCGCTTGCCGCGCGCGATGCGCCGGTCAGGGTGCTGGTCGACTTGACCGCGAGGGCCGAGCGCATCGTTTCGCAGCAGCGCACGGTGCTGACGCTGACAGCCGCCTCCGGCGGCCGCACGGTGCTTGCCTCGACGCTTCAGTTCAATCATTCCGACAATCCGCGTCAGGCGAGCCCGCAACTGCCCGACAAGATCTTCCGCGATGAGGCTGGCGTGATCCGGACCGTCGGCCCCGGCCCCTATGTCTTCACCGTCGGTCCCGGCGACGCCGACGACATCCCGATACGCGCGGTCGATCTTGTCTTGCGCTCCGGTGTGGGCGAGACCGACAGCCGTGCGCGACCGGTTGGCTTCGCGCTGATGGCGATCGGCTTGATCGGCTTCCTGCTGTCCTTGCGTTCTGCCGGCGGCCGGCCGCAAAATCCGAATTCACAGCCACCGCCGCCACGTTGGGGCAGGGGTTCCACATGAACTATCGCCACGCCTATCACGCCGGAAATTTTGCCGACGTCCTCAAGCACGTCGTGCTGACGCGGCTGCTTGAATATCTGAAGCAGAAGGACAAGGCGTTCCGCGTCATCGACACTCATGCAGGCATCGGCCGCTACGATCTGTCCTCGCCCGAGGCGCAGAAGACCGGCGAATGGCAAGGCGGCATCGGCCGGCTGGTCGATGCCGCGCCCGAAGCCCAGGCCGCAATGCTGCTCGCGCCCTATCTCGACGCGGTGCGTGCGTGCAACGCAGACGGTCCATTGAAAAAATATCCGGGCTCGCCGCTGGTCGCGCGGCACCTTCTGCGTAAGCAGGACCGGCTATCGGCGATCGAGCTGCACCCGAAGGATGTCGCGAAGCTGAAGACGGAATTCGCCGGCGATTTCCAGACAAGGGTGATCGAGCTCGACGGCTGGCTGGCGCTCGGCGCACACCTGCCGCCGAAGGAAAAGCGCGGACTGGTGCTGATCGATCCGCCATTCGAGGAAGAGGGCGAGTTCGGCCGCCTCGTCGACGGGCTGGCGAAGGCGCACAAGCGCTGGCCGGGCGGCATCTATGCGCTGTGGTATCCGATCAAGGACCGCAAGGCGGTGATTGGCTTCCGCAAGGCACTGAAGGAAACCGGCGTTCCGAAATTGCTCGACATCGAATTCGAAATCCGGCCCGCGTCGCAAGAGCCCAGCCTCGACGGCAGCGGCCTGGTCGTGGCCAACCCGCCTTTCACGCTGGAAGGTGAATTGCGCATTCTCCTGCCGGCCCTGCACAAATTGCTGGTCTTGGAAAAGCCGGCGCACTGGACGCTGAACTGGCTGGCAGGGGAGTAGCAGCGGGATGCAGGCTGCGAGCGGCGTCCTTACAGATGCGCCAAGACAAACAGTTAAAGCGGGTCTGCGGCCGGCCCGGCTCCGCTCCGCTGGATTTGGTGGCCGGCTTCTGCCTCGCCATCGGCGCCGCGGTGCCCTATGCCGCCGGCGCGCTCATCCTGTTCACGGTGGCGGCGAATCTGCTCGTCCTGCCCTTCTGGCGCCATCACGGGCCGGAAAGGCAGGCGCTGAGGTCCGCCTTCCTGGTCAACATCGCCGTTATCGGCGGGCTGCTGCTGGCGGCGCGCCCCGGCTGATGGCCGGCGGCCACGCCCTGGAAACCATTGTCAATGCAATCGCTTGACCGCCGCCCGGCGAATCCCGCACAGTGCGCGCAATCGACCTTGAGAGGCTGCCATGACTCGCTTCGCCCGCTCCGCCCTTGCCGCCCTGATCTCGCTCTGCACGCCGTTTGGCACATCGCTTGGCTTCACCCAGGCGGCGCAAGCCGCCGATCTTGCCGTCTATTCTGACGAGGACAGCGGCATTTGCGGCGAAGCCTGGGTGCTGAACAAGATCACCAGCCGCTTCTCCTATCAGGTGCGGCACGTCCCGCACCTGCCGGATGTCGCGATCACCGATTTCCACCGCATCCACCAGCACCGCTACTTGCCGGCCAGCGAGGAATGGCCGATCGGCCGTCGCTATTGCGGCGCCACGGTCGCCCTGTCGGATGGCCGCGACCGCGCCATCTGGTACCTGATCGAGGAAGGCCAGGGCTTTGCCTCGATCGGCGACAATGTCGAATTCTGCGTCTCGGGCTTCGACCGCTGGATGGTCTACAACGGCCGCTGCCGCATCCTGCGCTAGCGGGCGGTTTCCAGTCGATTTCGTTGGTGCCTGCGGCCTAAGCCGCGGGCCTTTTCTGCGACTCGGGGTATCGGCCCTGACGAAAATATGTGCCGCGCGGCACGCGCCGACAATGTTTGCCAATCGCAGTGCTATTTCCTGCCTCGCGTCGCCTCGGCTTCACCGATGATCTTTCGAAGAAAGGCAACGTGACCGCGAAAAGCGCGCCGCCCGATCGTCGTTGCTCTGATCCGTGTCCGCGGCCGCCGCCCGACGAAAAGCTTTTCAACATCGACGTAGCCCGCTTTGGCCAGCGTGTCGAGATGCGCGCCGAGATTTCCGTCGGTGGTTTCGATCATAGCCTTCAGCTGCGTGAACTCCAGCGCCTCGCGTCTTTCCAGCGTGTTCAGGGCGGCCATGATCCTGAGACGCGTACTCTGATGGATGATGTCGTCGGCACTCATCAATTGGCTCCAATGCTGCGGACCTTGAGCTGTCACCCTACGGCTCTGCAGCTCGGGCAGTACTAACCATTCGCCTTTGTGAAAGACATCGAACACACTTGTCAGAATACTCTGGCATGCAGAGTAATCTGTCAATTCAGTGATGAAGCCAGGCTTGACAAGGTGATCGCCAGATCGGCGCATCGCATTGCACTTGTAATCCGAAGGGACCGGTCGCCTGCAAAAGATGATCATTCTCTATAAGCCGCAGCTCATGATATTCGCGGCCGAAGATCAATGCGCGAAGCTGCTTCCTGATCTTTGCAGCTTCATGGCAGGCGCGCCCACGCAGCGCATCGAGAATGTCGATGCCAAATTGCTGGCGATATCGGAAGATAACGCCATATTTTTGCGATGATGAGTGTGATCATGTGTCGATCGCAACGAAAATTTAAGCTGAGAAAATCATATCATTGCTTCGCTGGCTAGCGAGGCGCGAGTCAGATAAGCATGACACGCCGGGCCATTAACGGTCGTCGGCATAACGCAAGGGGCATCGCATGGCTAAGCAGTCATCAAAAGCGCCGGCATCCAAGGCACCGGCAAAGAAAGCACCTGTAAAAGCGGCGGCGGCGAAAGCCGCGACCGCGGTCAAGAAAGCAGCACCCGCTGCCAAGCCGAAGGCGGCAGCGCCGAAGGCAAAGGCGGCACCGGCCAAGAAGCCGGCAGCCAAGGCCGCCGCGAAACCGGCGGCGAAGAAGGCAGCGCCCGCCAAGGCCAGCGCCGCATCCGCAAAGAAGGCTGCACCGGCCAAGAAGGCCGCTCCGGCAAAGAAAGCCGCTCCGGCCAGGAAGCCGGCTGCCAAGGCCGCGACCAAGCCCGCTGCCAAGAAGGCAGCCCCTGCCAAGGCTCCGGCCAAGGCTGCCGCGGCGAAGTCTTCGGCACCGGTGAAGAAGGCGGCGCCAGCCGCCAAGAAAGCAGCGCCAGTGAAGGCCGCGAAGAAGTAGTCACGTTTCTTCGCGCCGGGGACCGTGTCGGCAGAAATGAGGGCAGGTGCCGTTGAGGCCTCGCGCCCTCTGCTCTGGCATTGGGGCGCAACGAGAGGGGCGGACGTCAGATATCTTTCGCAGCTCCCAGGACTTCGCCGCAGGGCGAAGTCCGGTGGGCTTTTTGTTGCGCGCTATCGTGCGGCGGCGGAACGATCGTTGGTCTTGTCCGGCCTGTCGGAGTGTTGCCGCCGTCACCATGTGGCGCATCCTGATCAAGGCGTACAAGAGACCAGGGCATGCAGGAGTGGTCGCCGGCTGCTGGCGGCTGGTTTTTCCGCTTCTGGCTGTTGCGCGGGGAAGGGCGCCCGGTCAACAGTGACGGGCTGCCAACAGGAACCCGATCATGCCGAAGCTGCTTTACGCCTCCACGTCCCCCTATAGTTCCAAGGTACGAATGGCGGCCCTTTATGCCGGCATCGCGGTCGACCTGGCGCCTGTCAAAACCGAAGACAAGCCGGCCGAACTGATCGGCGCCAATCCGCTGGGCAAGATCCCCGTGCTGGTGCTCGACGACGGCCGCTCGATCCACGACAGCCGAGCCATCACCCAGCAGCTCAACCGGATGTCGAAGAGCGCGCTGTTTCCGCGCAATCCCGACAAGCGGCTGGAAGCGGAAGTGCTGGAAGCGTTGGCGGACGGCATCTGCGACTGTGCGCTGTCGATGGTTTATGAGCGCCGCACGCGGCCCGAGGAGATGGTCTACCAGCCCTGGCTCGATCGCCAGTGGGCGAAGATCACCGCCGCGCTCGATCTACTCAACGCCAATCCGCCGAAACTGCCGAAGAAGATCACCGCCGGCCAGATGGCGCTGCGCGCCTGCCTTGGCTACCTGGCGCTGCGTTTCGCCGGGAAATGGGAAAAAGGCCGCAACCGGCTGGTCCGCTGGGCCGCGCGCTTCGATGAGAAATTCCCTGACCTGAAACCCTGCGTTCCCGCGTGAGCGGCCGACAATAAAAAAGCCGGGCGCAAGGCCCGGCTTCTTCGTGTCGTGGCTTGAACGACTTAGAACTTCATACCGACGCCGAAGGTGACGCGGTTGTCGGTGGCCTTGACCTTGCCAATGCCATCGAAGTCCTTGCTGCCGAAGTCGGTGTAGCGGTATTCGACGCGGCCGAACACATTGTCGGTCAGCTTGATGTCGGTACCAAGACCGGCGGTCCAGCCGATCATGGTGGCGCGGTCGCTGGCGCCGAGGACGCTGTCCTCCACCTTCAGGCTCCTGCCGGCGAGACCACCGGTGCCGTAGAGCAGGATTTCCGGGGTCACAGCGTAGCCGAGACGGGCACGCAGCGAGCCTTCGAAGCCGGCCTTGGAATCGATGCCATTGTCGTCGCCCTTGACGCCGTTGTAGCCGAGTTCGGCTTCACCGCCGTAGACGAAGTTCTCCTGCTGCCACTGATAGCCGCCGAAGACGCTGCCGATGAAGCCCTTGGTATCGGTTTCAACGTCGAAATCCTTTTCCTTGGTACGGCCGCTGAAGCCATAGCCAAGATTAAGACCGGCATAGGGGCCGGCCCAGGACGCGACGGGCAGTTCGGCGACCGGGGCAGGCGCCGGCGGCTCTTCCTGGACCACATCGGCGGCATAGGCAGTTCCACCGAGGGCGAAGAGCCCGAGCGCTACGGCCAGCGGCCGTGCGAATTTGAGATTGGCTTGCATTGTTGTTTACTCCTTAAGCCACAGGACACAGGCTTGTTCTTACGATCGCCCATCAACCCGTCCGGGGGGTGAAACGGATCTGGCGTTCGTCGGTTCCAAATGTCGTGTCGAAATACGGCTGAAGCGAACCTGAACTTGGGTCATTCCCCGGCGCGAATGAGGCAGAAATTTGGCGTTGCATCTTCGCAACAGCGAAATGTCAGCAGATTGGCCGTGCTGCACCGCAGGTGGCTTGGTGCAAGGAGTCCAGCCCCCTATATTGTGTTGAGGCCGGCTCATTGCCGGCCGGCTCGAGATGCCGAACCGGCCGTTTCGCCACAATGTTGCCGCAGCTGCGAACGCCATTTAACGGGTGGCGGGCCATATTTTGCCGGCGCCCTCCTTCGCGCCGAAACCGAGGATTGACAACAGATGAGCAAAGCCACCGCGGCGCTGGTGACGGGCGGGGCAAAACGGATCGGTAGCGCGATTGTCGAGGATCTCGCCGCCCACGGTTTTGCCGTCGCCATTCACTGCAACCGCTCGCGCGACGACGCGGATGCGCTTGCCCAGCGGATCAACCGCGCCGGCGGCCACGCCGCCGTCGTCGCCGCCGATCTGACCGATATGGCCGAGGTCGGCGACCTGGTCGGCCGCGCCGAAGCCGCGCTCGGGCCGATCTCGCTGCTGGTCAACAACGCTTCGCTGTTCGAGGACGATTCGGTTCTTGATTTCGACTGGCAGGGCTGGGACCGCCACTTCGCCATTCATGTGAAGACCCCGGCACTGTTGACGCAGAACTTTGCCCGGGCCCTGCCGGACGGGCAGGAGGGGCTGATCGTCAACATGATCGACCAGCGTGTCTGGCGGCCGACGCCGCGCTACTTCTCCTATGCGCTGTCGAAGTCCGCCTTGTGGACGGCAACCCAGATGATGGCGCAGGCGCTCGGCCCGCGCATCCGCGTCAACGCCATCGGTCCTGGCCCGACCTTGAAGAACGCGCACCAGGACGACAGTGACTTTGCCGCGCAACTCGCCGGTCTCATTTTGAAACGCGGCCCGCAATTGCCGGAATTCGGCGCCACAATCCGCTATCTCTGGGAAGCCCGCTCGGTTACCGGGCAGATGATCGCGCTTGATGGCGGCCAGCATCTTGCATGGCGCACACCTGATGTGACAGGCATGACGGAATGAGTCCCGCAGAGCAGAAACACAAGATGCGTGGCGGCGCCGACGATCTGCCACCCGAAATCGACCTCGAGGACGAGGCGGCGGAGGAGATCGTCGAACCGGCCGGCCCGGACGTCGCCTTCACCGCCATCGACTGGACGCCGCATGCCGGCGATGCCGACGGCATGGTCGGCGCCGAAGTGATCCAGACGCTGGTCAAGCGGCTGCCCAATGCGCCGGGCGTCTACCGCATGATGAATGCCAATGGCGACGTGCTCTATGTCGGCAAGGCCCGCAGCCTGAAGAAGCGCGTCACCAATTACGCGCAAGGCCGCTTCCACACCAACCGCATCGGCCGCATGGTGCGCGAGACCGCGACGATGGAGTTCGTCGTCACCCGCACCGAGATCGAGGCGCTGCTGTTGGAGGCCAACCTCATCAAGCGGCTGCGGCCACGTTTCAACGTGCTGATGCGCGACGACAAGTCGTTTCCCTACATCCTCTTGACCGGCGACCATGTCTCGCCCGGCATCTACAAGCATCGCGGCGCGCGTTCGCGCAAAGGTGATTATTTCGGCCCCTTCGCTTCCGCGGGCGCGGTCGGCCGCACCATCAATTCCTTGCAGCGCGCCTTCCTCCTGAGGAGTTGCACCAACTCCTTCTACGAGAACCGCACGCGGCCTTGCCTGCTCTATCAGATCAAGCGCTGCGCCGGTCCGTGCACCGGCGAGATTTCGCATAGCGACTATGCCGAGCTGGTTGCCGAGGCGAAGGATTTTCTTTCCGGCCGCAGCCAGAAGGTGAAGACCGAGATTTCGGCCGCCATGCAGCAGGCCTCGCAAGACCTCGATTTCGAGCGCGCCGCCATCTATCGAGACCGGCTGGCGGCACTCTCGCACGTGCAGAGCCACCAGGGCATCAATCCGCAGACCGTCGACGAGGCCGATGTCTTCGCAATCCATCAGGAGGGCGGCCAGGTCTGCATCCAGGTGTTCTTCTTCCGCACCGGCCAGAACTGGGGCAACCGCGCCTATTTTCCGAAGGCCGATCCGGCGCTGGAAGGGGCCGAGGTGCTGGGCTCGTTCCTGGCGCAGTTCTATGACGACAAGCCGACGCCGCGCGCCGTTCTGCTGTCGCACGCCGTGGAGGACCAGGAACTGTTGGCCGAGGCGCTCTCGACCCGCGCCGGCCGCAAGGTGTTGATCTCGGTGCCGCAGCGCGGCGAGAAGAAGGACCTGACCGACAACGCGTTGCAAAATGCCCGCGAGGCGCTCGGCCGTCGGCTGGCCGAAACCTCGACGCAGGCCAGGTTGCTCGCCGGCTTCGCCGAGACCTTCGGGCTCGAAAAGCCGCCGGTGCGCATCGAGGTCTACGACAATTCGCACATCATGGGCACCAACGCCGTCGGCGCCATGGTCGTCGCCGGGCCGGAAGGTTTTGTGAAGAACCAGTACCGGAAATTCAATATCCGCTCGACCGAGATCACGCCCGGCGACGATTTCGGCATGATGCGCGAAGTGATGGAGCGGCGGTTTTCACGATTGCTCAAGGAGCATGGCGATGTGACACCCAATGATGCCGCGGCAGGCGAGGCGGACAGCGATGAGGGCGACATGTCGGGCGGCTTCCCTGCCTGGCCCGACGTCATCCTGATCGATGGCGGCCAGGGCCAGATGAGCGCCGTGCGCAAGATCCTCGCCGATCTCGGCATCGAGGACCGGGTCGTGGCCATCGGCATCGCCAAGGGCCAGGACCGCGACGCGGGCCGCGAGCGCTTCTTCGTCAAGGGCAGGGACTCGTTTTCGCTGCCGGTACGCGACCCGGTGCTCTATTTTGTCCAGCGCCTACGCGACGAGGTTCACCGTTTCGCCATCGGCTCGCACCGGGCCCGCCGCAAGAAGGAGATGGTCAAGAGCCCGCTCGACGAGATCGGCGGCATCGGCCCCAGCCGCAAACGGGCGCTGCTGATGCATTTCGGCACCGCCAAGGCGGTCGGTCGCGCGGCAATCGAGGACCTGGTAAAGGTCGACGGCATTTCCGAGCAGGTGGCCAGACTGGTTTACAACCATTTTCACGAGAACTGATGCATGTCGCCCGAAAGCGACCGTCGGCTCCCGGGCGAAGCAAGGAGCGGCGCGGCGTAGCCCGCGAGATGACAAGATTGGCCTATTTTTGCTGGCCAATCGATTTTGGCCTGTTGACCCCCTACATCAGCTTCTGATTTGAGTACGCAGGCAGAAAGAGTTCCCCCGGATATGGCTCAGCGCGCGTTCAACCTCCCGAACATCCTCACCTACGCCCGCATTATCGCGGTGCCGCTGGTGGTGCTGTGCTTCTTCCTCGAGGGGCATCTGAAGTCGAGCGACTTCGCCCGCTGGTCGGCGCTGATCATTTTCCTGCTGGCGTCCATCACCGACTATTTCGACGGCTATTTCGCCCGCGCCTGGAAGCAGACCTCGAACATCGGCAAGATGCTCGACCCCATTGCCGACAAGCTGCTGGTCGCGACATGCCTGCTGCTGCTTGCCGCTGACACCGACCGCCATGCCGGCATTGCCGGCTGGTCGCTGTGGGCGGCGATCATCATCCTGTGCCGCGAAATCCTGGTTTCGGGCCTGCGCGAATATCTGGCGGCGCTCAAGGTCTCCGTGCCGGTGACGCAGCTTGCCAAATGGAAGACCACGATCCAGATGGTCGCCATCGCCTTCCTGCTCGCCGGTCCGGCCGGCGACAAGATTTTTCCGCTGACCACACAGACCGGCCTGGTGCTGTTGTGGATCGCCGCCCTGGTTACGCTTTACACCGGCTATGACTATTTCCGTGCCGGCCTCAAGCACATCATGGACGAATAGGATGACGAAGCTCATCTACTTCGCCTGGGTGCGGGAGCGAATCGGCAAGCCGGACGAAGACGTGGACTTGCCGCATGGCGTCGAGACGGTCGCGGACCTGTTGCGCTGGCTGAAGTCGCGCGGCGAGGAATACGAGCATGCGCTGCAATATCCCGACGTGATCCGCGTCGCCATCAACCAGGAACATGTCGAGCACGGCGAGAAGATAGCAGGCGCGCGCGAGATCGCGCTGTTTCCGCCGATGACCGGGGGCTGAGATGGCCGGCGCGGTCGTACCCGTCGTGCGCGTTCAGCGCCGAGATTTTGACGTTGCCGCCGAAATCGCCAGCCTGACGCGAGGCCGCGCCGACATCGGCGCAGTGGTCACCTTCTCAGGCCTGTGCCGCGACGAACAGGGAACGCTTTCGGCCCTTGAGCTCGAGCATTATCCGGGCATGGCCGAGGCCGAAATCACTCGCATCGCGGCCGAAGCGGTTCTGCGCTGGCCGCTGCAGGGCATCACCGCCATCCACCGTCATGGCAAGATCCGGCCAGGCGAGAACATCGTGCTGGTGGTGGCGGCCTCCGTGCATCGGCAAGCCGCGTTCGAGGCGGCGAATTTCCTCATGGATTATCTGAAGTCGCAGGCTCCCTTCTGGAAAAAGGAGCATCATGCCGACGGCTCCGATGGCGGCTGGGTCGAGGCCAAGGAGAAAGACGAGCAGGCGGCAGGGCGCTGGAAAAGGCCACCGTCCGAATAATTTTGCATCAGCCACGCATTGACCGCAATCCTTTGGCCAATTCGCTGTTGGTCAGCCTGGGCTGTGGCCAGCCCGGGGAAGGGAGATGGTCGTGCTGGACAGGATAGCGGAGTTCTTCGTCTTCGGTTTCGTGCCTCTGGTCGTCGGTATACTGGCCGTGCCGGAACTCTCCGTGGCCGCCGAAAAAGCCCTGAAAGGCGAGGTGACCTACCGCGAGCGCATCGCCTTGCCGCCCAATGCCGTGCTCTCGGTCCAGCTTGCCGATGTCTCGTTGGCCGACGCGCCCGCCAAAATCGTCGGCGAACAGAAGCTGACGCCGGCAGGCCAGGTGCCGATCAGCTTTGCGGTCAAATTCGATCCGTCCCGGATCCAGCGGCGGATGACCTATGCGTTGCAGGCCCGCATCACCGTCGGCGACAGGCTCCTGTTCATCTCGGATGAGCGCCATCAAGTCGATCCGCTGACCGATGCGCCGCAAACCATCATGCTCAAGATGGTGACGCCAAGCCCCGAGCCCACTGCTTCCGTTCTCGATCAGCTTTGGCTGCTCGACTATGTCGACGGCGTAGCCATCACCGCGCCGCAAGCGACATTCCGAGTGAGTGAAGCAGGCAAGGCCGGCGGCAACGGTCCCTGCAACAGCTATTTTGCCACCGCCAACCTCGATGGCCAGAAGATCGCGATCAGCGACATCGGCTCGACCTACAAGGCCTGCGCGCCCGAGGTGATGGCGGAGGAAAAGGCGCTGTTCGAGGCTCTGGCAAAGGCGGCTTCGTATAAAGTCGATGCCGGCAAGTTGACCATGGCCGACGGGAACGGCCGCGAGATCCTGCGTTTCAGCGCCGCGAGCTGATGCCATGAAACGGCTGTCGACGGAGGTCAGCCGCCCACTTTTTCGAACACGGCGCCATAATGGTAGGGCGGCACCTCGACCAGCTCGATGAATTTGAGGCCGGCCGCCTCGACGGCCGTGATGGTCTGTTCCGGCGATATCCTCAATTCGGTCTTCGGTCCGCGGGGCTCGCCGAGCACCCTGGTTTGTTCACGCGGCTGCTGATGCCAGTTGTCGACAACAAAGCGTCCGGCAGGGACGAGCGCTTCGCTAACGGCTCGCGCCAGCCGTGGCCGGTCCGGCACGCCGTGGAAGGCGTTTGCCATGAAGATGAAATCGACGGGGCGGGATATCAGGCTCGCGAGTTCATAGGCATCGCCCGCTACGAGATCGAAATTCCTCGTGCCGTTTTCATTGAGCCGGCGACGGGTGACGTCGAGCAGGTCGGTATCGATATCGATGCCGACGACATGGCGGGCGACCCTGGCGATGGGCAACGTAAACCAGCCGTCGCCACAGCAGAGGTCGGCCACCTCCATGCCCGGCTTCAGTCCCGTTGACGAAAGCACGGCACCGGGGTCGGGCCACAGCACCTCCCACCAGCCGCTCGATGGCATCTCGGTGCCCTGGAAGAAGCCGGGAATGGTGCTGGTCATGCTTCGCCGGCTCCCTGTGCCTGACCGACTTTAGCGCGGGCAAGGGTTCAACGGCAGTGCCGGATCGATCCGTTTCAATGAAAAAGGCCGGCAATCCGCCGGCCTTTTTCGGTCACAATGCCAGGGTCGGCTCAGCCGACGATCTCGGTGTCGGAGAACCAGTACTTGATCTCCTGCGCGGCGGTTTCCGGCGCGTCCGAACCGTGCACCGAATTCTCGCCGATCGACAGCGCATGCACCTTGCGGATGGTGCCTTCGGCGGCGTTGGCCGGGTTGGTGGCGCCCATCACCTCACGGTTCCTGGCAATGGCGTTCTCGCCTTCCAGCACCTGCACGATCGTCGGCGCCGACGACATGAATTCCACCAGCTCGCCGAAGAACGGACGATCCTTGTGGACGGCGTAAAAACCTTCCGCCTCACGGCGGCTCATCCAAACGCGGCGCGAAGCGATGACGCGCAGACCGGCATCTTCCAGCATCTTGGTGATGGCGCCGGTGAGATTGCGCCGCGTTGCGTCCGGCTTGATCATGGAAAAGGTGCGTTCGAGCGCCATTGGGTCGTCCTTGTCTGGTTGGATTGGGAGTGGCGGGCTCTATACAAGCCGGCCGGCCCATTGCCAAGAGGAAGTCGACGGGGGTGTCGTTAGCAGATGAGTTGTCCGGATTAGGTAGCACGTGAGTTGTCCGGTTTTATCGCCAGCGGATGGAGGCTGGGGATGAAGCGGACGGCATGGCTACAGGACCGGAGAATGCAAAAGTTTCGGGACGTATTGAGCCGCTGGAATGGCGGCGATCTTTCGATGATGGAGGCAGGGGAGTTGCTTGGCATGTCGGAGCGGCAATTCCGACGCTACCGCGACCGGTACGAAGAGGCTGGGGAAGCAGGGTTGCTGGATCGGCGCTTGGGCAAGCTTTCGACGCGTCGGGTGCCGGCGGAAGCGATTGAGGAGATGCTGGAGCT